>DATFTC010000192.1:0-27520 GCA_035262305.1 Myxococcaceae bacterium | reverse complement strand
ATGGTTGAACCACTTCGACTCCCGAGACGGGAATACGCTGGCAACCTTTGTAGAGGCGCCGGGCGGCGGCTTCGTCAAGCACTACCTCATCGACTGGGGAGATACCCTCGGCAGCCTGTGGCCGATCGACGCGATGTCCCGCCGATTGGGGTATTCTTATTACTTCGACTTTGCGCACGTCGGTCGAGACTTCGTCACCTTCGGCGTCGTTGAACGTCCGTGGGAGAAGGTGCACTTCGGGCCCGCGGGAGTCACCCTCGGGTATTTCGACGACGACTCTCAGTTCGTCCCCGATGAATGGCACGACGGCTTTCCCAATGCGGCCTTCAGCCGGATGACCGAACGCGACGCCGCCTGGATGACGCGGATCGTCGCTCGATTCACCGACGAGCATATCGATGCTGCCGTCAAGCAAGGTCAGTTTACGAACCCAATCGTTGCCTCCGAGGCGAGTCGCATTTTGAAATCGCGTCGAGACAAAATTTTGCAGCGTTGGCTCACCAGACTGTCGCCCTTGAGCGAGCCGCGACTGGCGCAGGGCGATGCAACGACAAAGCTTTGTCTGCGGGATCTCTCTTTGCTTCCCAAAGCGACGGCAAAGGACGGACGTCAGTACAAGGGACGAGTTTCCTTTAATTCAACGTCAGCTCGCGACATTTCGGTTCGGTCCAACGGACAAGGTGAAGCGTGTGCCGAGCTGCCCAACGCTTCTGAGGCATCGGACGCCCATCCGTTGTATGCGGTCGCCGAGATCCAGGCCTCGTATCCCGGTCAGGCTCGCGAATCCCCCGTTCGAATCTATCTCTATCAAACAGGGCCGAACCGTTTCCGCATCGTTGGATTGGAACGACCGGAAGACTGAGATTGCATATGCCAGCGGCGCGCTCTTCTTCGAGGATTTCCACCGCAGCGCTTGGCCTGATGCTCTTCACCCTGATTCCCGCCGCAAGCCGCGCAGACTCAGAGCCTGAATTCTACTCCCTCAAGGACTGGGCTCCGGTGCACACATGGCAGCTGGTGGCCATTCCAGCCGTCGGGTTAGCCACGATTGGAATCAGCACCATCAGTCTGGATAGCCCACACTGGACCGGGGGCATCCTCTTTGATGACGGGGTGCGAAACGCTCTGCGACTTGAATCGTCCGCAGCGAGATCGCACGCGTCAAGCATCAGCGACTATCTTCTTGTTGGAATCGGCACCCTACCATTCCTCGTCGATGCGGTGATCATCACTGGGATAGGCCACCAACGCTGGGATTTGGCGTGGCAAATGTTTGTTTTGGATGCCGAGGCGATTACCCTGAGCGCGTTCGTTGATACATCCACCAAGCGCATCGCTGGCCGACAACGCCCGTTCGTGCGTGAGTGTGAAACTAATCCCACTCTTCCAGATTGCACTTCTTCGGGCCCAAATTTCAGTTTCTTCAGTGGGCACGCGATAATTACGAGCACCGCTGCTACCTTAAGATGCTTGCAGCACCTCAAGCTCCATTTGTATGGGAATGACTTCTTGGATGGCGGCGCTTGTGGAGTCGCGATTGCGGCGGCTGCTACTACCGGTCTTCTTCGGATTATGAGCGATCAACACTATGCCACGGACGTGCTCGTCGGGGCGGGCATCGGCGCCGGCTCGGCTTTTCTCGTTTACGCCATTCACGTGCGCCCGTCGTCAAAGGACCCGGAACCCATCCCGCTCCATTTGAACATCCGGCGCGATTTCATTGGAGTGACCTACGCCAAGGTGTTCTAGATAGCGGATAACGGCCAGCGGATGGCCCGGTTCAGAATTAGGGAAAGACGATGGAAGAGAAGAGACGCATCCGGCAGGTCATCAAGAGTCGCGCGACAGTCGAGGGCGCTGGCGTCCACCTCCACCGGGCGATCGGCTTCGGTCCGCCGGAGCAGTACGATCCGTTTCTCCTGCTCGATGACTTCCGGTCGGATCGTCCAGCGGATTATGCGAAGGGCTTCCCTTGGCATCCTCATCGGGGCATGGAGACGATCACCTACGTGCTGCGGGGTAAGGTCGAGCACAAGGACAGCCTCGGGAATCGCGGCGTCATCGGCCCCGGGGACGTGCAGTGGATGACGGCCGGCAGTGGCATCGTCCACCAGGAGATGCCCGAGGGCGACGCGCAGGGCGCGATGTACGGATTCCAGCTCTGGGCGAATCTTCCCAAGTCAAACAAGATGATGGAGCCGCGTTATCGCGGGATCCCGAGCTCGAAGATCCCCACCGTTACCGACCCGGGCGGCGCCTCGGTCAGGGTCGTGGCGGGCCAGATCGCGGGCGTCACCGGGCCAGTGCAGGACGTGGTGACGAGCCCCGAGTACCTCGACGTGAGCCTTCCCGCAGGAAAGACGTTCTCTCACCGGACTCCGCGAGGGCACACGGTGTTCGCCTACGTGATCAGCGGCAAGGGCGTGTTCTGCGATCAAAGAGATCCTTACAGCTACGAGGCCGTGGCAGACCGGTACATCGGTGAGAAACGAGATCGACTTATCTCCGACCGGCACCTGGTCTCCTTCACCGACGGCGATTCCGTCACCGTGTCCGCAGAAGGGGAGCCGGTGCGGTTTCTATTGATCTCCGGCCGACCGATACGGGAGCCCATCGCCTGGTACGGTCCGATCGTGATGAACACCCAGGAAGAGCTGCGCACCGCGTTCGAGGAGCTGGAGAAGGGAGCGTTCATCAAGCATCGCGTGAAAGAGTAGCGCGCTTGGTTTGCGTTCGATCTGCCAGGCTGGATGCCAAACAAAATTGTCCAGTATCAAAAGCGTTGGCTGGAACTGAGATTCAGCTGAAGGCAACACTGACTTAGCTTGCAGGCGCGTCCCCGCCGGGCCCATTTGTCTTTTATAGCGGCTGATTGATTGGCCTGAGCTGAGGGTTTTGGTTGCTCAGTCGCTGAGGACCGCGATATCGAGCTCGTGGAGGCGCGCGGGATCCGCGACAATTTCGATTTCGACAATCTTCCCGTGCTGGATATTAAAGCTGAGTGCAGCGCGCGGCTGTCCACCGGGAGCCCACACGGCTCCGACGGCTCCGTTGACCAGAGCAGATTGTGCAGCCCCGGCACGCCCCTTAAACGTATCGGCCACCGCGCGCGCGCCGCGGACCTCGCTCGACAGCTCCGGGGCACCGCGGCCTCTGTTCGCCGCGGCCGTCTGAACGGCCGCGCTATCGGCTCGGAGGACAACTTCTGGGTCGAGGACCGCTAGAAGCGCGCCGAAGTCGCCGCCGCGCGAGGCAGCGAGAAACGCGTCGACGACTTCTCGCTGGCGCGTGAAATCAGCGTCGGAAACAGCAGACGCTCCGTGGACTCGGCGGCGTGCGCGGCTCGCGAGCTGCCTCGCTGCAGTCGGCGACCGGCCCACGATGGGGGCGATTTCGTCGAAGGGCAGGTCGAACATGTCGTGCAGCACGAACGCGACCCGTTCGGCGGGCGAGAGCGTCTCGAGCACCACGAGCAGCGCCAGACCCACCGAGTCGGCCATAAGCATTTCGGTCTCGGGCTGAATCGCGTCCTTGCGGCTCGCGATCGACTCTGGCACGTCGGAGCTCAGAGGCTCCTCGGGCAGCGACTTGCGCGAGCGCAGCATGTCCAGGCAAATCCGGGCTACGACTGTCGTCAGCCATCCGCCCAGGTTTTCGACGGCGCTCGTCTCGGATCGGGTTAGCCTGAGCCAGGCTTCCTGGACTGCGTCCTCCGCTTCAGTCATCGAGCCCAGCATCCGATAGGCCACCGCCCGCAGGTGCGTCGTCTGGGCCTCGAATCGCTCCGCTAACCAATTGTTATCGACCATCGGTCACATCCCCTCGTCGTACTCCGTCATAGCAAGGACGAACGAGGCCTTGCCGATGTGACCGCGAACCTCTTCATAGGTTTTGACAGTCTTGAGGCAACAAATTTTTCGTGGTCCGAAAATGTATCTGAATGATTTCGGCGGCTTGAGCAATCAAAGGCAACCAGGTCGTTGCCCACAACCAGTCAACTCCTATGCACGGCCTTCCAAGTGTTCCGCACTGGCCAGGCCGGCATTGGGCGCAGTCCGTTTGCCCAGGCGGATTGTAAATGAGCTCTCGCGCGGTGACGCTGGGTCCCAACCATGCTTTCAGCTGACGAAAGACCCAAATAACCATTGCTGTCCTTTCGCTATGTCGCCGGTTGCGCTGGTATATGCTCCCGCCGACTTGACCACCCGCGAACAGTCCATTCGCGTCGTCAGCATCATCTTCGCCGCACTCGCGGCGCTACAGGTTGCTCGGTTAACCGTGTTCGCACTAGACCCGAGCCGAACAAGCGCCGCGGTATATCCATTCGACGAGTTTTACGTTCAGCATTCCTGCGTCACCGCCTACTTCCAAGCGGCAAAGCTGGGTCAAGCCCGAGTGCCCAATCTTTACGACGAGATGCTCTACAGGGGCAGGCTGAGCCGGTTCACAATCGACGGCTATTTGTATCCGCCGCAATTTTTGCTCCTGCCCCGGTTGATGCTTGGAATCACCGCCGACTTCGACCACTTTCGTCGCCTTTGGTTCGCTTTGGATATCCTCGTCGTCCTCATAGCCGTGGTCGTCGCCGCGCGATGGATAACCGGCCGCCACGGTCGGACGGTACTGATGCTCAGCGGATTGTTGCTCGCCGCGGTGCCGACAGGAATGACGCTGCAGATCGGCAATTTCCAAATCATCGGTTTTGCCGTCTCCTTGCTGGCGATGATCCTGATCGAGTCAGAAATGCCGGTGTTCGGGGCGGCGCTCTTGGCGTTTGTCGCTGCGAGCAAACTCTTTCCCGGCATTCTCGTTCTCTGGTTGGCATTTCAAAGGCGCTGGCGAGCCGTCGCGTGGGTGTTCGCCTGGAGCGCGTTGCTGTTAGTGGCGACGGTGCTTTGGTTTGGTTGGGCGCCATTCCAGGCATTTTTTCAGTATGAGATGCCTCAGTTGTCCTTCCCCCTCCACGGCCCGATCTTGATCGCGATGACCCCGTTCGGCTCGAAGGTTGCCGCGTTAAACTACGGGGTCACCGCCGTCGTTCCCAAGTTGAGGGCCTTGGGTTTGACGGGTCTCGGTTTCGGAGCGTTCCAGACGGTCCGAGTGCTGTACCTCCTTCTCCTCGTCGGGTTGTTTGTGCGGCTGCGGCATGCGTTCTCTGTGCGGTCTACCAGCGCGGCGGACGACGTTGCTTCATCCCGTTTGCACCAGGCGCAGACCTGGCTCGCGCTGCTCAATCTGGCGAGCTTCCTCAGTCCATTCGCGCCGGACGTCTATGCTGTTGTCGGCACACTGTGGTTGCTGATTCTGGTCATCGCCGAGCTTCGATTCACATGGCCGAATACTGCAACGCTGGTGTTCGTCTGGCTCGCGCTCAACATCGTCGCGCCGCTAGGACCCGGCCTCCCAGAGGTTGGGCTGCCCGCGCGAATAGTCACAGGGTTCCTGGTTCAAGCGATTCTCATCCTCGTGAACGTGCGCGTGCTGCTCCGCGCAAACTCCTCACGTCCTGCGTTGGACGTCAACAGATTGAGCTACTCCTTCGCGTAGGCTGCCCCTTCGCGGCAAGCGGGCGGCTCTCGACGCGTTCGCCGAACATGCGGGCGTTTTGTGCCGGTGCGACCGCTAAGCGCAGAGCTCTCCGTCAGCGCTTCGCCAATCGATCGAGCTGCATGCGGATATGCGCCGCCTCCGCCGGCGTATTGGCGAGCGCGATTGCACGGTCGAAGGCGGTGCGCGCTTCAGCGTCCCGCCCGAGTTGAAGCAGCAAGGCGCCCTTCAAGCCGAAGAAGTAGAAATAACCGGCGAGCTGCGGTCCAAGCGGCTCGATCATCGCCAGCGCCGCCTCGGCGCCGCGCACCTTCGACACCGCGACCGCGCGGTTGAGCGTAACCACCGGCGATGGCTGGAGGCGCTCGAGCGTAGCGTAGAGCGCGTCGATCACGTTCCAATCGGTGTCCTCGGAACGGGCGGCGCGGGAGTGCATCGCCGCGATCGCTGCCTGCACTTGAAAGGGCCCCGGCTGACGGTGGCGCGTCGCCTTGTCGAGCAGCGCCAGCCCCTCGGTGATAAACTCTCGCTTCCAAAGCCGGCGGTCCTGATCCTCGAGCAGCACAATTGCACCGTCCGCGTCGAGCCGCGCCGGCGTGCGCGAGTGCTGAAAGAGCAGCAGAGCGGTGAGCCCCATGATCTCCGGATCACCGGGAAAAAGGCGCAGCAACAGCCGCGACAACCGGATCGCCTCGTCGCACAGGGGCTCACGGACATGGGCGGTGCCGCCCGTCGCGGAGTAGCCCTCGTTGAAGAGCAGGTAGATCGCCGTCGCGACCACGGATAGGCGCGCGGCTCTGGCGGCCGCGTCGGGCGGCTCGAAGGGCACGTCCGCGGCGGCGACGCGACGCTTCGCCCGCGTGATCCGCTGCTCCATCGCCGCCTCGCCAACGAGGAACGCGCGCGCGATCTGCTCCACCGAGAGGCCGCTCACGATTCGCAGCGCAAGCGCGATCTGCTGTGTCCCCGGGAGATCCGGATGGCAACAGATGAAGAGCAGGCGCAAGATGTCATCGCGATAGTGCCCGTTGTCGAGCTGAGCGGCCATGCGCGCCTCGGCATCGTCCAGGTCTGAGAGCGCGTCGTCGCCGGGGAGCGTCTCCTCCTTCTTGCTGCGGCGGAGTCGGTCGAGCGCCGCGTTCTTGCCTACGAAGATGAGCCACGCCGCCGGGTCGCGCGGTGGGCCCTTCGAGGGCCAGGTCTGAAGCGCGCGCAGGCAAGCCTCCTGAAACGCCTCCTCCGCCGTACCCAGCTCGCCGAAGTGACGCAACAGCGCGCCGATCGCGTACGGCCGCGCGCCGAGGAGGGCCGCATCGATGGAGGCTACCTCGTTCACGTCGCGATGCTTGAGGGATGAAACGCGCGAATCGGCCGGATCTCGTAAGCGCCGAGCGAGCTCGAAGCGCGCCCCAGCTCCACCGCGGTCTCGATCGCCTGCTCCAGCGACGCGCAGTCGACGATGTAGAAGCCCAGCAACTGCTCCTTCGTCTCGGCGAAGGGTCCGTCGATCACGATCGGCTCCTTTCCCTTCCGAACGGTGATCGCGGCGGTCGTCGGCAGCAGGCGGACCGTCGGCCCCAGCCGGCCTTGCTTTCTCAGCTTCTGCTTGACGACGTCGAGCTTGGCGATCGCAGCGTCGTCTTGCTCTTTCGTCCAAGCGCCGACTTCGTCTTCGGAATCGTAACAAAGGATGGCGTAGAGCACGGGTCCTCTCTTTCTAAGGACGAACGAGTATCGCCGCAGCCGACAGGCAAAAAAAGTTCGTTCGGTTGTCGGCCGGCGACGGGCCCGTTCGTCCTCGGGCATGCCGATCGTTTTGGTCAGGAACAAAAAGGAGAAGACATGGAAGTCGAGAAAGTCTTATGAAAGGTCGTCGCGTCGTCAGTCGCAACGGGCGTGCGCAGGCCGGGCGAGTTCTGTTGGTTCAACATGATCACCCCGCGGCCGGCGGAGGCATGCCAGTTCTTCGGCTCGCTCTTGGGCTGGACGTTCAGCGAGGTGCCGAGCATGCATGGTTACACCGCGCAAGTCGGCGGGCGGAACATCGGCGCTCTCTGGGATCAAAACGGCCCCAACACGCCTCCCGGGACGCCGGCGTTCATCGGCGTGTCGGTGAAGGTGGAAAGCGCCGACCGGACTTACGAGCAGGTGACCAAGCTCGGCGGCACCGCGCGGCCGCCGTTCGACGTAATGGACGCCGGGCGCATGGCCGTCTGCACCGATCCAAACGGGGCGCAGTTCGACGTGTGGGAACCGAAGAAGCACCTCGGGACTGACGTCGACAATCGCCTGCACGGCGCGCCGAGCTGGTTCGAATCGCGCACCACCGACGTCGAGCGCGCGACCGCGTTCTACTCGAAGCTCTTCGGTTGGGAGCCAGAGGTGGTAACACCGCCCGGCATGAGCTACACGACGTTCAAGCGAGGCGGAACCTACGTCGGCGGCATGCTGCAGTGTCCACCGCAGATGAAGATGCCGCCGCACTGGGCGACCTTCTTCAATGCGGACGACACCGACGCGGCAGCGCACAAGGCCGCCGATCTAGGCGCCAAGGTCTGCATGCCGCCGACGGACATTCCCGGAATCGGTCGCTACTGCGTCCTCACCTCTCCGCAGGGCGTCACCTTCCAGCTGATCAAATACGCGAAGGCGTAAAGGAACGAATCAATCTCGCGGCATGGTGCGCAGAGCAAGTCCGGCGGATAATTAGCCGAAAGCGCGACCCGGGAGAGCTTGTGAGCAAAGTATTCGTCGACGTTGGAATATCGCTGGACGGTTTCGTGGCCGGTCCGAATCGCGGACCGCGCAATCCGCTCGGGGACGGCGGAATCGAGATCCATCAGTGGATGTTCCTGCAGAAGAAGTTTCGGCAAATCCTCGAGCTCGGCGACGATGGCGAGACGGGGGACGATAACCGCAACGTTGCGGCGACGTTCGAACGCGCCGGCGCTCACGTGATGGGCAAGCGGATGTTCGAGGAGGGAGAAGCCAACTGGCCCGAGAACGCGCCATTCCGCACTCCGGTCTTCGTCCTCACGCACGAGCGCCGAAGCCCGTGGGAGCGCAAAGGGGGCACGACGTTTCACTTCGTGAACGACGGAATCTACAGGGCGCTGGAGCTCGCGCGCTCGGCGGCGGGTTCGAAAGACGTTCGGATCTCCGGCGGCGCCGACGTCATCCGACAATACCTGAACGCCGGTCTGGTCGATGAGCTCCAGATCCACTACGCGCCCGTCCTCTTGGGCGAGGGCGTGCCTTTGTTCCACGGCATGGACAAGCGGCGCTTCTCCATCGAGATCGTCGATGCGAAACACTCTCCGCATGTCACGCATGTTCGCTATGCCGTGCGTTACAAATGAGGCGGAAGCGCTCGATCCCTTGGCCTTCCTCGATAGCTCTCTCGCGACGCGCCGGCCCTGCCGCGAGCCGGCGGACCTCTTCGCACAAGTGTTTGCCGGTTACCTCGTCAGCGCAGCTGAGTTGATCGGGCTTTCAACCCCCGCGCCGACCTTGGCGCTGAGCGACGGCGCCATCAGCTTGAGGACAGCAAGCGGCAGCGAGCTCGTAAATCCGTAGCCGGCGGCTTGCGGACCCGACACCGAAGAAGTGATCACGCCGAACCAGCGTTCCCCAAGGTAGAACACGAATCCTGCCGTGCGGCTGGTGACGCGCGAAAAGAGGAGCTGACCTCCACTGTCGAAGCGCTCATTGCGATTGTCTCCCGAGCCGGTCTTGCCGCCGATGCGAATGGGCGCGCCTTTCTCGTCAACGAACGCGTGACTTACCCTCCGCGCCGTGCCGCGCTCGACGACCTCGGCCAATACTCTGCGCAACAGGAGCGCGACCTCGGCGCGCATCACCTGTTGATCCTCGCGGGGCTGCACCTCGAACACCGTGTGATAGGGCGTGCGCAACCCGAAGCTCAGCCGGCTGACGTCGATCGTCGGACGCCGGTGGCCGTTGTTGACGATGATACCCATGAGCTCGGCGAGCGCCATCGGTCGATCGGCGGAGCTGCCGATCGCCGTCGCATACGAGGGCACGAGCTCGTCGAACGGGAAGCCGAGCTCGCGCCAATAGGGCGTCATTTGCGCGAACGCGTCGCGCTCGATCCGGATTCGCAGCCGCAAGTCCTGCGCCTTGCGGTTGCGGGTCTTGAACAGCCACGCCGAGGCGATGCGCCGCGCCGAAGCGCTGCGCTCGAGCAACTCGGGCCAGTCAATGCCTGGATCGCGCGCCAGCTCGCGCGCGCACCACACCTCGAGCGGGTGGCGACTCAGCAGATAACCGAAGTCGGCGATCGTCAGCCGCGGATTGCCGAACGCGCGCTGGAGCTTTTCCACCTCGGCCTTCGTCGCCTCGCCGCCGTGAGCCTGCAGCCAGCTCGCCAGTGCGCTGGCGACAACCCCGGGGGGCAAAGGCTCGTCCGCGTGCCAAGCGTAGAAGACGATCGCCAGCTGGCGGTTGGAGCGCTGGCGCCGGCCTAGCAGCCGCGCCAGGATTTCCGACGAACTCAAGCTTCGGTATCGACGGAAGGCTTGGGCGAGAACGCGCTCCGACTCCTCGTCAGCGATCTGGCTGAGCAGATTCTGTCGAACGGGATCGTCGCTGCGTTCCAGAACGGCCTTGGCGTCGTAGGGCAGTCGAGCTTCGTGGAACCGCACGACGTCGCGCATCAAGCGAATGAAGACGAGATTCGTGGATTGGACGGCGGCGTTGCGCACGCTGATCACATGCCCGTTGTCTCCAGCGTCGAAGTTGCGAAACTGATGCTTGCCGCCGCCGGTAAAGAACACCTCCGCCGGACTGGCGGAATACTCTCGCTCCAGCGATTTGCTCAGCAAGTCGTCGAGGTGCAGACGCGGGTGCTCGCGCAGGGTAGCGATTGCCCAGCGGCTGAGCGGGTCCCGCGCCAGAGCAGCCCGGCGGTCGAGCGCGCCAGCGTCCAGCGGCGACAGCTCGTCATGGAGCTCCGCTACCAATTCCAGATAGTGCGCCAGCGTGCGCAGCTTCGCCGTGCTTCCCAGCTCGAGCTTCATCCCGCCGTTGACGTCGAACGGTCCGTCTCGTGTGTCCGCATGTACCCGCACGAAGTTCCCCTCGGGCCGCGACTCGAGCAACAGAAGGCTATAAGTCACGCCGCGGGGATCTCCTCGCTCCAGGATCCGCGGCTCGCGCAAACCGCGGGCGGCGACGAATTTCGGCGACGCGAGCTGGCTCAGAAGTTGAGTCATTTCCCGCTGCAGCCCTCCGTCGATTGTACTGTCCGCTTGCAGGTGCAACCCGTCGAGGTCATACAGGTTCGGAACGCCCAGAAGCTCCGCAAGCTCTGAACGCACGGCATTGATCGCCTTGCGCTCGACGAAGCGCGGTTTGTCCGGCGCTGAGCGCCGCGGGAATTCCAGCGGCACCTGTTGCACGAGCTTGAGCAGTTGCGCGTCGATCACGCCGGCGGAGTGCAGCAAGCGCGCATAGGCATCGACCCGAGATTCGAGTGAGCGCCGGTCGATCAGCAGGTAGCGAGTCGGGGCGTGAACCGAGTACAGCAGCGCCAGGACGTGCTTGTAGGCGCGCGCCGTTTTCAAATCGGCCTGCGGTCGCTCGAGCGCGGACCGAACATCGGCCAGATCCATTTCGAACCAGGCGCCCAAACCGTCTCCCAGGCCGTGAACCTCACCGACGCCGGGCAAGGCGCCCATCGGCATCGTATTGAGGTAGTCAAGGATGATCTCGGCGCGCCGCTCCCGCGTGTCGCGGCCCGCGTGATACGCCTTGAGGCTCGCCGCGACCACCTGCTGCACTTTCTCCACCGGCGAAAGCGTGCGACCTCCGGACGAATGGCGGTATTTCTCGAGCTGCGTGGCCAGCGTGCTGCCGCCCTCGAGTCGCAGGTTGAGGCCGAGTCCGCGGCCCGTGTACAAAATGAGAGCCTTGGACGATCGCGGCCAATCGATGGCCGGATTCTCCTGCCGACCCGCGCGATCATCGATGCGGCGATTCTCGATGAAGAGCAGCGATTGGATGATCAGGGGTGGAACATCCTCGAGGCGCCGGAAGGTACGGCTGTTTGCGCTGGCATCGTAAAGCGCGCTGCCGTCGGCGCCGTGGATGGTGAGCCCCGCGGTCGAGGGCTCGCGGAAAGGGGGAGCGATCCCCAAATTGACGAGGCGGGCCAGTCCCGGAGCCTGCCGCGCCTGCTCGCTGATTTGAAATCCGTGGGCCTCGAGGCGGTCGCGGAACAGCGGAAGCCTGGTGTAACCCCGGCGCTCGTCAAAGGGTCCGGAGACCGGAAATGCAATCTGCTGGCTTGGGCCGGGTTCGACGCCGTAATCGAGCGCCGAGCTCCAGCGCCAGAAGAACCATGACTCCAGGCTCGACGTCCGCATCTCCAAGGCACCGCCGACCACCGAGATGCCGCCGAACAGCGCCAGCAGTTGAATGGCTAAGCGCCGCGGCCGATGCGAATTCGGAAAAACGCTGCCCCGAGGTCGCGACGGGCTCGCGCGCGCAATGTTACGACCCTCGAAAGCAGCATCACTCACGACCCGGGGCAACCGTCCAGGAAACCGCACGCCCCACCGCACGGCTCGGCGTGACTCTCTAATGCGCCGAGGCGCGGCTTGCAACTGTCGCTGGTCGATTTCAGTGGCCGGCTCCTTTTTTTCTGAGCAGGCGGTCCAGGCTCAGCGGCCCGCCGCCGACGGTCGATAGGTACAGAAAAATGAAGCAATACAAGCACCGCGAGCTCGCCGCCATTCTTAATGGGCCAAAATCCCCGGACGAAATGCGCCTTGAAATAAGCGACGGCCATCTCTCCGGCGAGAATGAAGGCGACCGGCCTGGTGAAGAGCCCGACGAGGATCAGCAGGCCGCCCACCAGCTCAAGAAATCCTGCGAACCAGCTCAGCGTGGGGAAGACCGCCTTCGCTCCGCTCCCTCCCAGTCCGCCAAAAAAGCCGAGCAGCTTCTGAAATCCATGCAGGGAAAACGTGAATCCGGCAAAGATGCGCAACAGGGATAGAGCGTAACCTGCCAACGATTTTCGCGCCTCGACCATTTGACCTCCCGAGCCGGCAGAGCCGGCGACCGATACGGCGGGACTAAAAATGTATCGTCATCCACTCGAGGCACGGCAGGGATTCAGGTCAATCAGCATCCGCGACTCATGAATTAGAGCCGAAGAACGTTGGAGCCGCGGTCCGCTCCGCGGCGCCACCAGAAGGTTGAAGCGCTTCGCCTGCAGCGCTAGTTGTTCATCCAATTGAATTGAGGAGGCGAATCCATGGCACAAGAAAGGCGACATCCCCAGGTCATCAACCTCATCGAGGCCAGTTCTCGATCCATCAGCGGCGGGTCCCGATTCGGGGCGACGGCAAAGAATCTGTCCGGCCCGACCGGCGCCCGCGGCATTGGTTGCAGCTGGTACGAGGTGCCTCCCGGCCGATCGGCTTTCCCGCGGCATTTTCACTGCGCCAACGAAGAGTCATTGTTTGTCCTCGAGGGCGACGGAACGGTCCGCATCGGCGATGCCGCGGTTCGCGTCCGCACGGGCGATTACGTCACCTTCCCCACCGGCCCGGAGCACGCGCACATCGTCAGCAATACGGGCAGCGTCCCGCTTCGCTACCTGAGCTTTTCGACTTTGGCCAACGCCGAAGTGGTGGGCTACCCGGATTCGAAGAAGATCGGAGCCATGGCCGGTGCCTCGTACCAAGCGGCGATGAAAGGCGAGACCTGGATTCGACACCTATCCTTCGAGTCGAGCTCTGCCGGCTATTACGACGGCGAGGACGCGGGATGAAAGCACCTCGGCCCGCAGCACGCCGAGACATCTAAACCGGAGATGATGGTTTCCAGGCCCGCTCGAAGCACAGCGCTCAATCACCCTTGCTAAGTGTTCGAGTTCTGCTCTGCCGGCAGCTTCGTCGATTCGCCCACGGCCATAGTGGATGAGCCGGATCCCTTGGACGCGAAACACCTGGTCAGGAATTTTGCCGCGTATGAAGCGAAAGCATCCGGATGGTCCTCATGCGCGAATAGCTTAGCGTGCTCGATCTCAACGAGCTCGGCACCTCCTGCGAACTGCTCTAGCATCCGCCGAGCCTTCTCGATCGGGAAGAACCGATCATCGGTACCCCAAATACAAAGCACGGGGGCGAGGATCCGGCGATGCACCGCGGCAAGACCATCGAGCATGGCGAAGTCCAGATTACGGAAGAGCTCCAACTGAGCTTCCGCCCACTCTTTCGACCCCAGCAGCGGCCGCACGAAAAGTTCGCCGAACTCGCCGTCGGCGTATGCGGGGTCGGTGAAAACGCCACCGAAGCCCAGCGGCGATCGGCGGACAGCGCGGATACGCATGCTTGCCAAGACAAGCGCGCTCAGGCTCGGGTGCTTTGAAATCCAAGCGTAGAGCTTAACGACCGGAGGATGATAGCCAGGAATCTCGGTGTTCCCGAGAATCAGCCCAAGAACCCGCGGGTCGGCGGCGGCGAGCAGGCGCGCGGTAACGCCTCCGCTGTCGTGCGCAAGAATGGCGTGGCGGGTCAGGCCGAGGGCATCGACCGCTTCCCTCACGGCCGCGACATGGGATGGAAAGTCGATCCGGCCGCTCCACTGCGTCTGCCCTGAGCCCGGCAGATCGAAGAGGTGGAGAGCGAACTGTTTGGAGAGCGCGGGAACGATTTTGCGAAATGTCGCGGCATGTACCGGCCACCCGTGGATGAGGACGACGTCGGGACCCGAGCCGAACCGCCAGTAGGCGAGCCGTCCCTCGCCCACCCGAATGAAGTCGTGGGGGCGAGCGAAAGGGGCGGAGTCGCTCGGAAGGGTCGACTGGAAGCGCTGCGACGTGACGGCGTGCATAGGCGTTCTCCTTCGCTTTTCGACTTCAACGTGCCCTGGTCACAGACTGCGCGCGCAAAGACCGAATCGCAATTACCTCTCGAGTAAAGGTCTGCGACAGCTGCAGGCTTGCGAGCGGATCGCCTAGCCCCAAGAGCGCAGAACATTGTGCGTTCGCAAACATCGATCGTTGTGACCTCGGCAACTCTGTGTTGCAAAGCGACGCGCTTCTCACGGCGCCATCTAAAGCCGTGGCAATGAAAAGAGATAAGTCCTCCCTGGCCGGTCCACGGTCATGGCCGCTCCTAGGCCACCTGCCGTTCCTTGTCTTCAGGGTCCTCAAGGCGCACGGAAATTTCGCGGAAGCTGTCCGGCAAATGCTGAGTGAGTACGCACGGGGAACGTTGTACCTGCAGGTTGGCGGAAGACCGGTGGTTATTTCGGCCGACCCTCACTTTGCCCGGCTCGTGCTCGTCGAGCACGCGTCGGATTTTGTAAAGACCAGATGGGAAAAGCGCGTCCTCACGCCTTCGATGAAGGACGGCCTGATCATCCTCGAGGGATCAGAGTGGAAACAGCATCGAGCCGCCGTCGCACCGTGCTTCTCTGGGCACTTGATGGAAGGGCTGGCGCACACCGTTGCTGATGCGTCCAGGGATCGCCTCGCGCGATGGAAGGGAACCGTAGCTGTTGGCCACGAAATGCGCTGTGTCACCAACGACGTGTTGACTCGCTTCTTCCTGCAGGACCACCGACTGGCTGACCGCGGCGCTGGGGCTCTCGATGATTATTCACGGGATTTCGCGCGAGTGGAGGAAGGCTTGGAGGACCGGGTCTTCGATCCCCTTGCTTTGTTCGATCGCGTAAAAGCCCGAGCACGTGGGCAGCCCAGCTTCAAGAATGCCTTGGCCCGGATCACCGGAGTCATCGAAGAACGAGTCAGCCGCGCCGCTGCGGAACCGCCACCGAGAAAGACCGTGCTCGACATGATGTTGAGCCAGCTGCCGGAACAGGCCGTGTGCCGCGAGATTCGTACGATGAACGCCGCCGGTGCAACCACGGTCCATTTACTGACCTGGCTGAGCTACCTGCTTGCAAAGTATCCGGATGTGCAGCACCAGCTTCGCCGCGAAATCACCTCCGGCGTGGACGACCGCGACCTGCTGTCGACGCTTGAGCAGTGCGCCTATCTCCAAGCCGTAATCAACGAGGGGCTTCGACTCTATCCGCCGGCGCCGTATCTGTTGCGCCGAGCGTCCCCGACGGTTGCTCCCGACTCGGATCCGGACCTGCCGGCCCCGTCCTCATTGGTGCTCATCTGCGTCTGGGCGATGCACCGTCACCCCGACTTTTGGGAATCGCCTGACGATTTCGTTCCCGAACGATGGCTTAAGAGCCGTGAGCGAGGAATCGAGTCGATCGAGGCATTCATGCCGTTTGGCATGGGTCCTCGAGTTTGCATCGGCAGGCGATTCGCACTCATCGAGGCAATGATCATCCTCTCCGAGATCATCCGTCGCTTCGAAATCCGGGCGACCGACGGCAGGTCGCCTAGGCCCAAGCTCACCATTCTCACCCGCCCCGATAAAGAGATCGCGATATCAGTTGAGCCGATTCGACCTGCGCGTCGGTACGTGAGCCCGATTGTCGACAACCGCGCCGTTGGTTGAGAGACATCGGTCAGCTAAGAAGACACGGAGCCGTTGCAGCCGTCCGGTCTAAAGTGTTCCAAGCCCCCCGGCCGTTAAAAGCGCGCTCCGCGGTGAAATCCGAACGTTCGGATTTCATCCCCGAATTGTCGTGTAACAATCGGATGTCTGTTCTAGAGCTGCGGAGATCTTTGTTACAGTGCGCGCTCCTTTGGGAGGGATCGGATGCGTCACGTTGGAGCACAGTCCGCGGCTGAGCTCACCGTCCGGGCGGCGGTGACCGGCGTCGTGCTCGGCATCGTCTTTGGCGCCGCCAATGCCTATCTCGGTCTACGCGTCGGGCTGACAGTCTCCGCGTCGATCCCCGCCGCTGTGATGACCGTAGCTCTTTTCCGCCTGCTGGGTTCGCGCGCCAGCATCCTTGAGTCAAACCTGTCGCAGACGATCGGCTCCGCGTCGACGGCGCTCGCAACCGGGACCATCTTCACCATTCCCGCCCTCTTCCTCTGGGGAGTGACGCCGCCCTACCTGCAAATCGTGGTGCTGTGCTTTCTCGGCGGTCTTCTCGGGCTCGCGGCGATGATACCGCTGCGCCGCCTGCTCGTCGCCGAGTCCCACGGTGAGTTGCCCTACCCGGAAGGCACCGCCTGTGCCGAAGTGCTGCGGGCGACAGCGTCCGGCTCATCGAGCAGTGGGTGGATCTTCCGCGGTATGGCCGCTGGGGCCGCGGTGAAGCTGCTCGTATCGCTCGTATTCCTGGTGCCCAGCGAGCTGTCGATGAAGGTAGCTCCGTTGCCGCACGCCGAGCTTGCCATCGAGCTCGCACCCGCGCTTCTCGCGGTCGGCTTTCTCCTCGGGGTGCGGCAATCCACGGTGATCGTGGCGGGAGCACTTGTGTCCTCCCTCGTCCTCATCCCGCTCATCGCCTGGGTCGGCACCGGGCTGCAAGCGCCGCTCTTCCCCGAAACGAAGAAGCTGATTGCGGAGATGTCCACCGGAGAGCTGTGGTCGCGGTACGTGCGCTACATCGGAGCCGGAGCCGTCGCGGTGGCTGGAATTCTGACGGTGCTGCGAAATTTCCCCAGCATGGCGGGCGCGTTCGCTGCGGTGGTGCGGGGGCTACGGGGAACGAGTCGGACGTCGAGCTCATCTGCAAAGCCGACATCGCACGCGAGCCCGGCTCTCCAATCGGATCCGGCAGCGCTGGCGCGGACGGATCGAGATCTTCCCGGGCCTTTCGTGCTCGGCGGAATTCTCTTCGTGATCGCCGTCGCGGCGCTCGTCCCGGGCGTCTTCGGGGGGCAGATGGGGGCCTCGCAGCGCTTTGTTTGCGCGGCCGGAGTCGGAATCATGGGCGTCCTCTTCGTGGCGGTGGCGGCGCGCATCGTCGGGATTGTCGGAGTCTCGTCTCAGCCGACCTCAGGAATTACACTCGTGACGCTTCTCGTCGTCGCTTCGGTCTTCGCAGCCTCGGGCTGGACCGACCTCGGATCTCGCGCGGCAGTATTGACCGTAGGGACGATCGTCGCGATCGCCGCCTCGAAGGCGGGCGACATCTCGCAGGATCTCAAGACCGGCTGGCTCGTCGGCGCCACACCCGCGCGCCAGCAGCTCGGTCAGCTCATCGGCGCCGCCTTCGCCTGTTGGGCCGTGGCAGGTACCGTGCTTCTGCTCGGCGCGACTTACACTTTTGGAACCAAGGATCTGCCCGCGCCACAGGCCACGCTGATGAAGACGATCATCGAGGGCGTTTTGTCCGGCGCGCTTCCGTGGGGCCTGGTGCTGACTGGAGGTGGCCTGGCGCTGGCGGCGATGCTCTGCGGAGTCTCTGGGCTCGCCTTTGCGATCGGCGTTTATCTTCCCCTTGCCTCGATGACGCCCATCTTCGTCGGTGGCTGCGTGCGGTGGCTCACCGAACGGCGCTACGGTGCTCCCACGGCGGGCGAGGCCCATCCGGGAGTGCTCGCGGCATCCGGGGTTGTGGCGGGCGAAGGGCTCGCCGGTGTCCTCGTTGCTGCGCTGATTGCCCTTTCGGTCGCTCCCAAGTCGCTTCCACCCCGCATTGGCGGAACCGCCGGCGAGCTTGGAACTCTGATACTTCTATTGTTCACCTGCGCGATCCTCTACCGGGCGGCGTCACAGATGACTGCGGGGCGCTCCCGCCCTTAGGCGAGCGGGCCTCGCGCAGGAATGGTTCCGCGCGGCGGACCTCGAAAGCGTTTTCGCATATAGCCGAACCAATAAACGCAGAGCAGGGCGACGCAGCCAACGAAGGTGTACCCGGCGAGTTGATTCGGCGGGAGCACGAACAGCACTGTGATCACCGCTACCCAAACGAGCGCTGTTGCATTCACCCATGGCGACCCTCGGCCCAAGTCCCAGGGCCCGCGCCTGCTCCATCGTCCAATGGATCGAGCCCAAAGCCCAAGGCCAATCGGCAGCGCATACGATGCGTACAACGCCAACGTGCTCAGCGCCCCCATGGCCGAATACACCGGAGTCCAAAGTCCAATCGCCAGTGCCCCCATCGCGCAAACCCAGACTGCCCAGTGCGGGCTCGAAAATTGCGGAGACACTCGAGCCAAATACCGCGAGCAGGGCAATCCGCCGTCTCGCGCAAAGGCAAACAGCATTCGCGAATTTGAAGTCAGCGAAGACAAGCCGCAAAACCACATCGCGCCCATCACCAGCCAGACGAGAGCGCCGCCGAGCCGTTCCCCCAATGCGAATCGAACGATGTGAATGAAGGGATTCTCGGCTCGCGCGGCTGCCGGCAGGTCGTGGATGGCCAGCGTCACCGCGAGCAGAAGCGCGTATCCAGCCAGGCCGCTGACGGCCACCGATGAAACAATTCCCCGCGGCGCGTTGCGAGTCGGATCGATCGTTTCCTCGGTCACGTGCGCGCTGGCGTCGAAACCGGTGAACGTCCATTGCGCTTGAAGCAGGCCGACGAGGAATCCGTACAGATATGGATGGCCGCCAAGCGAAAACGGTCGCAGCAAGAATTTGACCGGCTGCAATGGAGCGAAGCTCGCCAGCACTGCGACCAGCGCAAGAACCCCCATCAAATGGTACCAAGCCGAGATCCCATTCAGCACAGCGACTGCGCGCACTCCGAAGTGATTAAAAGCCGCATGCGAAAGAAGGATGGCGGCATACAGGAACAACAGGTGCGCGCGATCGTCCGGCAACCCGAGCATCGGAGCGGCGAAGAGCGCCAGGCCATAGTCGACGCCCGCGGTAATCGCGACCTGGCCGATGGTGTTGAACCAGGCGGTGAAGAAGCCCCATCCGGCACCGCCGAAGATGGACGACCAATGGTAGAGCGCTCCGGCCGTCGGGTACGCCGAGGCAAGTTGTGCCAGGCTTGCCGCCACCGGCAAGGTCATCAGCGCCACCAGCGGCCAACCAAGGCTCATTACCAGCGGACCCCCTTGCTGGAGGCCGTAGCCATACAGGGTGACTGCGCCCGTCAGGACGGAAATGATGGAAAACGAAAGCGCGAAGTTGGAGAAGCCGCCCATTTCTCGCAACAGCTGCTGTACGTAGCCGAGCCCCTGCAGCTGGTGGGCGTCCCTCTGTCGCTGACGCTCGTGAGCAATCTTCCTCGAGAGCTTGTCCATCGGTTCGAATTCTAGTGGCTTCCCAAGCAACGCCGCGGTTGAGAGCACTGCCGTGACAGCCACAAGCTGCCCAACTCTCGAGCTTCTCCCGCCGGCAATCCGCTTGCAATCGGCAGAGCTCAACGGGTGCGTGTGAAACACCCGAGCGAAACAGCGAAACACCGAAAGGTGTTTCGATCCCTGTGAGTGAAGCGCTTCTCCTCCCGAAAAGTCGAGAGTTAGCAGGTCAATTGGAAGAGCACGGTTCTTGCCAGGCCCGCCTCCGCGGAGGTGCGGTTTGGAAAGCAATTCGCTTCGCGCCGCGGTGGCGTTTTCGGCCACCAGGCCCGCCAAGCCAATGCTCGCTGCGGGGTTCGAGTTGGCCCACTTCATTCACCGCAGCCGAGAACGGGCACAAAGGGTCGTGGAGACCGCTGCGTCCCACCTCGATCGGGCCTGCGACGCTCAACTGAAGCGCGTCTATTACCATGTCCGGGGCCAACCATCGTCACAAAAGAGCGACCAATTCAGAAGCAAGGTCATCCTGGACGAGCCACAGCTGTTTCAGCCGATCGCCGAGCTGGATCACGCAAGCGAGCTCTCCCGAATTCACGCGCTTCTCCATCCACAGTGTTTAAAAAAGATTTGCCATGACGTCGGTCTTGATCCGCCGGACGGACGCTTGCGAATCCCGCGGCTCGGCGTTTGTTGACTTTTCGACGCGCACGCGATTGTCGTGATACACGGCGCCGCTACCCATATCCGAGTCGCGCTCATCGACAGTCGCGTTGGCCGTCGCCCCGAGCTTCGAGTCAATGGGCCACCGGCCCTTGGTGCTCGCGACGACCCCAGGGCGAACGCGATCAGTTACGTCGGCGATAGCAAAAAAGAAGCCTCGCGCGTTGGAGATCCGTATCTCGTCACCCGCCGCAATGCTCCGTGGTATGGCGTCGTCGGGATGGATCAGGAGCGTCGGGCCGCCCGACCGCTGTTGCTGCCGGGGCACATTGGCGAAGATGGAATTTAGGAAGTAGTGATCGGCGGGAGTGACGAGAGCGAGCGGATACTCCCGGGCAATCGACGTGTCTCGCTGCGCGATCTCGTGCGAAGGCGTGTAGCCGGCGACGGGATCCAAGCCTGCTTGCGCCATCCGGTCGGAGACGAATTCGAGCTTGCCCGACGCGGTCGGAAATTCGGTGGCAAACGGCACGAACGGATCCGGATAATTCAACCGGATCGAGCCGCGCGCCTTGAGCGCCTCCAGCGTGATGCCAGCCAGCGATGGATGGCCGCTATCCAGGACCTGCCGCGCAATCGCCTCATCGCTGTCGTACAGCGCCGGCTCATCGAGACTCATCTGGCGCGCGAGGCGCCGGAATATCTCTGTCGTTGGCAGGCACTCGCCCGGAGGCGGCGCTGCAGGCTCGTTCCAGGCTATGTACAGGTGCCCATATGCGATCAGCAAATCGCGGTGCTCAATCTGCATGGTCGCCGGCAGCACGATATCGGCGTAACGAGCGGTGTCCGTCAGAAAGTGCTCGACGACGACAGTGAAGAGATCCTCGCGCGCCAGGCCGCGCCGCACCTTCGTCTGATGAGGAACGCTCGCCGCTGGGTTGCTGGCGTACACGAAGAGCACCTTCACCGACGGCTTGTCGACCTCGAGCAGCCCTTCGCCGAGTCGCGTCATATTCAGCGCCCGCGCGGGTCGTGGCCTGAGATCATCGCGCCACAGAGCACCCCAGTTGATGCCGAAGAAGCCGCGCGTGTCGTAGCAGACGCCGCCGCCCGGATACCGCCAATCGCCGGTGACACCGGGGATGCACGTGATCGTCCTAACCGCCATCCCGCCACCGCCATGACGTTGAATGCCGATGCCGATGCGAATGCCGGTCGGCCGACCCGTGGCGAGTCTCTTGCCCAACTCGGTGATTGATTCAGCGGAAAGCCCGGTGATCGCGGCGACCCGCGATGGCGGATATTCGAGGATGCGAGACCGAAACGCCTCCCATCCGATGGTGTGCTGGCGAATGAATTCCGAGTCCTGCTTGCCCTCTGCCAGCACCACGTGCAGCAGGCCCAGAGCGAGGGCGGCATCTGTCCCCGGCATCGGTGCTAGGTGCCAGTCGCTCGCCGCGGCGGTCCGCGTGCGAATTGGATCAATTGAGACGACCAAGGCACCCTTCTTCCGTGCTTCGAGAATCGGCCGCCACAGGTGTGGATGCGTCGACAGCACGTTCGCTCCCCAGAGCACGACGAGCTTCGAGAATCGAAGTGTTTCCGGATCCATGCCAACGCGGTTGTCACCAAGGGTGTAGCCAGTGCCGAATCCACCCGTGATGGTGCAGATCGTCACCACATGACGAGAGGTGCCGAGCACGTTCCACAATCGGCGTCCCGCGCCGTAAATCCCTTGAATCAGCCCCATGCTGCCTGAGCCGACGAACGGCCAGATCGCTTCCCCACCGTGCGTTGCGATCGCATCGTGGAGCTGGGCCGCAATTGTCTCGAGCGCCTCGTCCCACGAAATGCGGATGAACTCGCCGCTGCCCTTCGGCCCCACTCGGCGCAGCGGATACAGGATTCGGTCTGTGGAGCGCGCGTAGCTCAGGTAGTCCGCAACCTTGTTGCACAGCGATCCGCGGGTGTAAGGATGGGAAGGATCTCCGCGAAGAGCAACCGGCTCGCCATGTTTCACGGTGACGATCCAACTGCATGTATCGGGGCAATCGAGCGGACACGCTCCTCGGACCTGCCGATCGTTTTGTTCGGGGGCCATTCGTAGCAGATACCGTATACTGGTCTAAGGGCCAAGGCCCGCTTTTGAAATTTCGCCTAGACCAGTCCGAATAAGTCGGCGGTAGAATGAGTTCCCGCCTGCACCATGCGAAATTCTTGGGAACTCTTGATCGACGTCAAACGCGACGGCGCTCTCCCGCCGTTTCTCCAGATAGCGCGTTCGCTCGTCGCCGACATTCAGCGAGGACGCCTACGCCCGGGCGACCCATTGCCGGGGAGTCGCCGCCTGGCGGCAAGTCTCCATGTCCATCGCAACACTGTGCTGGCTGCTCTGGCTGAATTGATGGCGGAGGGCTGGATCGAGACGACGCAGGGGCGCGGCACCTTCATCACCCGCAACATCCCTGAGACTCGAGGGCAGCCGTTCTCACGCCGCCTCGGCGTTCGCGCGCGCGTACCGCCCGAGGTGACATTCCCGCTCCCCCAAGCACCGGCTCCGTACCGGCAGCCGATTCTTCCGCGCGGGACTTTGAACTTGAGCAACGGCGCGCCCGACGTGCGGCTCGCTCCTGCGCGGGCGATCGGTCGGGCTTATCGCCGGGTACTTGCGCTTCGAGGTCCCGACGTGCTCGCGTACGGCGAACCCGAGGGACATCCCGCGCTGCGCTCCGCATTAGCGTCCATGCTCGTGAGCGCGAGAGGGTTATCGATCTCCCCTGATGACGTGCTCATCACGCGCGGCAGTCAGATGGCGCTGACGCTTGCGGCCCGGGCGCTGCTGCATTCGGGCGACGTCGTCGCGGTCGAAGAATTCGGATATCGGCCTGCTTGGGAGGCGTTTCGCGCCGCAGGGGCAACCGTTGTTCCAATTGCGATTGATCGCGATGGTATGGACATCGAAGCCCTGAAGAGGCTTGCCGGCCGTACAAGACTCCGTGCGGTTTACGTCACGCCCCACCATCAGTATCCGACGACCGTGACGTTGAAGGCCGCGCGGCGCCTCGCGCTTCTGTCCTTGGCGCGCACCCACCGGATCGCCGTGATCGAGGACGACTATGATCACGAGTTTCACTACGACGGCCGCCCCGTGCTCCCGCTGGCCAGTGCAGACGATGCAGGCACCGTCGTGTACATCGGCACGCTTTCCAAGATCCTCGCCCCCGGCCTTCGCGTTGGGTACATCGTGGCGCCGCCCCCGATACTTCGCAGCGTCGGTGCGATCCGCTCGCTCCTTGACATCCAGGGAGACCTCGCGACGGAGGCCGCGATCGCAAGTTTGATCGAAGATGGCGAGCTGCAGCGCCACGTCGCGCGCATGCGCCGCGTGTACGCGAACCGTCGCGAAATTTTGACAAACAGCCTACGCAGGGCGTTTGGCGAGGGGGTGGAGTTCACGCTCGCCGGCGGAGGAATGGCGTTATGGGTCCGCCTGCGGATGCCCATCGACGTCGAAGCGTGGGCACAACGCAGCGTGCAGCGCGGCGTCTCCTGGTACACCGGCCGCCGCTACGCATTCGACGGTCAGCCGAAGCCCTTTGCGCGCTTCAGCTTTGCCTGGCTGAACGAGCGCGAGCTGCCGGAAGCGGTCAGGCGCATGGCCGCCGCGCGGCCGTAACGCACGCGCTCGGAATCGAACGAGGTGACGTTTTTCCACTTTGGCTTGCAGATATGGCTCCGCGCCAGCGAGGGTCTTCACGGCCATGCCTGCAACCACCAAAGAATCTGCGGCACGTTTTGCAGCCGGGTGGTAGACGACTGCCATGGTGCTGACTCGAGATGTCTTGGCGCGCCTCTGCCGGGCTCGCGATCTGCTGTGCGAGGAGCACGCTCCCTCCGTACGCGAGGTGGCGAGGCACGTCGAAATCTCGCTGTTTCACTTCATCCGACAGTTCGAGGCGGCCTTCGGCGTGACGCCACGCCAGTTTCGGATAGGGTCGCGCATTCAGTGGGCCAAGCGTTTGCTGGCGGTGGGCAGGCTCTCCGTCACCGACGTGTGCATGGAGGTTGGATTCTCCAGCCTCGGCAGCTTCAGCGATACCTTCGCTCGCCGCGTCGGCACGCGACCATCCGAGTACCGGCGCCGGGCGCGTGCGATGATCCACGATTCGGGGATGGTTCCGCACCCCTTGGAGCCCGGCTGTCTCAGCTTGATGGCTCTTTTGCCGGAGTCAGGGGACGCAATTTCCGAGAAGCGTGAGTAGGGGATCGCGTCGTACAACCTTGCCTTCCACACTTACCAGCGAGGCAAGCGATGCGAATCAAGCTCACCAGCATCATGGTTGACGATCAAAACAGGGCCCTGAAGTTCTATACGGAAGTGCTCGGCTTCCAGAAGAAGCGCGACATCCCGGTGGGGGAATACAAGTGGCTGACCGTCGTGTCGCCCGAAGGCCCTGGCGACCTCGAGTTGGTTCTGGAACCCAACGCCAACCCAGCCGGAAAGGCGTTCCAGAAGGCGATGTTCGAGCAGGCAATTCCGCTGGCCGCTTTCGAAACGAGCGACCTCAAAGCGGAGTTCGCGCGCCTCAAGGCTCTTGGCGTCACTTTCACCCAAGGGCCGACGAAGAGGGGACCTGTAACCATCGCGGTGTTGTCTGATACTTGCGGCAACCTGTTGCAGCTCTATCAGCCAGGATAGCCACTTTCTTCCCATGGATCGCACGTAGTTAGGCGACCCCTACAAAACACGCTGGCCGTGTCGATCCGGCCGGCCCTGGTTCGTCTTGTCTGCAAGGGAGATGCGACAATGACGAATCGGAAAGCAAAGAGCGTACTGCTGTGGGGCATCCAGGGGCTTCTCTCGGCCGTCTTTCTGTTCGCCGGAGGCATGAAATGGGTATTGCCGGCTGAGGCGCTCAAGGGATCGCTTGCGCTCCCAGTCGGTTTCTTCCGGTTCATCGGCGTCGCAGAGGTACTGGGTGCCCTTGGCCTGATCCTGCCGGGGCTTGTGCGAATCCGCCCGGGCTTGACGCCACTGGCCGCCTTGGGCCTGGTGACGATCATGATTGGAGCGACGCTGGTCACGATCGCCGAAGGCGCGGTGGCGCCGGCGCTGATCCCTCTCGTAGTTGGACTGCTCGCAGCAGTCGTCGCGCTTGGTCGCTGGGAAGAGCTGCGGTCCGCTTCGCTCATTCAAGACGCGCGTTGGTGAGAAACGGACGGCGGCCTAGCTACGACCTCGAGCCGTTTGCAATTGTCGGCTGCTTCTGTACGTTCCCTGCGTAGATGAAAATCCCCAGGGCAGCCCTGATTATTGGCATTGCCTGTTCTTGTGCCGCCGTAGCCGCACCCACCGGTGGGGTCCAAGCGACGGCGCCCGGTGAAAAGGAATCGGCGCTGCATCGGGCGGAAGAGATTCTCACCGACGCAGCGAGCAAGAGCTATGGAGGAGCCGTCCTCATCGAGCGAGACGACGAGATCATTTTGCGTCGCGGCTACGGCTTGGCCAATCGGGAGCGCAAGATGCCGTTCACGACGACGACGATCTCTCAGATTGGATCGTTGACTAAGCAGTTTACAGCCGCGGCTGTTGCTGCACTCGCACAAAAGAAACGTATCAACTACTCGGATTCAGTTGGTAGGTATCTCGCCGGCGACCCGCGGCTTCGCGGCATCACGATTCATCAACTATTGACTCACACCGCGGGGATTGAGCGTGACTGCGGTAGAGATTTCGAAAGGCTGACGAAGTCCGAGCTCCTCACAAGGTGCATTGAAGCGACAGTCCAGGCAGGCGCGGCTCACAAGTACAAGTATTCCAACCTCGGCTACAGCTTGCTCGGTGCGCTGGTCGAGCAGATTTCGGGTCAGAGTTTAGAGGCATTTCTGATCAATCGCGTCCTTCGCCCGGCCGGAATGGTGAACACCCGATACTTGTACACGGGACGAGATCCTGGATTGTTTGCGCGCGGCTATGCTCAGGGCAAGGTTCAACCGCTGATCAGCGATCGGCTCGCCGAGCTGGATGACTCGTGGTGGAATCTGAAGGGCAACGGCGGGATGCAATCGACGCTCGACGACATGTATGCCTGGTATCGAAGCTTTAAAGATGGGAAACAGATCACGGCAGAGATGAGACATGAAATTCTCGCGCCGCAGGTGCCAGCTGAGAATGGAGTCTTCTACGGCTATGGCTGGTTTGTGCGCGTTTTGGACGGAGGCAACCGTCACGTGTACTCGCACACTGGCGGGGATGGGGTCCTCTCGGCGGCAATCATTTGGATGCCCGAGGATCGGTTGTTCTTTCTCGTCTTCAGCAACAGCGATGAGTTTCCAGCGTCGAAATTAGCCGGTCAGGTGATCCGTGCATTTGGAGAGCACTTATTGGGCTAGATCGCCTTCGGCATTCTTGGGTCGCCGTGAGTGAGCCAAAGGAAACCGCCCGTCGCATCATGCGCGTCGCGCCCGACATCGTGCGCTGGACCGTGCGCCAGTCGCGCATCGGCGGCTACCCGGGCGAATCGTACGCGGTGCAGGCGCGCGGCGGGACAGTGCTCATCGATCCGCTTCCGCTCGAGGACGAGGCGCTCGAGAAGCTCACCGAGCTGCGACCCGTGATCGCCATTGCGCTGACGATCCAGAGCCACCAGCGCTCCTCCTGGCGCTACCGCGGGCAGTTCGGCGTAGAGGTCTACGCTCCGCGCGGCGCGCAGGGGCTCGACGAGAAACCCGACGTGAGCTACCGCTCCGGCGCGAAACTGCCGGGCGGGCTTACCGCCATCGCCTTGCCCGGGCCGGCGTTTTCTGGGCATGGCTTTTTCTGGCGTTCGTCCGCGGGGCGAGCGCTCTTCTGCGGCGATTTGCTCACCTGCGCCGGCGGGCGTCTCGCCTTCGTGTCCGACGAATACATGGATGCGCCGGAGCTCGCGCGAAAGAGCGCTCGACGCCTGCTGGCCCGAAAAATCGATTTGCTCTGCCCCGGCCACGGCGCGCCGCTCGTCGGCGGTGTCCGCCGCGAGATCGCCGCCCTATTTGCGCTCGATCGCCGCTAGAATCTGTCTACGATGCGCATCGTCGTCGCACCGCAGGAATTCAAAGGCACGCTCACCGCGGTGCAAGCAGCCGGCGCCATTGCAACCGCCGTTCATCGGGTTCTTGCCTCCGCGCAGCTTGACCTCGCACCCATATCGGACGGTGGGC
>DATFTC010000191.1:0-33577 GCA_035262305.1 Myxococcaceae bacterium | reverse complement strand
AGGAGCGTCCTGCCACCTGAATTGCGAGCCTACAATGACGTGCTTCGAAGGTAGGTTGCTCCTGGGACACCACGGGAGTCCAAACCGTTTACATTGCCGGTCGGGGCAAGCCCGCTTAACCCTCCCCATCTGGAGAGTGGTACCTGCCCTGTTACCTGCGCCGAGATCTTGTTACCTGGAGCCGAAACGAGAATCTGAGCCGGATTTGGTTCCCATTGTGGTAACTGCTACTTAACGAGTGGGCGCAGCAGGGTTTGAACCTGCGACCCCTGCCGTGTGAAGGCAGTGCTCTACCGCTGAGCTATACGCCCCAGAAGGTGGGGCACGTTGCCATCGGGATCATCGCCAGTCAATGCCGGCGGCCAGCTTGTAGCTGATCCAACTTCTCGTCCAGCTCGCGGATCCGGCGCTTCAGCGACGAGAGCTTCTTCCCCAGCGCCTTGAAATCGCTCTTCGGCGCAAAGCTGAGCGCGCGCATCAGCTCGTCTTGGCCGCGAGCCCACGCTTCCCTGCCCCGCTGCATTTTTCCGATCGCGCCGGCGATTCGCATCGCCCGCGCCTCGTCGGCCATCAGCGTCTCAATCGCTCGCTGAGAGAGGCTCATCGCCTGCCTTTTCAAATCGTCGCGAAATCCCATCGAATCTCCACTCTCAACGCTCGTCGATAAACTGCGTTTCAATCGATGCCAACACTCGGTCAGCGATCCCTTTGTACTTCATCCGGCGCGCAAGCTGCTCCAGATCTCCCTGAAAATAGAGCTTGCGCTGCGCGACGGCCTGGAGCGGATCGATCTCGCGCCGAATGACGGCCTTCCATACGGAGTACGGCGCGCGAGCCAGATACTTGGGTTCGATCTCGTCCAGCTCGTCCGGATCGGCGAGGACCCGGAACTTTGTGATTTGGCCGCCGGCCGGAACGCAGTGCACCGCGAAAGGCTTCGGCAGCTTGCCCGGCTCGGAATCCACCACCGCGCCGAAATCGCCCACCCAGCGATCGCCGGCGAGCGCGCTCTCCGGATCGGCATTCGCAGCTCGAATCGCCGCCTCGCACCACTCGCGCGAAGGAAAGATCGGCATCGGTCAATTCCGACCGAGCATTCTCCGCAGGCTGGAGAATATCCCGCCCTTCTGTACGCCGGTCGCCTCTTCTGCCTGACGGCGAGCCGCGTCTTCGGCGAGCGCCCGACGAAGGGACTCCGGCGTGTCCCGCGTCGCGAGCGGCACCGCCTTGCTCACGTTTCCGTCCTCGACCACCACCTTGAGCAGGCACTCCTCGTTCAACCGAAAGTCGATTCGCTTGCCGCTCGCACTGGAGGGTACTTTGACCGTCCCCAGATACTCGTTGTCCAGAATGTATTCGCTGTCGCCCTGAAAAATATCCATCTCGATGAACGGAGCAGAGTCCTTCGGCGGCGGCAGGCGAAAGCTCTTCACCGTCGGGATCGGGTTGTTCTTGTCGATGATCTTCCGGAAGCGGCCATTGTCGAGCGCATAGCCGATCGGCATCGAAAGCGCATCCAGCAACGTCACCGCGTCAAGCGTTCCCAACGAGTCGCCCAAGAGCGCGGCGCCCAGCGCGACGCATTCATCGGGATGCACGCCCTTTCGAGGCGCCTTGCCGAAGTGCTCCTGGATCTTCTGCTGCACCAGAGGCATCCGGCTCTGCCCGCCGACCAGGATGATCGCGTCGATGTCGCTGCGCTTGATCGCTTTCTCTTCGAGCACGCGATCGCAGATCTCGAAAGTGCGCTCCACCAGATCCCCGGTCAGCGCATTGAGCTGCTCTCGCGCGAGAGGAACGCGGAGGTCCAGTGGCTTGCCTTTACGCTCCTCGATGAAGGGCAGCTCGATCAGCACGTTGGCGATCAGCGTGAGATCGATCTTCGCCGCCTCGGCGGCATTTTTGATCCGCTGCATCGCGATCGGGCTCTGGGTGAGATCGACCCTCGTCTCTTTTCGAAATGCCTCGAGCACGAAGTCGATGATCCGGTTGTCGAAGTCCACGCCGCCCAGAAACGTGTCGCCGCCGGTGGCGAGCACCTCAAACACTTTGTTGTCTACATCCAGCACCGAGACGTCGAACGTTCCGCCGCCCAGGTCATAGACGAGAATCTTTTGCGAGAGGCCGCGGTTGAACCCGTACGCCAACGCCGCAGCAGTCGGCTCGTTCACGATGCGCTTGACGTCGAAACCGGCAAGCATTCCCGCTTGCTTTACCGCATTTCGCTGATTGTCGTTGTAGTAAGCGGGAACCGAGATGATCGCCTGGGTGATCTCCTCGCCCAGAAATTGGTGTGCGATCGTTTTCACCTGGGCAAGAACGAAGCTGGAGATTTGAGGCAATGTGTAGGTGCTGCCGGCGAGATTCACCGCCGCCTCTCCCTCCGGACCTTCGACGATTTCATAGCTGAAGTAGTTCTTCAGCTCCTGCACCACCCGCGAATTGAACTTCCGGCCGATCAGCCGCTTGGCGCCGTAGATGGTGTTCTTTGGATTGGTCACCATCTGATCCTTGGCCACCCCCCCGACCAACAGGTCGCCCTTTGGAGAGAGAGCGACCACCGAGGGAAGGATCAGATTGCCGCGATCGGTGGGGACGACCTTCGGAATCTTGTTGCGCACGAACGCGACGCAGGTGTTCGTCGTGCCGAGGTCGATACCCAAGATCCGCGACTTGTCACTCATCAAGCATTCACGAAAGCGGAGCGCCGCAGCCTGACAAGACAGATCAATATCGATGTTGTGCAGGCGAACGCAGTGGCCACGACTACGGAAATGCTAGCATAGCTCCCCCGTCGCACAACGAAGTCGGACCCCCGACCCCCGATATTTGACTGGTCGGGAAGTCAGCTTCAACATGGCGTACGCCCATGGGTCGCCTTGCAGTGTGGACGTGTGTCGCATTCGCCGCTGGCAGCTGCGGCACCGACCGTTCCGCGTCTCGCACTGATGTCGCTCCTGACGGTTCGGCACCACCGTCCGGCGCTGCCGGCGCGAGTGCGGCGTCCGACCGGCGTGCTGGGAGTCGAGAAATCGTCGTTGCGGCTGCTCGAGCGATGGTCGGCAAACCGCGGGTCGCGGTGGGGCGCAAGCGATATCCCGACGACTGCACCGGACTGGTGCGCGCTGCGTTCGATCAAGTAGGGGTCGATCTCTTCTCCAAAGCGAAGCGCGGGGACAACGGCGTGACCGCCATCTTTCGATTCGCAGAGGCCCACGGGCGCATCTACATCGGCGGCCGCCCGGTCGCGGGCGACCTCGTCTTCTTCCACGACACGTATGGTCGTCGAAGCCATCACCTGACGCATGTTGGATTGGTCGACAAGGTGGAGGACGACAAAACGGTGTGGATCATCCACCGCGTCAGTCGCGGGGTGGTCCGATACCGGATGAACCTCGAGCAGCCGGATCTTCGCTTCGACAAGTCCGGGCGGATCGTGAATGACTATCTGCGCCTGTCCAAGCCGGGGCGACACGACGTTTTGACGTCGCAGCTGTTCGCTGCCTACGCCACCATTCTTCCCGTCGATGCCGGGCCCTCTAAGAACGCCTCGCTTCGCGATTGTGGACGGCCGCGGTCCGCGGCATCCGCCGCTCGCTTCCCCGAAATGGGCGCGCACGGTCTCGAAAAGTGGCCTCCGGCCCGCCCTCAAGGCTGCGCGGTCGGCACATTTTGCTGCACTTGGGGCGGGGAGTCGGAGCCCGGCATGTCGGGCTTCACCGTCTCGCTGTGTTTCGCTTCGTCCACCCACGCAATGAGCTGGCGCGCAATCTCGTGCGCGGGGTTCAAAGCGACGACCGCCTCGAGCAACGTCCCGGCCGCGTCATAGTCCTTTTGGACGAGGGCTATCCTCGCCGCCAGCACGTACGCTCTAAGAAAAGCCGAATCCGTGGAACGGATGCGCTCGCTTACGCTGCGCGCTTCGCCCAGGGTCGCCGCGGGCACGTGGGCGTTGACCGCGTACTCCGCCTGCGCGATCGCATCCCATCCGTCTCTGGCGCCGAGTTGACGGTATTGCCCCAGGTACTGGACGGCTTTATCCGATCCCCTCACGCCGTAATAGATGGCCTGCGCGCGAATCGCCGCAGACTGCTCGGAGCCTTGAAGCTCTTTCGACGACGTCAATAACGCGGAGTAAGCACCGTTGATTTTTCGATCGATGGCGTTTGCCTCTTCCGTCAGGGTATCGCTCTCTTTTTTCAAAGCCGCCACCTGCGCTCGGGCAGTGGTTATCCGAGTTTCCCAGTCGCCCGTCGATCTGCGATCCTGCAGCCGCGCGATCGATCGACTCACCTCATCGGACTGCGCCTGGACTCGGTTGACTCCAAGCTTGACATCGTCGAGATCCAGCGAAAGGGCCAGCAATCGGATGGCCGCGGGGCTGGCCAGCTGCGGGTACTGCTGGGCAAGCGACTCAATTTCGTCGATGGCTTGCTTTCGCGACCGTCGATCGTCCCGACGCAAGAGCGTGAGGGCGTTGTCCTCGCGGGCGAGGACCTCGGCTGGAATCGCTGAGCGGCGCTTGACCGCCCCGCGGATGGCGAAAAAGCCAGACAGCGCGACCGCGACAGCTACGGCGGCGAGCAGAGTTCGATTGCGGCGGCGGATCTGAGCGCGAATCGCTACGCCGGGATCGTCCTCCGCCTCGGCCTCGAACAGAGGCGGCGCGGTCGGCAGCTCGACTGAAACCCGGCGACGTTGTCCCCTCCCGCGAGGCTCGCCGAGCTCCTCCACCGGCAGCGTCACCGCCGACCGATGCTCTGATTTTGCGCCCCTCGGCCCGGCATCGGTTCCAAACAGAGGCGTTGTGCTCCGAGGCTGATCTACGTTTTGCGTCGAAGAGCGAGGCGCGGTCGGCGCAGCTCCACGGGGTGCGGCGAGCGGGGAACCAAAAATCTGAGTCCCTCCTCGCACCGGCGCAGCCTGAGCCCCCAGCGCTTGCTCGATCGATTCCATCGGCGGCCGCTCGACGTGAGTGGGCGGAATGCGCCGCGAAGGCTGTGCCACCGCATCTCCCGGCTGGGGCAGGCTTCCGAAAATCCTGGTGCCAGCCGCCACGGGGCTGCTTGGCACGGCCGCAGTCGCTTGCCGCGGCAAAGGCGATCCGAGCATCTGAGCGCCCTGCCGAAGCGGGCCGGTGGTGTCCTGAAGATCAGAGCCCGGCGCGCCGAACAGTTGTGTCCCCGCCTGCGCAGCCGACGTGGGCGCGCCGGTGGAGACACTCGATGAGGGTGCTTGTTTCGGCGCAGGCCCCGGCTCGACCAGCGCGCCGAACATCTGCGTCGCGGCTCGCTTCGGCGGACTTGGCCTGGCCTCGCCCGGTGATGGCGCGACCGACGGCGCAGCTTTCGTCGTTGGGCTTGGCCTGGCCTCCACCCGTGCCGGAGCGACTGACGATGGAGCTTTCGGCGGCGCCGGCTCGGGTGCAGGCTTGGCGGTGAAGACATGGCCGCACCTCGTGCACTGGACAGGAGCTCCTGAGGGCGGGATCAGTCGCTCGTCGAGCTCGTAGAGCGTCGAGCACTTGACGCAGGAAATGCGCACCGCTTCCTTTATACCATCGCAGCGGCATCGCCGGCGTCAGCGCAGCTCGGTCCACTTCTTGAGCGCTTCGAGCTTTACCGGACCCACACCGGTCACCGCGTCCACCTCATCCCACGATCGAAAGCCGCCTCGCTCCGCGCGCGCCTTCAGCAAAGCTTTGGCCAACACCGGGCCCACGCCAGGGACCAGCAACAGGTCATCAGCGCTCGCATCGTTCAGGCTGAACTTCGCTCCCAACGTCATCGCCGGCCCGGCCGGCACGCGCGCGCGGGGAGCATCCGGAGCGCAGCTGGCGACCCACATCGTTCCCGATTCTGTCCATCGCACGTCACCGACGGGACAGTCGAGCGCCGCGTCGGAGGTTGGCCACACGACTCGCAGCGCCAGTCCCGAGCCAACCGCAACGACACCGAGGACCGCCAACCAGCGCGTGCGCCACAAGGCTCAGCTTACCGCGGCAACGCCGTCGGCCCGATCCAATCCGAACGCGGTGTGGAGGGCGCGCATCGCGAGCTCGGCATAGTTCGAGTGAATCAAGCAGGAGACTTTGATTTCGGAGGTGGAGATCATCTGGATGTTGATCCCTTCCTTCGCCAGCACCTCGAACATCTTGGCGGCCACGCCCGAGTGGTTGCGCATTCCAACGCCGACGATGGAGACTTTCGCCACCTGATCGTCGGTCTCGACACCGTCCGCCTTGATGCTCTTTGCCACGCCTTTGACGACCTCCTTGGCGTTGGCGAAGTCCGGCTTGGAGACGGTGAAGGTGAGGTCGGTCTTCCCCTCCTTGGCTACATTCTGGACGATCAGGTCGACGACGATCGCCTTGTCGCTCAACGCGCCGAAAATCTTGGCGGCCACGCCGGGAACGTCGGAGACGCCCCGCACGGCGATCTTCGCTTCATTGCGGTCGCAAGCAATCCCGCTGACCAGCACGTCTTCCATCGACGGATCCTCCTCACAAACCAGTGTTCCGGGATCGCCCCCGAACGAGGATTTCACCCAAAGGGGAACTTGGTACTTCATCGCGATCTCCACCGAACGAATCTGCAAAACCTTTGCCCCGAGGCTCGCCATCTCCATCATTTCTTCGTAGCTGATTTTCTCGAGTTTTCGAGCGGCGGGGCAGATGTTGGGGTCGGCGGTGTAGACGCCGTCCACGTCGGTGTATATCTCGCAGCCGTCGGCTTTGATCGCGGCGGCGATCGCCACCGCGGTCGTGTCGGAGCCGCCGCGTCCCAGGGTGGTGATGTTTCCGTCGTCGTCAATGCCCTGGAAACCGGCTACCACCGCGATGTGCTTCTTCTTCAGCGCGGCGAAAAGCTTCTCGGCGTCGATGCTCTTGATCCTCGCTTTCGAAAAGGTGCTGTCGGTGACGATCCGGCACTGATGTCCGAGAAAGCTGGTTGCCATCCCGTTCTGCGCCTGGATCGCCAGGGCCACCAAACCGATCGAGACCTGCTCGCCGGTTGCGAGCACGACGTCCTGCTCGCGCTGATTGGGCCGCTCGGCGATCTGCGCAACCAGGCTCAATAAGCGATTCGTTTCGCCGGACATCGCCGAGACGACCACCACCACGTCGTTGCCGCTTTGCTGCGTGGCGATGCACCGCCGCGCCACGTTCTTGATCCGCTCGATGTCTCCGACGGACGTACCACCGTACTTCTGAACGATCAGCGCCACTTCGTTGCCATCCTCCGCGAATCGGGCGCACGATAGGGACCTGTCCGAGTGCTGTCAAAAGAGCAAAGGAGTTCCGCATGTCGAAAAGGCGGGTTCTGATCGACGGGGAAACGCTGAGGCTCGAGGAGATCGCCCGCGTCGCGCTGGGGGAAGCTCTGGTGGAGCTCGCGCCGACGGCAATCGAACGCGTCGAGCGCGCCCGCGCCTTGGTGGACCGCGTCGCCGCAGGCAATGAAGCCGCCTACGGCATCAATACCGGCTTCGGCAATCTCGCCGAGGTGCGAATCGAGAAAAAGGACCTGCGCCAGCTTCAGCGCAATCTGCTCCGCTCGCACGCCGCAGGAGTGGGTCCGCCGCTCTCAATCCCCGAGTGCCGAGCTTTGCTCCTTCTGAGAGCGAACGTTCTCGCCAAAGGCTTTTCTGGAATCCGATTGCCGACGCTCGCGCTGGCGATCGACATGCTCAACCGCGACGTCGTGCCCGTGGTGCCCGAGCGCGGCAGCGTCGGCGCTTCGGGCGACCTGGCGCCTCTGGCGCACCTGGGGCTCACCCTCATCGGCGAGGGAGAGGCATTCTTCAGGGACAGCCGGCTTCCCGCCAGCGAAGCGCTTTCGAAAGCCGGCTTGACCCCGGTCACGCTCCAGGCGAAGGAAGGATTGGCGCTGGTGAACGGCACGCAGGCGATGAGCGCGGTGGGCGTGCTGACGCTGCTGCGCTCCGAAGCTCTCGCCGAGGTCGCAGATCTCGCCGGGGCGATGACGCTGGAAGGACTGCTCGGCAGTCACAAGCCCTTCCTCCCGCAAGTGCAGAGCGTGCGCCCGCATCCTGGTCAGGTCGCATCTGCTCGGCAGCTTCGAGAATTTCTCGCCGATTCCGAGCTTGTGGTGAGCCACGCGAATTGCGCCAAAGTCCAGGATCCCTACTCGCTTCGATGCATGCCTCAGGTCCACGGCGCCGCGCGGGAGGGGCTTTCGTTCGTGCGCCGGGTTTTGGAGGTGGAAGTCAACAGCGCCACCGACAATCCGCTGGTCTTCACCGACTCGAGTTCGATCGTGTCGGGGGGAAACTTCCACGGCCAGCCAGTGTCGCTGGCGCTGGACGTCCTCGCGATGAGTCTCACACAGCTGTCCACAATCAGCGAGCGACGGGTAGAGCAGCTGGTGAATCCGTCCCTTTCGGGACTGCCGCCGTTCCTGGTCAAGGAATCCGGCCTGAACTCGGGTTTCATGATCGCGCAGGTTACCTCCGCAGCACTGGTGGCTGAATCGCGCATCCTCTGCCATCCTGCCTCGGTCGACTCGATCCCCTCTTCCGCCGGGCGTGAAGACCACGTTTCGATGGGGATGACTGCGGCCCTCAAGGCTCGCCAAGTGGCGGAACACACTCGATCGTGTCTCGCCATCGAGCTGCTTGCCGCGGCGCAGGCGATCGACATGCGTTTGCCCGTCAAGGCGGGCCGCGGAGTGCGAGCTGCCCACGAGCTGATCCGAAGCCGCGTTCCGACGCTGGCCGAGGATCGAGAGCTGCACCTGGATATCGACGCAGTTCAGCGCGTGATCGACAGCGGGGAGTTGCTTCGCGCGGTGCGCGCCGTCCGCTGAGCCTACTCCGTCGCTGATCCGGCGCTTGGCGCCCGGGGGCGCGCCTTGAGAGGCGACCTCCGCACGTGGTACGAAAATTTCCCCCTCCCCACGAGACCGCCGAAAGATGAATGACGGAAATAACCTTCCGCGGCCGCATTCGCCCACTTCTGACGTGCCGACCGTCCCTGCGGCCACCAGTGCGACCGAACAGCTCTCGGCCAATCTACAGTCTCTTCCGGCGGCGCCGCGAAGCGATCAAGAAGACAAGGTCCGCAAGCAGATTGCAGGCCTGGAGAGGGAGGCCAAAGCGCTCGGGCCGGATCCCGCGGCGGCGCTTTTGTTCCACGAGATCGGCTTGCTCTGGGAAAACTCCCTCAAGAATCCGCGAAACGCCGCGGTCGCGTACCAAGCCGCCTTCCGGCTGGCGCCGAAATTCCTGGCGAATATCCGCGCCGCGCGCAGGCTGTTCTCGGACGTGGGCAACTGGCAGATGGTGGTTCAACTGCTGGATGCCGAGCTGGCGGCGGTTGAAGACGACCGTCAGCGGGCAGCGCTGCTGTTCGAAAAAGGAACCGTCCTCGACGAGCATCTGTCCCGCGAGGAAGACGCAGCGGCAGCGTTCGACAAGTGCCTCGAGCTGATCCCCCGCGATGTTTCTCTGCTGGTGCAGCTGGAGAGCGTTTACGGCCTCGGGAACCAGTACCCAGCGCTGGTGAAAGTGCAGCGATTGCTCGCGGCGGCGGTGACCGACGACAAGGGGCGAGCATACTATTTGACCTCGGCGGGCTTGATCCTCGAAGGCCGCCTCAATCTTCCTGAGGAAGCGGCGGCCGCGTACCGCGAGGCTTTCAAGCTCAACCGCGAGGATCCCGTCTTGTTGGCCGCCTTGGTGCGAACGGCGGAGCGAACTGGCCAGACCGAGGATCTCATCGCCGCGCTGGCCGCTCAGGCCCAGATCGAAGGCCCCAGCGCCGCCAGCAATTACATCCAAATCAGCAAGGCCTATAGCAAGCTCGGCCGTCACGACGAGGCACTCTCTGCCCTACTCGAGGCGCGAAGCCGCGCACCCGGCGATCCGCTCGTGCTCGCGGAGCTGGCGTTCATCTACGAGGAGCGAGGCATGCACCAAGACCTCGCCGACGTCTTGCTCGCCCGCGCGGAGCTGAGCAAAGATCAAAGCGAGTTCGCCGAGATCAACCTGCGCCTCGCCGCGCTCTACGAGGACCTTCTCCACCGCGACGACGCGGCGGTCGATCGTTATCGCGCCATTCTCGCCCGACTGCCACACCAGCTGGATGCCTTGGCCGGCTTGGGGCGCCTCTATCATCGAACGCAGAACTGGGAAGGGCTGCTTTCGGTCTTCGAGCTCGAGGTCGCCTCGGCGGACGAGCCCCGTCAGAAAGCCGCCCGAGTCTACAAGGCCGCCGAGATCCTCGAGAAGCAGCTGCGGCGCGAAGAGGAAGCGATCGCCCGCTACAACCAATGCCTCCAGCTTCAACCGGGATATTTGCCGGCGCAGCAGTCGTTGATCCGGCTCTTCGAGCGCCAAGGCCGCTACTCGGATCTGGTCGAGATGTACGAACAGGAGATCGCGCAGACGTCTGATCGCGATCAAATCGTCTCGACGCTGAACAAGATGGCGGCGGTCTACGAAGAGCGGCTCACCGAGATCGATCGCGCGATCGACTGCATGAAGCGAGTTCTCGAGCTGGTCCCGGATCACCTGCCGACGATTCGGAACCTGGCCCGGATGTTTGAATACAGCGGGCAATGGCGGGAGCTGATCCAGGTGCATGAGACCGAGGCCTCGATCGCCGCGGACACCAAGCAAGTGTTGTCACTCCACCACCGCAACGCCGAAATTCTCGAAGAGCAGCTCGGCGATCGCCCGGGCGCGATCGCCGCCTATCAACGCCTGCTTGCGCTTTCACCCGCCTATCTGCCCGCCTTGAAGGCATTGGGGCGCCTCTATTCGGAACAGGAGAATTGGGCGGAGCTCGTGCAGATGTATCGGGCCGAGGCGGAGATTGCGCCCTCGCCGGAGCAGACCGCGGCGCTCCTTTTCAGAGCCGGCGAGATGATCGAGCGCAAGTTGGGCGATCAGGAGCAGGCGATCGCGGCCTATCGCGAGGTGCTTCAGCTCACCCCGAACTATCTGCCGGCGCTTCGCGCTCTGGAGCAGATCTACCGCTCCCGCAAAGACTGGGAGAAGTTGATCGACGTCCTCCGCGCCGAGGCGGAAAACCGAAGCGACCCTTCCGAGCGGGCCAATGCTCTTCTCCAGGCCGCAGGCATCTGGGAAACGCAGCTCGGACGGCCGGACACGGCGATCTCTGCGTACGAGGAAGTCCTGCGCCTGGCTCCGGGTCATCCCTGGGCGATCGCGTCGCTGAAGCACCTCTACGCGGTACAGGGGAACCTCCACGAGCTGGTGGCGGTCATCGATCGGGAAGCGCAGACGGGCGACAGCCCCGGGGCCCGGCTCGGTGCGCAGCTGAAATTGGCCCAGATCTACCTCGATCGCCTGAACGAGCCGGCGCGGGCAGCGCAGGCGTGCGAGGCCGTCCTTGCGGTCGATCCCACCAATCTCTACGCGCTAAAGATGTTGGAGCGCTCAAAGCCATCCGATCGCGCTCCATCTTCGGAGCTCAGGCTGAGGCTTGCAGAAGGAATCTCGGACATCCGATTGCGGTCGGCGCTTAAGCTGGCCGCGATCACGGACAACGGCCTCGCGGATGAGAGAACGGTGAGCGAGCTGAAGCAGGCGTTCGCCGAAGATCCAAGCGATCCGCGCCTTGGTCTGCTCCTCGAACGAACTCTTCGCCGCGGCGGAGAGCACGATGGTCTGCTCGAGCTCTACGAGCAAATGGCGCAGTCCACCTCAGATCCGTTGGAGAAGCTCGGCTTGCTGTTTCGCATTGGCGATGTCGCCGAGCACCGCCTGCGACAACCGGACAGAGCCCTGAAGGCGTATCGCACCGCGCTCGAGCTCAATCCTCAGCTGGTACCGGCACTGCAGGGAGTGAGTCGGGCCGCGATTCAGCTCGAGGACTATGGGTCCGCGCGCGCGGCCCTCGAGGCGGAAGGAAGGGCCGCTCGCGACGTTCGCGGAGCGCTGGAAGCGTTTCTCGCGGCCGGCAAGCTCTGCGCAGAACAGCTTCACGACCCCGACGGGGCGATCGCCAACTTCCGCCATGCGTTGGAGCGAGATCCGCTGGACCCGACGGCGAGCACCGCGCTGCGCCGTTTGTTGGCCGGGGGCCGATCCGACGAATTGGCGAGCTTTCACGAGCACGCCGCCGAGGCCAAGCTGGCGCAGAAAGAGCTCGCGGCCGCGGCCAGCGAATTTCTGATGGCCGCTAAGACATGGCTAAAGGCCAACGAGCCTGCCAAGGCCCTCCGGGCGGTGGAGCGGAGCTTGGCGACACAACCCTCCAATCCGGACGCGCTCGAGATGAAGGGCCGCCTGGCCTTGGACGCCCATCAGTTTGGCGAGGCCGCGGCCGCATACACCGCGCGGGTGCAGCTCGGCGGCGACGTGGAGGTGCTCCTGCCCATTCACCTCAAGCTCGGCGCCCTCTACCAAGACCACCTTTCCGACGAAACGCGGGCAGCGGCTCACTTCCAGACCGTCCTGACCGCCCAGCCTCACAACGCGGAGGCCTTGGAGCGGCTCGCGGGCGTCCACGCCAGCGGCCGGAACTGGACCGGAGCCGCGGATTGCCTGAAGCTGCTGCTCGAGATCGAGACCCAGCCGAGCGCGCTGGCGCGACATTCGCTTTCACTGGCGAAGATCTACGAAGAGGGATTTTCCAATCCGCCCCTGGCCTCCTCGTTGTACCGGCGCGCGCTGGATCTGGCGCCAGGAGATCTCTGGATTGTCGGAAGACTGATCGACCTGTACGAGCGAACTGGGAACACCGCCGAGCTCGTGCAAATGCTCGAGCAGCAGGTCCAGCATGGCGGGGATGCGAAGCGCTACGCCGCGATGCGGGTGAAAATCGGCGACCTGTACGTCAAGACGCTCGGGCAACCGCAGAAGGCAGCCGAGAGCTACCGGGCGGCGCTCGAGCGCGACCCGACATGCCTGCCGGCTCACATCGCGCTGGCCGATGTCTACATGCATGACGCCGCCTCGGCGCCAAACGCAATCGAGGCTCACCGGCAGCTGCTCCGGGTCGATCCTTGCCGCGCTGAAAGCGTCCATTCCCTTTTCAGACTCTGGGAAGGTCTGAAGCAATCCGACAAGGCGTTTTGCGCCGCCGGCTTGCTCCGATTCATGCGCGCGGCGAACGAGGCGGAGGTGGGGTACTACTCCAATGCGTGTAATCGGCTGGCGAACGCCAGCGTCGAGCCGCTCTCCGATCATCAGCTCGATACCCTGCTCCATCCCAACGCCAGAGGCCCGCTGCTGGAAGTGCTGCTCGCCATCGGCGATCAACTCTCGAAGCAATATCCCGCCGACTTCAACGCGCTGGGGATCAACCGGCGAAACGACCGAATCAAGGCCGATCGACCCATTCTCAAGACGATTGAGGCGAGTGCGCAGGCGCTCGGAGTCGAGAGCTTCGAGGCGTATCAGGCGCCGAGAGGCTCGGTGTCTGTCGAGATCACCGATCCGATGTCCATCTGCATCTCCGAAGAAGTGGAGAGCACGTTGCCTGCGCGCGAACAGCGCTTCTTGATCGGCCGCGCCCTGTTTGCAGTACGGAACAAGACCGCCATCGCGCACAAGCTGCGGAGCGCCGAGCTGGCCGAGCTGATCGCGGCCGCGATCAGTATTTTTGCGCCGAACTTCCAGCTCCTCGGTCCGCCGCGGGAAGAGCTCGCCAAACAGCTGGCGCGAAACTGCTCGCGAAAGGCACGCAAGGCGCTGGAAGCGGCGGTTCAGGGGATCGGCGCGCAATTTACGGTAGAGCTGGATCGCTGGGTCGAGGGGCTGACCTGCTCAGCGGACCGCGCCGGCTTGTTGCTCAGCGGCGACATCCACGGCGCGCTCAATCTCGTGCTAAACGAGGAAGCGACCAGCAGCTTCGAGCGCACGCCGCTGGAGCCCATCCCGGCGCTTCGCAGGCGACCGCGGCTGGAGCAATTGGTGGCGTTCGTCCTGTCGGACGAGCACTTTCGGCTGCGCGAGCAATTGGGTATCGCGGTATAGCGAAGCGAATCGGCGAGCGGTCACTCGATGCGAAGCACGCCCCCCGCAGGGAGCTCCCGCTTGAGCCTACCCACCACTTCGTCCACCAGCGCCAGCTGAGTGCTCTCGACGGTCACCTTGACCCGATAGCCTGCGGAGCGGTCAAACTCCGGGTAGGACCCGATCGCGACCTGCGGCAGCTGCAGGGCAACGCGGTCGAGGACGTGGGCAATTACCGCCTCCTCCAAGCTCAGGTACAGCGTGCGCAGCTTGGGCGGCGCACCTTCCATCCTCGCAAGGACTACCTCGAGTTGATGCTGGAAGAGCTGAGGCACACCCGGAAGGAGGTAGACGCCCTCGCAGTGCAGAATTGGATACCAGATGCCCTCGCGCCACAACAGCTCTGTTCCCTCCGGAGCCTCGGCCAGTCGAAGCGCCTCCGGAGCCATCGCTTCGCCGTAGTGCGCGCGGACCATGCGCTCCAGCCGCTCCAGCCGTACCACTCTTCGGCCGAGCGCCAGCGCGACCCCGCGAACGGTGACGTCGTCATGCGTCGGTCCGATGCCCCCGCTGGTAAAGACGTGGGAGGCAATCGAACGCGAGTGGGCGACCGCCTCGACGATGGCGTCGATCTCGTCCGGGACAATCGTCATGCCGCGCAGGGGGATGCCGCGATCGCGCAGCCGGCGCGCGAGAAGAGGGCCGTTGAGATCCTGTACCTTGGCAGTGAGCACCTCGTTGCCGATGATCACCGCCGCTGCCGAGCCGCGCTCCACTTTGGTAGACTCTATCGCAGACCGACTCGAGCGTGCTTCCGAAGGCCGCTTCGAATGACCTCCAGAACCTCCGAAGCGACTTCGCCCGCGGGCCGATTGCCATTGACGGAAACGATGCGCTCTCGCTTCTCCAGCCGCCGAATAGCCGCAGCGTATTGCCGGATGACCCTTCGCTGACGCTCCTCGCTCTCGAAGAGCTCCTGCGACGCGCCACGACCCGCTCGTCGGCGCGCCGCCGTTTCGAGCCTCACATCGAGAAATATCGTCAGGTCCGGCGACGCTGCGGCGCTATTGATCTGCTCAACCCAATCCATGGGGCATGTTGCTCCCTGGTAGGCGAGCGACGAGAGCACGTAGCGATCGCAGATCACCACCGCCCCCTCATACAGCGCCGGGAGGATCTCCGCCTGGAGATGATCAAGGCGATCCGCGGCGAACATCAGAGCGAGGGTTTGCTCACTCAGCGGGCCGCCGTTGCCGGGCAGTCCCAGCCTGCCTTTCAGCGCGTGCCGAATGAGCGCGCCGATCGGGCCGGCTGACGGCTCGTAGGTATTCAAGACCGTGAATGCGTCGGCGGAGAGACTGGCCGCAGCAAGCGCGGCTTGAGTGGTGGTCCCAGAGCCGTCGATGCCCTCAAAAACGACGAAGCGCCCCTTCCACGCCGACCGGGTCATCTCGGCAATTCAGCCGATGGGGTGTCGATTCGCAGCGTTCGCCGAAGTTCCTTCAAGGACTCGAACCGCGCCAGCTCTATCTTCAGCAGCCGCTTGCCCTTGCGGTAATGGTGCAGCGCGTACGCCCCGAGCCCAAGGCAAAGCGCGCTCGCAATCACGCCGAGGATCGGAAATCGCACTGAATCATGAAACAACTTTGCCGCCGCGCCGCCGAAGATCAACGACGCCAGAGTTCCAATGCCTGTTCGGGCGAAGTGACCGACGCTGTGCCGCGACTCGAGCTCCTTTTGGAGCCGTTCCAGCTCTGCGCGCGCCTCATCCAATCGATCGTTCAAAGCGGCCGGAACTTATCCAAGCTCGCGCGCACGGTCGAGGTGAATGCGGCTCAAGGCTCAACCCGACTGAGCGGTACGCCACAGGCGGCGCATCGATGACCTACCCTGCCCAGCACGCCGCAGTTTGGACAGCGAGCTTCGAGCTCTTCTTCGCCGGACCGGTAAACGTTCGCCGGCCGAGGGTTCGCAACGGGGTCCGGAGTTTCTCGCCCGCGTTCCAGGCGTGGCAGCGGAAGGATCGGCACCTGGCCGATGGGTGCGAGCCTCGTCGGCTCGAGGTCCGCGACCTGATCGACCTCGATCGGCGCAACCGACTCTGGCGCCAGTCGCCTTCCGCACTCCTCGCACGAATCCCCGCTTTGCTGCACGTGCTCGCACAATGGGCAGATCATCGGGCTTGATTATCCAACGGTCGAGGCGCGCCGGCCAAACGGTCCCTACGCCGTGCCGCTGCCGCCGGTCATGGGTACGAAGCGAACGGGCAACAAGTGCTCAATCCGGATGCCCCCGTTGGAAAGCTGTTTTTCAAGGAGCACCAGCTCCTGTGCGTCGGCGACCGCGCCTACAGGCGCCACCAACCTTCCCATCGGGGCCAGCTGCGCCAACAAATTATCCGGAATCTCGGCCGGTGCGGCGGTGAGCAAGATTGCCTGAAATGGCGCCGCCTCGGGCCATCCCAGGTAACCATCTCCCTCCTTCAGGTGAACGTTGGTAAAGCCCAGCCGCACCAGTCGCGCGCGCGCCGATTCGGCCAGCTCCGGAACGATTTCGATCGAGTACACCTCCGCGCACAGCCGGGCGAGAACCGCGGTTTGATATCCGGAGCCGGTCCCAATCTCTAAAACGCGCTCGTCTCCGCGAAGCTCCAGCGCCTGGCTCATAAAGGCAACGATGTACGGCTGGCTAATCGTCTGTCCGTATCCGATCGGGATCGGATAATCGGACGTCGACTCCTCCGGCGAGGCATCGGGCACAAAATCGGCGCGGCTGAGCGAAGCGATCGCCCCTAGAACGCGCTCATCGTCGATGCCGCGTTCGCGAAGTATGTCAGCGAGCTGACGATCGCCCATGGCCGGCCACCATGCTCGTTCGAGCCTGTGTGTCGAGGCTCGCCGGAGCCGCGCTCAACGCCCTGCCCTGTAAAGACGCCCTCAATTGGCCATTTATATTGTCTCACCGGCTAGAAAGTCGCCACTTCGCGCGCACCAAGTGCACATCACCCTACGCGAGCGAGCGCCAAACGCCCCTCCCAACGCTCTTCGAGCGCCTTGGCGAGACCGCGATGCTCCTGGCGAGACAGGCTCGGGTCGCCGCCAATTATCTCGCGCGCCTCTTCGCGCGCGAGCGAAAGCAGCGCTGCATCGCGCGCGAGATTCGCAACCGCGAGCTCAGGCAAGCCGCTCTGGCGGGTTCCCAGGAACTCTCCGGGGCCTCGCAATTCAAGGTCCCTTTCCGCGATCACGAAACCGTCGGAGCTTTGCTCCATCACCGAAAGCCGGTCCGCGGCGTCCTTGGATTTAGCGTAGCCGGCGACGAGAAAGCAGTGGCTGGCAGCTGACCCGCGCCCCACGCGCCCGCGAAGCTGATGAAGCTGCGACAGCCCGAACCGCTCGGCTCCTTCGATCACCATCACCGAGGCATTCGGCACATCGAGGCCGACCTCGACCACGGTGGTGCAGACGAGGATGTGAATCTTTCGGTCTCGAAAATCGCGCATCACTGCGTCCTTCTCCTCCTGCTTGAGGCGACCGTGCAGCAAGCCCACGCGATGCTCGGGGAAAAGCGACTGCAGTTGCTCCGCGCCTTGGGTCGCGTCCGTTAGATCCACCTTCTCGGATTCCTCGACCAGCGGGTGCACCACGTAGCACTGCCCTCCCTTGCGAAGCTCGTGCGCCATCGCTTCGTAAACCCGCGGCCGCTGCTTCTCGATGAAGACCCGGGTGACGATGGGCGCTCGGCCAGGGGGAAGCTCGTCGATCACCGAGACCTCGAGATCTCCGTAGAGCGTCATCGCCAGCGTTCTCGGAATCGGTGTGGCAGTCATCACCAGAACGTCAGGCCGGACTCCCTTGCTCATCAGAGCGTGCCGCTGGATGACCCCGAACCGGTGCTGCTCGTCGATGATTACCAGCCCAAGATTGCTGAAGCGGACGCCGGCCTCGATCAAGGCATGCGTGCCGACAGCAAGCCGCACGTCGCCCTTGGCCACCGCTTCGCGCACCGCGCGCTTCTCTCTTGGCGCCGCCCCCGCGGTGACCAGACCGGGGCGGAAACCCAGCGGCTTCAGAAGGCGGCCCATCGTCTGGGCGTGCTGCTCGGCAAGGATTTCCGTCGGTGCCATCAGCGCTACCTGATACCCATTCTGAAGGGCGATCGCCGCCGCCAGCATTGCCACCGCCGTTTTTCCCGAGCCTACATCGCCTTGGAGCAGTCGGTTCATCGGCTCCGGCTTCCCCATGTCGCGGCAGATTTCCCGCACCACCCGAGCCTGAGCGGCGGTGAGCTCGAAAGGAAGAGCGACAGTCGCTTTGCGAAGCACCTCCGGTCCGATGTTGAAGGCAATGCCCGGCTGGATTTTGACGCCGTGCCTGCGGATGAAGACGCCGAGCTGAAGAAAGAAGAGCTCGTCGAACGCGAGCCTGCGGTGCGCGGCGCTCTGGTGCGAATTCAGGGCACCCAGATCCTCGGTTTCGATCGGGAAATGGATCCAGCGCAGAGCATCGGACAGGGAGACGAGACCGAGCTTGCGGCGCAGCGATTCGGGAAGCGGCTCCTCGATGGTGGACGCGTACAACTCGGCGATGCGGTGGGCGAGCGCTCTGAAAGAGCGTTGCTCGTGCCGCTCAAATCCCGGATAGATCGGCACGATTCGGTTGAAGTGAACGGAGGAAGGTGTGGCGTCGTCGGCCGGCTCGACTTCGGGGTGAGGCATCTCCCGGCCGACTCTGGAGGCGCGGACCTCTCCGGAGAGAATGACCTGCTTGCCGAGCGGGAACCGCTCCTTGAGCCAAGGGCTGCTTTGGAAGTACGTCGCGGCGATGCTGCCGGACGCGTCTGCGATCACCGCTTTGAAATAGCGGCGGCGGTTTCGTATCGGGATTTCTCCGGCGGCTTTCACCGTGCCGAGCACCACCCCGCGTTCGCCGGGCCGAAGCTGCGCGATTCTTTGAACCTGACGGCGATCCTCGTAGCAGCGAGGAAGCAGAAAAAGGACGTCGCCCGCGCGGTGCAACCCCTTCCTTTTCAAGGCGCCAACCAGCCTGGGGTTGAGGCGCCACCCGATCTCCTTCAGCGGTTTGGCCAATGGCCCGGTCGCTGGGGCGATGGAGAGGATTCTCGCCCGCGCCGCTGCCTCCGGCTCCGGGACCGCATGCTCCGCGGCGCCAAACTCGCTCGCGACCGCGCGCGTTGACGCTCCTGCCAGCTCCTCCGGCAGCTCCACGCCGAGCTCCGCAATCGACTTCAGCACCCGTTGCAGCGCCGCTTGACGGAGCTCCGACTTGGGATGGTCGATGTTGCGAAGCTCGCGCTTGAGCGGCGCCAGGATACCGCTTGCCAGACCCTGCAGCTTGGCCTCGCTCAGCGCCTGCTCGAGAGGCGCGCGCAGATTGCGCACCGTGGGGAGTCGGGCGAAACCGCGCTCGCACGCGTAGCGAAGAGGGCCGATGAGTCGGGCGAACGGATTGGGCTGTAACACGGCGGACCTGCCGAAAATCTACGTGGACGCGCTGACACTGGGCGCCGCAATGCTCATGAGCCAGCTTCGGCCGATCCGTCGTCCGCCGGCTCCTCGAATCGGATGTCGTCGATCTCGTATTCACGAGCACCGGATGGGCTCTGCACGGTCGCCACGTCGCCCACCTTCTTGCCAATCAACGCCCTGGCAAGCGGCGAAGTGACGGAAATGTGACGCTTCTTCAGATCTGCTTCGAACTCGCCGACGATTTGGTAGGTGACTTCTTTGTCGGTCTCCTGGTCCACGAGAACGACCGTAGCGCCGAAGATGACCTTGTCTCCTTTGAGCTTCGAGACGTCGATCACCTCCACGCGCGTCAGCCAGTCCTCCAGGTCGTGAATGCGGCCCTCGATGTGCGCCTGTTTCTCCTTCGCGGCGTGGTACTCCGAGTTCTCGCGGAGGTCGCCGTGACCCAGTGCAACGCCGATCTCGCGGCTCATGCGGACGCGCTCCACCGTCTTGAGCTGTTTGAGCTCCGACTTAAGCTTCTTCAACCCTGAAGGCGTTATTGGAACCTTGTCGGCCATGAGAACGGGTTTCATGGGATAAACCACATCCGCGGACGCGTGCAAACCTCCAAGTTGGGTTACGCTTTAGAGGTGCTTTCGGTGAAGGAAATCCGGAGCCTTGCCGCCTCGCTCTCCGAAGCGGAGTTCAAAACGCAAATGGGGCCTTTTGCGCTGATCCAGCGCCCGCCCGCGGAGGGCGACGAGAAGCATCCGGGATATGCCGCCACCACTCGGAAGTCTCACCCGGAGATGATGTCCCAAAAAGTGCTCTCGCTGCTCTTCGAGTTCGAAGACCTCGCCGTCGCCACCCTGCCCCCGCTCCAGGGGATCGACGAGCTTCGCGTCGGCCGCCAGCCGGACTGCGACCTGATCATCGACGACCCGTCCGTCTCCAAGCAGCACGCGGTGCTGAAGTGGAACGCGACAAAGAAGCGGTGCTCGGTCGCAGACCTGGGGTCCAGCAATGGCACGTTTCTGAACGCGTCAACGGGGATCGACCGAGAAACGGTGCTCAGGGACGGGGACATCCTCACTTTCGGCGACGCCCAATTCTGGTACCTGTTGACCGAGACGCTCTACGCAAAGCTCTCGCGCCGAGGGTCGAGCAAGCTCCGCTCGCGCAGCGGCTAACCGGAAGTCAATTGAAGCTGGCGGCGAACTCCTTGAGCCGCATCAGCGCCTGCTCGATCGTCTGCCGGGACGTCGCAAAGCTCATCCGCACGTGCCCCTCCGTCCCAAAGGGGAGACCGGCGACGACGGCGATGCGAAAATCATCCAACAGAACGTCCGCGAGCTGGATCGAGCCGGTGAGACGCCTGCCCTTGTACTTACGCTCGAGGAGCTTTTGAACGCGCGGAAAAACGTAAAACGCGCCATCGGGCATGTGGCACTCGAATCCGTCGATCGCGTTCAGCCCACTGACGATGATGTCCCGTCTCGCCTTGAACTCCGCCACCATGCGATCGATGCTCTCGTTGGGACCCTTGAGCGCCGCCAAGGCGGCTTTCTGTCCCAGAGAAGATGGGCTCGACGTCGCCTGATCCTGAACCAGATTCATTGCCGAGATGATCTCTTGTGGTCCGGCGGCGTATCCAATTCGCCAACCGGTCATCGCAAATGCCTTGCTCATCCCGTTGACCACCACCGTCCGACTGCGCAGCTCCGGCATCACGTTGAGGATGTTGACGAAGGGCTCGGATCGAAAGAGCAGCTTCTCGTAGATGTCGTCGGTGAGGATCAGGCAATTCTGGTCGCGGGCTGCCCGCGCGATCTCCAGCAGCATCTCTCGCGGGAGCACCGCGCCGGTTGGATTGCAAGGGCTGTTGATTACGATTGCCTTGGTCCTGCTCGACAGAGCGCGCTTGACGCGATCCGGGTCCGGCAGGAAGCCATTGCGCGCATCGGTGTCGATAATCACCGGCTTGCCGCCTGCGATCAGCGCCATGTCCGGGTAGCTGACCCAGTAAGGCGCGAAGATGATCACCTCGTCGCCGTCGTTGAGAACCGCCTGGAAGAAATTGTAGACGGAGTGCTTGGCCCCATTGGAAACCAAGACCTGCTCCGGCGTGTACTCGAGGTCGTTGTCGCGGCGCAGCTTTTCGCAGATCGCTGCGCGCAATTCCGGGATGCCCGGGGTTTGCGTGTACTTGGTGAAACCGGCGGCGAGAGCAGAGACCGCTGCCTGCTTGATGTGCTCGGGGGTATCGAAGTCCGGTTCACCGGCGACGAGGCTGAGCACCTCGACCCCCTTGGCAGTGAGAGCTTTGACCTTTGCGTTTTGAGCGAGCGTCTGCGACGGCTTGATCGGCTGGAGGCGACGGGCGAGGTTCATGTGCACACTGGTACCAGCCCCACCTGACATGATTCAAGGCCCCTCTCGCCGCGGTCGCTGTGGCGAGCCTCGCCTCCGACTGGGGTCAGCCGCCAGCGCCTTTGCCGAACTTGATCTGCAGCTTTGCCAGGACGTTGGCGGGCACCAAGCCCTTGACGCTGCCGCCGAGCGATGCGACTTCGCGCACGAGTTTTGCTGAAACGTAGAAGTAATCCTCTCCGGTCATCATGAAGACCGTTTCGATCTTTGGAGCGAGCTTTCGGTTCATGTTTGCCATCTGGAACTCGTATTCGAAGTCGGAGATGGCGCGCAGCCCGCGCAGGATCACACTGACGTTCTTTCGGCGCGCGTAGTCAACCAGCAATCCGTCGAAGTCATCCACCTCCACGCGAGGGTCGGGGCAAGCTTCCCGAATGAGCTGCTTGCGCTCATCGATCGAAAACAAGGGCGTCTTCTCAGGGTTCCGCGCCACCGCGACCACCATGCCGTCGAACATCTCCAGCCCTCGCTGGATAAGGGTCAGATGACCGTTGGTCAGCGGGTCGAAGGATCCGGGATAGATGGCTCGCGGCATGGGCGCGGAGTGTCTTCGGGGTTCAACCCCGGGTCAAGGAAGGCGATAGATAGAAACGACGGAGTCCCCGAATCGGCGCTCGTCGACTTTGGCCAGCCGACCTGAGGTGCTGGGGACGATTTCTCGCTTGTCGTGCTCGATGCAAGCAATGGCTCCGGGATTGAGAAGGGCCGCCGCTCCGAGTGCACCGACGATTTGCGGCACCGCCTTTGCAGCATAGGGGGGATCCGCAAAGATCAGGTCGAAACGCTCGCCGTCTCGCTCGAGCCGCTTCACTGCTTGCTCGACCGGAGCCGAAAGGACGCGCACCCGGTCGCCAAAGCCGAGCATCCGGGCATTTGCCTCGCACAATCGGACCGCCTCGCGGTCGCGGTCAACCAGCACGGCCTTTCCCGCGCCGCGCGAGAGCGCTTCCAGCGCCAGCGCGCCGGTACCGGCGAAAAGATCGAGGACATCCTGGCCGTTCAGAGTTTGTCCCAACACATTGAAGATGCTTTCCCGGACCCGGTCCGCCGTCGGGCGAATCGACCGGGTCCTGGGGGCGAGCAGGCGGCGTCCACGGGCAGTGCCGGCGATGATGCGCATCTGGCGTTCCTGGTCGCCCGCTCAGTGTACTTCGCCCAAGTGAGCGTACGTTTCGCTCTCGATTTGGATCGTGGTGTGGTCGATTCCAAACTGGTCGTAAAGCTGATGTTTCACCGCGGAGAGAATCTCGTCGTTATTGCAAACCATCGGGTCGAGCACCACCAGATGGGCGGACAGCGCGTAGATGCCGCTGGAAATTGTCCAGACGTGCAGGTCATGCACCGCGACTATCCCCGGGATTTGAGCCATCAGTTGCCTGACCGCATCGAGGTCGACGTGGGCGGGGACGGCCTCGAGCAGAACGTCGACTGCGTCGCGCACCAAGCGATAGGCGCCGATCACGATCACCACCGAGATCGCTGCGGAGATGATCGCATCCACCTGGAACCAACCGGTCCACCACATCACCGCGGCGCCGGCGAGAACGCCCAGTGACGAGAGGGTGTCCCCGAAGACGTGTAGGAATGCGCCGCGGACATTCATCGAATCGTGGCGATGCAGGGCTTTGAGCGCGGCCACATTGGCGATCAATCCAATCGTCGTCACTGCGATCATCGGCCCCAGCTTCACCGGTTCCGGTGCCCGCAGACGCTGGTAAGCCTCGATCAGAATGACAGCGGTGATCCCCAAGAGAAGCACGCCGTTTGCGAGCGCGCTGAGGATCTCGAGCCGGTAGTACCCGTAAGTCTTCTTCACGTTCGCCGGTCTTTCGGCGAACCAGAGCGCAACCAGGCTCAACCCGATCGCGGAGACATCGGTCAGCATGTGCCCGGCATCGGACATCAGCGCGAGCGAATTGGTGAGGTACCCGCCGATCACCTCGGCCACTGCGATCGCCGCGGTCAACAGAAGCGCGTTTATCAGGCGCCGCCGATCGCTTTGGCGACCGTGGCCCGGCTCCGTTCGGCCTTGCGAGCTCAGGCGTATCTCAATCCGGTGCGGCCGGTGAAACGAGTGTCCACGATGACCCGGACTCTGGGGCGACGTGCTCAAAATGACTTTTTTCCGCCGGCGATTGAGCTGACTTCCGATTGCTGATTACACTGCCGGTTCTTCTTGCGGCAAACTGGAGGCATCCAGGTCAAGGACGAGTCGGCTCCGCTATGGACATCGAGAGACATCAAAATCTTCACTCCATCATCATGCTCAAGGACGTCATTCGCAAGTGGTGGCGCGCTGAGCTCTGTTTCGCCGATCAGAATGGCACCGTGCTGGAATGGCAGAAGAACGAAATCATCCCACCGCCGAATGAATTCTGCCGGATGTCGTTGACCTCGAAGGAAGGATTTCGCCGCTGCACTCAATCCATCCGACTGCTGCACGAACGGTTCAAGACCTCCCGCAAGCTGCGCAGCGCTCAATTCCAGGACTGCCACTTGAACTTCACTGTGGTCGGCGCTCCGTTCTACGTGAACGGCGAATATCAGGGGTTCATCTTCGTCGAGGGATTCGTGCGCCAGGCGATGTCCGATCGCGGCATTGACTTTCTGAAGAAGCAGATTCCCGAGATTGCGCATGCGCCGGGAGACCTCGATTCCGCGGTGAGCCGCATCCCGACGATGAGCCCGAACGAGTTTGAAAAGCTGACCGACCTTTTGGAGTTCGCCGCCAACGAGATTGCCAACTATGAAGCCGAGGTAAGCAAACACGAACACGCGGTGCGGAATTTCTCTTCAGAGCCATCCGATCGCTATCGCTTCGAAGACATCATCGGGAAATCCGAGCCGATGCTCGAGGTATTTCGGCTGCTGGAGAAGGTCTGCAATTCGGAATCGACGGTGCTGATCAACGGAGAGTCTGGAACCGGCAAGGAGCTGGTGGCCAGGGCGATCCACCACAACGGCCCCCGCCGCGGCAAGGCGTTCGTGGTCCAAAACTGCTCCGCCTTCAACGACAACCTCCTCGAGACTGCGCTCTTCGGTCACACCCGCGGCTCGTTCACCGGAGCGCTTCGCGACAAGAAGGGGCTCTTCGAAGTGGCCGATGGAGGCACGTTCTTCCTGGATGAAGTCGGCGACATGTCGCCGACGCTGCAGGTCAAGCTTTTGCGCGTCCTCCAAGAGGGTACGTTTCTCCCGGTCGGCGGGACCCAGGTCAAGGAGGTGGACGTGCGATTGATCGCGGCCACGCACAAGGACCTGTCGCAGTTGGTCAAACAGGGAAGCTTCCGAGAGGATCTCTTCTACCGAATCAACGTGATTCGAATCCACATTCCACCGCTGCGGGAGCGCAAGGACGACATTCCCATCCTCGTGGATCACTTTTTGCGAAAGCACCATCGCGAAGGACAACGGGCGCGATCGCTGTCACCGGAGGCATCCGACATTCTTACTGGCTATGCTTGGCCGGGCAACATTCGCGAGCTGGAGAACGAGATTGAGCGGCTGCTGGTGCTCGGATCCGATCTGGAAGTCATCCCCGCGGACCTCATTTCCGCCAGGATCCGCGACTCGGTGCCGGAGGGAGCAAAGCTCCTCGCTCGCCGACGAGAGTCCGGCAAGCTGAATGATCTGATTGAAAACCTCGAGCGCGAGACGATCCGCGAGGGTCTGCGTCGGACCGGCCACAACAAGAGCCGCCTGGCGCGCGATTTGGGAATCAGCCGATCAAATTTGATTCTCAAGATCAGCAAGTACGGCTTGGACGAGGGCGGGCCGCCTCAGGAGAGCGACGAGAGCGCGATGGCCTGAAGACTTCGGGTCGGCCCAGAGAAGCCCAAGAGTGGGCGCATCGCAGGCGCTTCGGTGTATGCTTGCAGTGCCCAGATTCATCCCCAGATGCCGGGCGAATACTTTCGACAAGACTTCCTCTCCGCTCCGGACGGCACTTCGCTCTACTTCCAGCTCTGGGGCGAGGGCGAGCCTGCCATTGTCCTGTGCGATGGGCTCGGCTGCGACGGCTTTGCCTGGAAGTACCTACTTCCGGACCTAAGGACCTCGCATCGGGTGCTGCGGTGGCACTACCGAGGACATGGCCAATCCGGCGTTCCCAATGACTCCAGGCGAATCGGCATGCTCTACAACTGCGAGGACTTAGCGCAGCTGATGGATGCCGCCGGGCTCGAGCAGGCGGTGATCTTCGGCCACTCGATGGGAGTGCAAGTGGCGCTGGAATTCCATCGCCGGCATCCGCGCCGCGTGCTGGCATTGGTGCTGATCTGCGGTTCCTACGGCAACCCTTTGGATACCGTTCACGACGCGCCAATGCTCAAGAGCACTTTTCCTCTTGTTCGGGGCCTGGTCGAGCGCTTCCCAGAGGTCGCCGCGCGCGTGATTGGGCTGGCGCTGAAGACCGAGCTGGCGATGCAATTGGTGATTTCCATGGAGCTCAATCGCGAGATGCTTCACCGGACCGACATCGTCCCTTACTTCGACCACCTTGCTCAAATGGATCCGCGCGTCTTCGTGCGGACCCTCGAATCGCTTGCGGAGCACAGCGCCTGGGACCATTTAAGCCGGGTCGACGTCCCAACGCTGGTGATCGGTGGTGAGACCGATCGCTTCACCCCGAGCTGGCTGTCACTTCGTATGGCGCAGAGCGTGCCGGGCGCGCAATTTATGATGGTCCCGCAGGGGAGCCACACTGCGACACTCGAGGAGCCCGAGCTCATCTGGCGGAATGTCGAGCGTTTCCTGCGGGAGCGGCTAACGCCAACAGTGAAATGATTCAACGCGAAAAAATACGCAACGTTGCGATCGTCGCCCACGTCGACCACGGCAAGACCACGCTGGTGGACTTCATGCTGAGGCAGGCGGGCGTGTTTCGCAGCAACGAGGTCATCGTCGATCGGGTGATGGACTCGAACGATCTGGAACGCGAGAAGGGAATCACCATCCTGGCGAAGAACACCGCGGTTCAGTACCGCGGATACCACATCAACATCGTGGACACGCCGGGGCATGCTGACTTCGGCGGGGAGGTCGAACGGGGGCTGCGCTTGGTCGACGGCGTGCTGCTGCTGGTCGACGCCGCGGAGGGACCGCTTCCCCAGACCCGATTCGTGCTCAGCAAGGCGCTCTCCATGGGACTTCGCACCGTGGTGGTGATCAACAAGATCGATCGCCAGGACGCCAGGCCCAAGGAGGTTCTGGACGCCGTATACTCGCTCTACATCGACCTCGGCGCCGACGAGAGTCAGCTGAATTTTCCCGTCCTCTATGCGGTGTCGCGTTTGGGCCAAGCCTCGACCGAGCTCGAAAAGCCGGGCGTAGATCTTCAGCCGCTTTTCGACGCGATCGTGCAGCACATCCCCGCTCCGCCGGCGGGCGTTGGAAGCGCTCTTCAGCTGCTGGTGGACAATCTCGACTACGACGATTACGTCGGCCGCCTGGCGATCGGCCGCGTCCACGCTGGCAAGATTGCACCGAGCATGGCCGTGTCGGTAATCCGCGAGGGCGGAATCGTCGAGCAAGGCAAGGTTTTGAAGCTCTATGGCTTTCAGGGCCTGAACCGGATCGAGATCCAGGATGCCGGCCCGGGCGAGATCGTCAGCGTCGCGGGCATCGAAGGACTGTCGATCGGCGACACGCTGTCGGATCCCGAAGAGCCGCGCGCCCTCCCGCGGATCGTCGTTGACGAGCCCACGATGATGATGATCTTCCGCGTCAACGATGGACCGTTTGCCGGCCGCGAGGGGAAATACGTCACCTCTCGAAACCTACGCGAGCGCCTTTACAAAGAATCGTTTCGAAATGTCTCCATCCGCGTCGAAGACACCGGCGCACCGGACGCCTTCAAAGTCGTCGGACGCGGCGAGCTGCAGCTTGCGGTGATCATCGAGAACATGCGGCGCGAGGGGTATGAGCTGACGGCTTCCAATCCCGAGCCGGTGACGCGCACGATCGACGGCATCCTCCACGAGCCAGTCGAGCTGCTGGTGTGCGACCTTCCGGATTCCTACGTCGGCGCGGTCACTGAGCGGCTCGGCCCGCGCAAGGGTCGCATGGTCGAGATGATGCCTCTCGGATCCGGCCGAACGCGGCTTCAGTTTCGCATTCCGGCGCGCGGTCTGGTCGGCTTTCGCGGTGACTACCTCACCCTGACGCGAGGCGAAGGAATCATGAGCAGCCAGTTCGACGGCTACTCACCTTGGTTCGGGCCCATTCCCAAAAGGGCAAGCGGTGCGATCATCTCCGATCGCAGCGGCGTCACGGTCCCTTACGCGCTCTTTAGCATTCAGGACCGCGGCTCGCTCTTCGTCGGCCCTGGAGTTCAGGTCTATGAAGGGATGATCATCGGCGAGCACGCCCACCCCACCGATCTCAACGTCAATGCCTGTCGAGAAAAAAAGCTCACCAACATCAGAGCTGCCGGCCGAGACGAAAACGTGATTCTCACCCCGCCAATTGAAATGACCTTGGAGATGTCGCTCGAGTGGATTGCCGAGGACGAGCTGGTGGAGGTCACGCCGAAGTCCGTCCGAATGCGCAAGCGCCTGCTCTCGGCGACCGACCGATACAAGGCCGACCGGGAACGCAAGCGCGGCCTGGAAGCGAGAAGCTGAGCACGCCATTAACGCTGAGCGTAGAGCGGGCAAAGCGAGCCCGAAGTCGAGGCGCGCGTTGAATGCCTCGACGCCGTTCGGGCTGAGATAAGCAGTCCGCCCCTCGACTTCGGTCGGCGTTCGCCGAGTTACGCTCGGCGTGTATGGAGTAGTTCCTGCGCCTGCGACGTGATACAGGGGCGTCCCCCTTGCGGAGGAAACCGATGAGATACGCGGTGGCGCTGTTCCTGTTGGCTGGCGCGGCGAGCGCTCAAACGGACAATCGCGATCAGCCCTTGGGAACGGAGCCGTGGGGACCGGAGGTCTTTCGCGCGAGGCGAAATCACCTCATGTCGCAAATGAAGACCGGCGTGGGCCTCGTGCTTGCAGCGGACAGGGTCGACCACGAGGGGGATGCTCGTCAGGACGCCAATTTTCTTTACCTCACCGGCCTTCCCGACGAAGCGGGCGCGGTGCTTTTGCTCTCGCCGCAAGAGACCAAGAAGGAAGCCCTTTACCTTCTATCCTCGATTCCGGAGCGCGAACGCTGGACCGGCTACCGCGCGTCGCTGCCAAACCGCGCATTGGAGTCGCGGATCGGCTTCGAAGTCATCCGCCGCGTCGATCCGGTGGGAAGCGGCGCGCTCGGGGCGACCTTCAGTTACCGCGTCCACCGGTGGCACGAGATGCATTTCTTTGGGCCCGCCGTCGGCTACGCGAGCGAATTGCCCAAGGTTCTCGACATCTACTCGAAGACCAGCGCGCGCGTGCCCGGGGCCCGCGTCGTTGATTCGATCGGAATGATCGCCAAAATGCGAATGATCAAGGAGCCGCGCGAGATCGAGAAAATCACCAAGGCAACCGACATCGCCGTCCTCGGCCATCTCGAGGCTATGCGCCGAGTTCGCCCCGGCATGCGCGAGTGGGATCTCAAGCAGATCCTGGAGGACACCTTCCGCAAGAGTGGGTCGCGGCGCCTGGCATACGGATCGATCGTCGGCGCAGGCCCGGATGGTTGCGTGTTGCACTACCCGCGCGATGACCGGGTCATTCAAGATGGAGAGCTGGTCCTGATAGACGCAGGCGCCGAATTCGATCACTACGCCTCGGACGTGACGCGCACGTTCCCTGCCAACGGCAAATTCTCGCCCGAGCAGCGGCGCGTGTACGACGCGGTCCTTCGCGCTCAGCAGGCGGCGATGGACAAGATCCGACCGGGCGTCACCTGGGATGAGCTGTCAGACACCGCTTCGAAGGTGTTGGCCGATGCTGGGTACTACGACTACTACATCCACAGCCTCGGGCATCCGGTCGGTCTCGAGGTTCACGACGCCAACCTGCCCGACTTGCCGCTCGCGGAAGGAATGGTGATCACCATGGAACCGGGCGTTTACATGCCGGAGAAGCGGATTGGCATCCGGATCGAGGACATGATCCTGGTCACCAAGAACGGCTACAAGAATCTGAGCGAAAAGCTCCCGCGAACTCCGGACGCGATCGAAAAGCTGATGGCCGAGTCCCGGCGCTGAGACCGGCCAGTATCTACGACTGGGGGCGTTGTCGGCCGAAGGGAATGGTTGTGCCAGGCACCCCGGGATCCCAGTCGCTATTCGTGAATGAGTACTGCGAATAAGTCGTGCTGAGGCGCAATCTCTCGCGCCTCGGTATCGCTGCGCCGTGGGATGGCGAGAGGCCGAGAGATGATAAATCCGGCGCGAACCCATCTCCGATCTGTTCTATGACCATTTTCGAAGGAACAGAACCGAGGGGCGACTGCGCACCGAACTCGATGGTCGCGTCGAGGCGCACGACGCCTGTGGGGAGCTGTGAGGGATGGAGTTGAAGACTGACGAGGTTCGCAGTTTCCACATCCACAATCGCCTCGCCGGTAAAGATATCGCTCGATTTCTGCTTCTTTGGCCCGAAGCCAATCCTCATCTTCGAAGGCTCATCCGTACCCCTCGCCAAGATTGTGAACCGATAGTTCGGCTGCTGGTCCAGCGCGAAAGGGTTACCAGCGAATCCAAGGGCCGCCAGTATGAAGTCTCGTCGCTCCAGGCTCAGCCGCTCGGAGCCAAAGTATCGGCCGTCATGTAGGTACTTGGTGATCTGCGCCTCTTTGCGACCGTTGCGATTCGCGATGGTCACATCGACGTCAACTCTGGTATGGGGGAGGCGGTTGCCCCGAATTTCCTCAAGCTGATTTTCCGCGACCACTGATTTAATCAGGCGCTGATTTTTGGATTCTTTCTGCCCCAGCTTTGCAAGCAACTGAGGAAGGTCGGGCAGCGCGGGTGCGCCGGCCGCGGCGACGGATGAGGTTGCAATCGCGGTAATCAGCAGAAGTCTAGGCGAGCTCATGCACGAACCTCGGGTCCTTCCGAGACGCGAGCGATTACAAGAATATTCACCGCCGCCTTGAGCTCGGTTTTCTGCGGAAAACGAAGGCTTGAACTACGGGGTCTAAATGCTCTTCTTGCCGCTGGCGACGATTGACGCGTAGTAGTCTTGCAGCTTGGCGCCGTTCTTGAGCGCATCGTCGGCCTTTTTGACCTCTTCGTCGATGAGCACTTTGAATCTCTCGACCCCCTGAGCGCCGGCGATGTAGCGACCATTGATGAAAAACCCGGGCGTGCCTCGAACGCCGAGGCGCGAGAGCAGCGCCTTGTTGCTCTCCAGTTGCTGCTTGCAGCCTTCGCTGTCGAGGTCCGCCTTGAACTTCGCCGTGTCCAGCTTGAGCTCTTTGGCGAAGCCCTCCATCGTCTCGCGACTCAAGTTGTCCGGGCGCGGATAGGGGCCGCCGGCCTCGCGCCACCCTTTCTCCCAGATCATCTTCTCCATCGGCTCAAACTTGTGCTGCTTCTGAGCGGCACAAACGGCGAGCGCCGGGATGGTGGCGGTATCGGGGTGGACAACGAACTGCTTGTAGACGACCTTTAAGTCGTTTCCGTAATCCTTGTGAAGCTGTTCCAGGGTCGAACCGACCCTGCGGCAGAAGGGTCAAGCAAAGTCCGAAGCTTCGACGAGCGTCACTTTCGCCACTGCGGGTCCGACGAACGGATCGCCATCGATCGGCACGGCGTAAACGGTCTTGGTATCCGGCTCTGGCGGGCGCGGAGGCAACGCCGGCCTGACGGGCGTCTCGAGCTTCTTTTCGATGCGATCGAGCCGAGTGACGATGTCGTCGAGCTTCTTCGCATCCTCGTCTCGCCGGCCGCATGCCATCCCTGCCAGTACCAACGCTCCGAGAAGCAGGTATCTTATCCGTCCGAGTTTCACCGATTCGCCCTCCTTCATCCGCGTATTCCCCCGCCCGGCCAATCTTTTACTACAGCTTAGCCGGATCTGGCGACCCGGGGCTATATTCCGGGCCGCCCCTCATATCGTTTTTCTTACACAATACAAGGCCCATGTCCCTCGAACGCGCGCGAAAATCGGTCCAGCGGTTGCACGAGATCGCCGCGGGAGCGCTGCGGCTTTCCGCGCCCTCCCTCGCGATCGATCCGGCGCAAGCCCTGCAGCTGTTTGAATCACAGCTTCTTTGTCGGCTGATCGATGTCGAGTCTCACGAGCTGCGAGCTCGAGGCGAGGGCTACTACACGATTTGCAGCGCTGGCCATGAAGGCAATGCCCCGCTCGGCCGGTTGACCCGTACCGCCGATCCCGCGCTGCTTCACTACCGGAGCGGAGCCTTCTATCTCGAGCGGGCGAGGCAAGCGGCGGTGGACGGAGTGGAGGACTTGCTTCTTTCCCTGACCGCTTCCGCCGACGACCCCATTTCCGGCGGACGTCACAAAGTGTTCGGGAGCGTGCCCCTGGGCATTCCGCCGCAAACGAGCACCATCGCCTCGCACCTTCCCAAAGCGGTCGGCATGGCAGTCGCCATCGAGCGATCCACCCGACTGGGCCTTCGATCGCCCTTCGGGCCCGATTCGATCGTGCTCTGCTCTTTCGGCGACGCATCGGTCAACCATGCCACGGCGCAGGGCGCATTCAACGCAGCGGCTTGGGCGGCATTCCAGAAGCTGCCAGTGCCGATCCTGTTCGTGTGCGAGGACAATGGGATGGGGATTTCAGTGCGTACGCCACCTGGGTGGATCGAGGCGCGAATGAGAGCGATGCCGGCGATCCACTATGTCTCGGCGGACGGAACAGATCTTGGCAACGCTTGGTCCGTTTCCGCCCAAGCGGTCGAGCTGTGCAGGTCGCGACGAATCCCAGTTTTTCTACATCTTCGATGCGAGCGCATTTGGGGGCACGCAGGCAGCGACGCCGACACCGAATATCGCAGCATCGAGGAGATCGTGGCGGCAGAGTCGCGAGATCCGGTGGCCGTCTCCGCGCAGATGCTCGTGGATCGCGGCGTGCTGAAGGGGGAGGAGCTCTCGAAATTGATCGAACGCGAGCAGCGGCGCGTGCAGGGCACATCGGCTGAGGCAGCTCGACGCCCGAAGCTGACGAGCCGCCAGAAGATCATGGAATCGATCGCGCCCGCGCAGCCGGAAAAAGTAGCCGCCGAAGCCAGGCGCGCCGGTTATGCGCCGATGCCCGAGGATGCGAGCCGCCCGCGCCCTCTGGGGCAAGCGATTCGAGCGGCGCTGGTGGATTTGATGCGCAAGTACCCCGAGATGCTGATTTTCGGAGAGGACGTCGCGCAGAAAGGCGGCGTCTACGGGGTAACGATCGGACTTTGGCGCGCGTTCGGCCCCGGCCGGGTGTTCAATACGCTGCTGGACGAGCAAACGATCCTCGGGCTGGCGATCGGAGCCAGCCAGGTCGGACTGCTTCCGGTCCCGGAGATCCAATTCCTCGCCTATTTGCACAACGCCGAGGACCAGCTCAGGGGAGAGGCAGCCACCCTCTCCTTCTTCTCGCGGGCACAACTGAAGAATCCCATGGTCGTCCGCATTCCGGGCCTCGGCTATCAGAAGGGATTCGGCGGTCACTTCCACAACGACAACAGCCTTTCCGTGCTGCGCGACCTTCCCGGAGTGATCGTGGCGGTGCCCTCCCGCGGCGATGACGCCGTCAAGATGCTGCGCACTTGCCTCGCCGCCGCGAAGATCGATGGGCGCGTCTGCGCCTTTGTCGAACCGATTGCGCTGTACCCGATGCGCGATCTTTATCC
>DATFTC010000190.1:0-50445 GCA_035262305.1 Myxococcaceae bacterium | reverse complement strand
CGGCGAATACGCTGCTCGACGCCGCAAGGGAAGGCCGCCGACGTTCCGACGACGACAAGTTGACTTCCATCTCCGGAGGGAGCGGCTAAGCCGTTGAGAAGAACTGCAACGGCGAGGGTATCCCGTCCGACGCCGCAGCGGTAGAACAGCCTGTCTACCCTGGCAGCGGTCGGGAGGCGCGCGCTGCGCCAGATGTGGGCGCGCGGTCGGCGATCTGTCCTGGCCTGATCGAAGCGATCACCGACACGCGACTCCGCTATGATTCGACGAGGTGACGTCCTCCTCGCCCGCACTCTCGGATTTTCGACCGTTGTCGATGGGAGAGCTGATGGACCGCTCCGCGGGTTTTTGGCGTTCGCACTGGAAGCAGCTCTTCCAGCTCTACGTGCCATTCCACCTGACCGGCTATCTACTGCTCAAGCTTCTCGTCTTGGCGATGCGGTCGTGGTTTCCCCTCCTGGAGGGCGGACTCGCATTGACAAATGCCATGCAGCACAACCCGATCGAAATAGTCCGGCAAGGTGCGGTGGGTGCTTCGATCGGCGTCCCCATCTTCACGCTCTATATCTGGGTCCTGTGGCTCGCCTCTATTGCCGGTTCCAGGTACGTCATTCGCATGTGCCTTGGGGATGCGCCATCAACCGGAGGATCGGTACGCTACGCATTTGCGCGCGTCGGACCCGCCACGGGGGCGCTCGTACTGGTGGTATTGCTGACGCTTGGTGTCGCCCTTCTGACCGCGTTAGTCGGATTTTTTCTGATCGGCCTTGGGGCAGCGATGTTGCGCACTCTCTTGCCGCCGAATTTCGCCCTGGGCGCCGGAGTGCTGCTCGTCCTCTTTGGCCTGGGCTTGGGTTTCTTTGTTTTTCTGCTGGGGCTGCTCTGGTTCGTGCTTCGATTTCTGCTCATCGCTCCGGTGCTGGCGGTCGAGGATCTCGGCGCATTCGGCAGCCTCAAGCGCTGCGGCCAGCTGGTGTCGGGGCGAATCGGGCCCGCGTTCACGGATCGAGTGAAGGTGAGGGCGACGGTTCTGGTCACGGTGATGATGGTCGTGCTCATCGTGGTCACGTCGCTCGGCTCGCTTCCCTCGATCTTCGTCACTTTCGCCTATTCGAGGCCCTGGGATCTCGCTCAGTACAATCCCAGCGCGGTTCCCGAGCGGCTGCTCATCCCCGCCGAGCTCCTCCACGTCGGCGTCCAGTCGCTCTTCATGCCGCTGTACATGGCGCTGGCCTGCATCTTCTATCTGGACATGCGCGTCCGCCGCGAAGGCCTGGACCTCGAGCTTCGGCTGGAAGCCTTGCAGCGCGAACGGGCGACACCATGAGCTGGCTTCTCGTCGCGCTGATCGCCGCTGCAGCTCCGCATCCATGCGCTTTCGAGGACCGCTTGAATGAGCTTACGGCGGCGGCAAAGTCTTCGGATGCGCGGCTTGAAGAATTGCAGTCGCGATTCGAATCGGATTTCGGTCGGCCGCTGCTTCGCCAGCCCGAGCGGTCCATTCCGCCCCTCAGTCGGGTGGAGCTGATCGGCCGCAGGGCGAAACTCGCCTGCGCGCTGACCTCCCGGTTCTCCGGCGGGGCGACACGCAGCGCGGACCGCGACCGCCTCAAGGAAATACTCGATCGGCCGGAATTCGCCGGAGCGCGCACACGCGATCCGGAGTGGCTCGCGCGCTGGTGGCGCCGGCTGGGCGAATGGTTCGAATCGCTGCTGGAAGCGGAGGGCGCGCAGTCCTTTGCCAGCCTCACCCGAGCGCTGGTGTTGGGGATCGCGCTGGCGGCGGCCACAGCGGGTCTTTTGCGCCTGGCTCGAAGGCCTCGGACAGCGCGCGTCGTAAAAGCGTCTGCCTTGGCGAGCGCTCCTCAGCGCCTCGAAGATCCGGCGGCGCATTTATCTCTCGCCGAGGCCGCGCTGAGCAGCAATGCGCGAGAGGCGATTCGCCAAGCGCTGCTGGCGCTGCTCTCCTGGCTCGAACGACGTCGGCTGGCGAGGCCGGACCGCGCCAAAACGAATCGGGAGCTGGCGCGAGAGCTTCCCGACCGAGGAGCAAGCCCCGAGCTCTCCGAAGCCGTTGAACGATTGCTCCGCTGGTACGACCGCGCCTTCTACTCGTTATCCGCGGTGTCTACGCGCGAAGCGCAGCAGTTCATCCACCAGATTTCCGCCCTTCAATCGAGCCCGGCCGGCGAGAGCCCATGACTGGACCCCGCGGGATTTGGATCTCCGCAGGCTTGCTGGTGGCCGCGCTGGCGGTGGCGATTGCGGCCAGCGAGCGAGCCGCCCCCGCGTCGCTTTCTGCCTCGACGCACAATCCCGGGCCGGCCGGCCTTCGAGCGCTCTACCTGTACCTCGAGACGAGCGGCTTCGGCGTCGCGCGCGAGGAGAATTCGCTGGCGCAGATTCCGCAGAACGTCAAGACGCTGGTGATCTCGGCGCCAAGGCTTCGCCGGTTCGAGGACGCGGAAATCGGCGCGGTCCGCGCGTTCATCGAGCGCGGCGGAATCCTGCTCTACCTCGCCCCCCGACCGTTCGGCGCCGTGCAAGTCGAGCTCGATCGCTGGCTCCATTTGCGCGAAGGTGAATGGCTACACTCGGAGCCGTTTCGCGTGCGGGACGTCAGCAGCGGATCCTCCGGCGCCAGCGTCGAGCTGTGGTTGCCCTTCTCCTCGGGGGCGCCCCGTCGGCTCAGCGTCGCCGGCGATCGCGGCGTGGAGCTTGCCAGCGCGGATGCCCTTCCCATCGCCTGGAGCTCCGACGCGGTCTACGGCTGGTGGCGCGAGATCGGCGCGGGCGAAGTCTTTGTCTTCGCCGGACCGGACTTCGCCGAGAACCGCCGGATCGAGGATGGAGACAACCTCGAGGCTTGGGTGGCACTGGCCGCGCGCGGACCGATGCTCTTCGATGAATCCCACCATCGAATCTCGCGAGCCGCGACCGGCGATGCGGCGAAAGCGCTGTGGATCGTCGCCGCGCAGTTTCTCGCCTGCGCCTTGGCTTTCGCCTATGCGCGCGGAACGCGGTTGGGGCCGCCGCGGCCGGAAATCATCGAGCGGCATCGCAGCAGCCGCGAATACCTCGAGTCGATTGGCTGGCTGACTCGCCGCTCGGGCGTCGAGCCCGAGCTTTTGGGCGAAGCGATGGCAAGGCTGCGGATCGCGATGCAGGATCGCTTGGGCATTCCGGTGTCATTGCCTGAAGCAGAGGCCGCGCGGGCCCTTGAAGAGCGTTGCCAGATTCGCTCCGCATGGATGCTCGAGCTTTGCGAACGGGTCAGAGCTCTGGTCGCGTCGCCGCCGATCTCCGCGGCTCACTTCGCTCAAGCGGCTCGGGAATTCGCTCAGCTGGAGCGGATCATCTCCGGGGGTGGACGCGGATGACTATTGGCCTCTGGAAGGGCCGCGCCCCGCTTTCCATCGCGGCGGGAATCTGTTCAGCCAACGAGCTTCTCGCCAAGTGCGCGCCCAAGCGGCGCTCAACCGTGCAGAATTCTCGGCAGGTGCATAACCTTGCCCAATTGCTTAGAGAGCGTTGACCAGCAGATTCCTTGTTTGGTGGGCAACTTGACGGGCGAGGACCCGAGCCCTACTTCAGGTGGAGCGACATGGAAAAGGGTTGCCGAGTTCTGATCGTCGAAAACGACGACTCGCTGCGAGAGGGCGCAGCCGAGCTGCTCGAGGAGCACGGCTACGAAGTCTTCTCTGCTCAAGACGGCTTGGAGGCGCTCAACCTCCTCAGGCAGATGGATTCGGGGAAGTTGCCGGACTTGATTCTCCTCGATTTGTGGATGCCTCGAATGGATGGTTGGCAGTTCAAGTCCGAGGTGAAGCGCGTGCCGGCTTTCGCGAAAATACCCATCGTCGTCTTCACCGCCGATCGCTTGAGCGAAGATGTGCTCTCGATCGGCGCCGACGACTACATCGTCAAGCCGCCCGACGTGGAAGCCTTGCTCACGACCGTTGAGTATTTCTGCAAGGGCCCGGCAGCGGCTTCGCGTTAGCTGCAAAGCTTGCGCAATTCACTTCCGCCTTTACTTCGCCGTCGAAAACTGCGCGGATCGACACCCTGTCGACCGGTCTGCAATGCTACAAACCCCGTTGGCGGTAGAGGTGAATGACGTCAGCAAGCGGTACGGCAAACGCTGGGCGCTCGCTCGGCTTTCCTTCACCGTGCAATCGGGGCGTTCCATTCTTTTGACCGGTTCGAACGGATCGGGAAAAACGACGCTCTTGCGCACCATTGCCACGGCGATCCGACCTACCGCTGGAACGATTCGAGTCTTGGGGCTCGATTGCCGCGCCGATCGCCAGGAGGTGCGCGAGCGCGTGGCGCTGCTCTCTCACACCAGCTTTTTGTACGAGGATCTCACCGCGGAGCAAAATCTTCGGCTGCTCAGGCGGCTGATTTCCGCGGAGTCTTCGCGCGGACAGATCGAAGCGCTGCTGGACCGCGTCGGCCTGGCCCACCGCGCGAAGCATCAGGTTCGGCAATTTTCAGCCGGGATGCGAAAGCGCTTGGCGATCGCCCGCCTTCTGCTCAAGTCCCCGCGCGTGGCGCTGTTGGATGAACCCTTTGGCGAGCTTGACCCCGGCGGGGTGGTGGACATGGAGCGGATCATCGCGGAGCTGAAAGCCGCCGGGACGACCATCCTGCTTGCCACCCACTTGGTCGAGCAGGGGTTGTCGCTCTGCGAAGAGCGGCTGCACCTGACTGAGGGGCGGGCGGTCGCCGCATGAGCTCCTCGCCGTCCAAGCACGTCCTCATGAGCACGTCGTCGTCCAGCGAACGCGGCGTCACCCTGTCGCCGCCCGGTGAAAGCGGCATCCGCAAGGCGATCTCCGAGGAAGCTGGCACGACTTCGTCTCAAGGTGGCAGGACATCGGCACCGCCAGGCGAAGTCCGAAAGAGGCGCGGCCTCGTCCCCCACCTTTTGAGCGACGCGGTGCTCATTCTCGGGAAGGATCTGCTCCTCGAATGGCGCACCCGAACGCGTCTCAATGCGCTGATCTTCTTTTCGTTCGCGACGCTGCTGATGTTCTCGTTCGCGCTTGGCCCGGACACCAAGCTTCTCGAGCAGAACGCAGGCGGGTATTACTGGCTCGCCATCCTGTTCTCCAGCGTGCTCGCCCTGGGCGAGTCGTTTCGGGTCGAGCGCGAGAACGCCTCGCTCGACGGGTTAAGGCTGGCGCCGATCGATGCGAGGGCCATCTTTCTGGGTAAGGCGCTCGGCAACGCCCTGCTTCTGATCTTGCTGGGCGTGCTGGTTTTGCCGGTGATGGTGGCGCTTTACGGCGTGACGCTGGTGATGGGGTTCGGCAGGCTTCTTTTCGTTCTGGTGCTCGGCTCGATGGCGATCAGCTGGCCGGGGACCGTGCATTCGGCGATCGCAAGCAACGCAAGGGCCAGGGATGTTTTGCTCCCTCTCCTGTTGTTTCCTTTGATTGTGCCTGCCCTGCTGGCCGCGGTGAAGGCCACGTCGCTGGTCTTACAGGGCGACCCGATGCTTCAGCTGGGCTCGTGGCTTGGGCTGTTGATCGCGTTCAATCTCATCTACTGGGCGCTGGGCATCGCCCTGTTCCCGCAGGTCATTGAGGACTGATGCCATGCGTCCACCCTGCAAAGCCCGCGTGTAAGCCTTGGGAACGCGCAAGATTTGCCGGGTCCCGCGCGTTCTTGGGCAGCATCGACGACCTGCGAAGGAATTCCAGAACAGCGTGGCCTACGCCTTGCTCGGGAGTTACGAATCCTTGTTCCACTTCAACCTGGCTCCCGGCTTGGACTTTTGATCGCCTTCAACCTTATTTATTGGGCCCTGGGCCTTGTGTTGTTCCCCCGGGTGATAGAGGACTGATTTTATGCGCAATTGGTTAAGGCCAGCCCTGGGTGGAGTCGCATTCGCGATGCTTCTGGTGGGCAGCTGGCTGGCGCTTAGCTGGGCGCCGCCGGATCGTGAGATGGGCGACGTGCAGCGAATCATGTACGTGCACGTTCCATCCGTCTGGATGGCGCTTCTCGCTGTGACTCTGAACTTCGCTTGCTCGGTCCTGTACTTATTCAAGAACAGCTGGAAACTCGACGCGCTCGCCGAGGCTTCCGCCGAGGTGGGTGTAGTCTTCGGGGCGGTGGGAGTCACGCTGGGGTCTATCTGGGGACGCCCGACCTGGGGCGTCTACTGGACATGGGACCCGCGGTTAACTACCGCGGCGATCATGTTGGTGTCGTATGCGGGCTATCTCGCACTGCGCAGATTCGTGGAGGATCCCGAGCGGCGCGCCGTTTGGTCGGCGGTAGTCGCAATCATCGCTTACGTTGACGTTCCCATCATCTGGTACTCCGTCAAATGGTGGAAGAGCCTTCACCAAGTCCAGTCCTCGCCGAAGACCGTAGATCCGGACATGGTTTTCGTGCTGCGCTGGAACGCGCTTGGCCTTCTCGCACTTATGACCTTCTTCATCTGGTCGCGCTACCGGATCGCGCTGCGCGATCGCGAGCGTGAGCTGGCGCTGCCAGAAGCCGTCGCTCCCGCGAACACCGCGCAGATGCAGGCAAGCGGAGCGGCGCGATGAAGAGCGCACTGATTTTGCTCCTCGCACAGCAAGCCACCGATCCAGCTCATCGCGTTGGCGCTGGAAGGATTGAGGGAGGCTGGGAGTACATCTGGGCCTCCTACGCGATCTTCTGGAGCGCGATGATTCTCTACACGCTGTTTCTCTGGCTGCGTCGACCTGAACGCAATCCGTAGGACGCAATGAAGACATCCACCCGCAACCGTTTGATCGCAATTGCCGCCGTACTGGTAGCCGGCGGCGCCCTGGGGTTCATCGCCTTCGGGAACATCGGGAAGAATCTCGTCTACTACTGGAGCCCGGGCGAGATGCTCGGGAAGGGCGATCGCGCTTACGGAACGACCATCCGCCTTGGCGGCGTCGTTCAGCGGGGCAGCATCCAGTGGGATCCACAGCATACTCGGCTGAGCTTTAAGGTAGCGGACGGCGCGGGCCCCGGAGCCACGTCCGTGCTCGTCTCTTCGACCGAGGTGCCGCCGCAGATGTTCCGCGAAGGAATCGGCGTTGTGGTGGAGGGAACGTACGACCGCAGCGGAGTGTTCACGTCGCATCGGTTGATGGTCAATCACTCCAACGAATACAGGCCGCCCAAGCCGGGTGAGAAGCCTAGAGACTGGGACAAGACGATCACGGACTCCGAGAGCACGGCCGCGAGGAAGCCTTGAATTCAACGCTCGGGTACTCCGCCGTTCTGGGCGCTCTAGCCTGCGCCATCGTCGGAGCGGTGATCGGAATCGGCACCGGCGTTGCCCGGAGCGACGCCGGTTTGCCATGGGTGCGGCGAGCGGTGGTTGGGTTTTTCGGCTTCATGCTCTTGGCGAATCTGATCATGGTGTACGCGCTGCTCACGCACGACTTCTCTGTGCACTACGTCGCACACGTAGGCAGCCGCGCAACGCCGACGGTCTACACCGTCGTCTCGCTCTGGTCTGCTCTGGAGGGGTCCATTCTCTTCTGGGGCGTGATTCTGGGAACGTATCTGCTCGCGTTCGCGCTGTCGCAAAAGGACGAGCACACCCGCTACATGCCGCTCGCGCTGGGGACGATGCTCGCGGTCGGCGTTTTCTTCGCGTTTCTGATCGCCGGGCCGGCCAATCCATTCGGAAAAGTCTCGCCGGTTCCCGCGGACGGCCCGGGCCCCAATGCGCTGCTGCAGAACCACATCCTGATGGTGGTGCATCCGCCGATGCTTTACCTCGGCTACGTGGGGATGACCGTTCCCTTCGGAATTGCAGCGGCGGCGCTTCTTCGCGGGGAGCTCGGGGAGGCGTGGACCACGACGCTGCGTCGGTGGACGCTCATTCCATGGACGTTCCTTTCGGTCGGAATCGTCCTCGGTTCTTGGTGGGCGTACGCAGTTCTGGGCTGGGGCGGCTACTGGGCGTGGGATCCGGTGGAGAACGCGTCCTTCCTGCCATGGCTGACCGCCACCGCCTTCATCCATTCGACGATGGTCCACGAGCGGCGCAAGGTGCTTAAGCTCTGGACGCTGAGCCTCGTGCTTGGAACGTTCATCCTCACCATTCTGGGCACCTTCATGACCCGGAGCGGCGTGTTCAATTCGGTTCACTCCTTCACCCAGTCGGACATCGGCCCAACATTCCTGGCGTTCATCGGCGTCCTGCTCGTCGTCTGCATTTCGCTGCTCGCCACGCGCGGACAGCTGCTTGTTCCGGAGGGAGCCATTCGGTCGCCGCTCTCTCGCGAGACGGCGATCCTGGTCAATAATCTGCTCTTCGTCGGTATCACCTTCACCGTGCTTCTGGGGACGCTCTTCCCGCTGGTGACCGAAGCGGTCCGGGGCGTCCGCGTGAGCGTCGGCGAGCCGTACTTCAACAAGATGGCGGTGCCCGGCGGAGTCGCAGTGCTCTTCCTGATGGGCGTGGGACCGATGCTTCCCTGGGGAACGGGAAGCCCTCGCGTCGTGCGCCAGCAGCTTTTGATTCCCACCGCGCTCGCCGCGGCGACGATCGTTTTGTGCCTTGCTTTTGGCCTGCGCGGCGCAATGCCCATCCTGACGTTTGGTCTGGCGGCATTCGTGGTCGCAATCACCTTGCGGGAGCTTCTGCTGCCCGCCAAGGTCCGCATCCTCGAGCACAAGGAACGCCCCTGGACAGCGCTCGTGCGCAGCGCTCTCAAATCGCGGCGGCGCTTCGGCGGATACGTGGTGCACCTAGGCATCGTGATGATCTTCGTCGCCATTGCCGCATCGTCCTCCTTCGTCACTCACACCTCCGGCACGGTGGGAATCGGAAAGTCGCTGCAGATCGGCGGCTACAATTTGAAGCTGGTCGGTTTCCAGAACGGAGCCGAGCCGCATCGCCGCTTTAAAGCGGCCAATCTGGAGATGACGACCGAGGGCGGCAGAACCGAGCTGCTGGCGCCGCGAATGAATTTCTTCGAGCGCAGCACCGACCCCATCGGCACGCCGGCGGTCCGGTCCACGCCGGCCGGCGACCTCTACGTCACGCTGCTTGCTTTCTCCGACGACGAGCGCTCCGCTACTTTCAATCTCTGGATCTTTCCAATGGTCGGTTGGATCTGGGGAAGCATCCCCATCCTGGTTTTCGGGGCTCTGATCGCCATGTGGCCGGGCCGACGGGCGAGAGCAGCCTTGGCCTCGCCGCTCTCAGTCCAAGATCCGACTGCGATGGGCAAGGTGAATCGGGGCGCCGCATGAAGTGGAAGATCACCCTTGCGCTCTCGCTCGCCGGTGCGGCATTGGTGATCGTGCTAGCGAAGGGATTTGGCCGCGATCCCCATCGGGTTCCGTTCATGCTGCGAGGACAGCCGGCGCCGCTCTTCTCGCTTAACTCACTTCAAACCGGCGAAGCGGTGGAGCTCGCCAAGCTTCGCGGCAAGCCGGTGGTGCTCAACTTCTGGGCGACTTGGTGCGGCCCATGCCGGTTGGAGCACCCGGTTCTCGAGTGGGGATTTCGCCGGTATGGAGATCAGGCGCATTTCCTCGGCGCCGTTTTCGAAGATACCGAAGAGAACGCGCGGGCGTACATCGCGCGGGCGGGATCCCCTTTTCCACAGCTGGTCGACCCTCGATCGCAGATGGCGGTGGATTACGGCGTCGCGGGAGTGCCGGAGACCTATTTCATCGACGCGGACGGGATCATTCGCGACAAATTCGTGGGGCCGATCGACCAAAACTCCTTCGTCGCTCAAATGACGTCGCTGCTCGGCCAGCGGGCTTCCGCGGAGACTCGAAAATGATTGAGCTGGTCATCTTCTTATCGCTCACCGCGCCAACAGTCAGCGGCGCCTACGCGCCTCAGCAAGCGGGAAGCTCGCCGCTGGAGCCGGCGCTGGAGGCGCGGGTGCAGAAGCTGGGAAAAGAGCTGCGCTGCGCCGTTTGCCAGGGGCTGTCGATCGCCGACTCGCCGGCGTCGATGGCGCGCGCCCAGCTCGACAAAGTGCGCGAGCTGGTCTCCGCCGGCAAAAGCGATGACGAAGTTCGCGCCTATTTTGTCGCGCGTTATGGCGAATGGGTCCTGCTCAGCCCCAAAGCTTCGGGAATCAACTGGCTCGTCTGGCTGGGTCCTGCGCTGCTGCTCATTTTTGGTTTCGTCGTGATCGCGCGGCAGTTACGACGCTCACCGCAGCAGAGATCCGCGTCGAGCAGCATCGAGCACGCCGCTGCTGGCCACGCCGCCCCGAGCGAGACCGAGCACTCCGCTGCCCGCGACGCCGACAAGGCCGCGCCCGCCGCAAGCGATGACGATTACCTCCGCCAGGTGCGCTCAGAGCTTCAGCGATGACGCAGACGGAGTGGTTACCTGGAATCGTCGTGCTTGCCATTGGACTGGCGATCGGCTTCGCCTTCCTCGTTCGCTTCCGCAAGTCCGCTGCGCGGCCCAACCCGGATGCGGACGAGCGGCTCGCCGATCTGGAGCGCCGGGCGCTGCTGCTGCTCGACCAGCTCAAGGAGCTCAACGCCGACCGGCACCATCTCGAGCAAGGCCAGTTCGAAGCGGAGAGCCAGCGCCTCGAGCGGGAAGCAGCGGACGCCTTGCGCGCGCGCGACGAGTACGCGCGAGGCCTCGCTGCTTCCGCGAAGCCGACGTCGAGGACGGGATCCGTTATGGCGGCTCCGGCAAGCCAGGGCTGGCTGGCCCGGCACGCACAACTCAAAGGCGCGCTCTGGGGCGGCGGCGCGGTGCTCTTTTTTGTCGTCCTGGGTCTGTTGCTCGGCCAGGAGCAGAAGCCGCGGCAGGAAGGCGGCGAAGCCACCGGCAAGACTCCACCGATGAAGAGCGCCGGCGAACAGCAGGAAGATCCGGTTTTGAAGGAGGCGATGGCGAACTACCAGTCGCATCCCGACAGCGTCGAGGCCATTTCGCGGCTCAGCCACGAGTTGATCAACCGACAGGATTTTGAAGAGGCGAGCCGGCTGACCGAACACGCGCTGGGACTCGATCCGTTTCACGTCGAAAGCCGCATCCACCGCGCGGTCCTGGCGGCGATCCACGGGGATCGAGAACGGGGCGAGAAGGCGCTCGAACACCTCGCCAACGCGTATCCGAATGCATATGAGGGTCGGTTGTACCTGGGGCTCCTCGCGCTGCAGTCCAACGAGCATCGCGCTGCGCTCGAGCATTTCGAGCGGTATGCCGCGGAAGCGCCGCCGAACGAGCAGCCGCCGAGGTTGGCGGAAGGAATTGCCGGGCTGCGCAGAGAGCTTGGGCTTCCCGCCGCGGGTCCGGCAACCCGCTGAGGTCTGCGCGCGCCCCCTACTCGTGCAAGCTCGCCCGACCGCAGTAAAGGCTCTAGAAGTCGGGATGCCCAAAACTGTCAAAAACTGCGCGGGACTTTGAAGCTCATGACGTGAAGCGTGGTCGTGTCGTTGGGCGACCGAGGGCGCAGTTGCAGTGGTGTTTGCATTGGGCGGCGCAGTAATGACAGCATTGTCGAGCGTCCTCGGGGCCCGCGCCGAGACGGTGGCGTTAACGCTCGTGGGCTTGGCTCTTTTCGGAACCGGACAAGTGCGAGGAGGCAAACCAGCCGCTGCGGCGACGAGGTCGACCGAAACTGCTCTGTCGAAGGCGAACTGAAGCCAGTCTTTAGGTAGAGTTCCTTCCACCTTCTAATCCATGTCTTCCCAATTCAAGCTAGGCCTGGGTGCAAACTGCTTGGGCGATGGTCGGACCTCCTTTCGGGTATGGGCGCCGGATCGACGCCAGGTGGACGTTTCGACCGAGGGCGGGCCCGTCAACCACCTATTTCCTCTCCAGCGCGACGATCGCGGATACTTTTACGGCACGCACCCAATCGACGTCGGGCAGCGATACAAGTACCGACTCGATGGGGCCGATCGGTTCCCCGACCCCTGTTCGAGATTCCAACCCGAAGGTCCCCACGGCCCGTCCGAGGTCGTGAATCCTTCAAGCTTCCCATGGAGCGACGCCGACTGGCCCGGAGTCAAGCTCGACGGGCAGGTCATCTACGAGCTTCACGTCGGCGCATTCACGCCGGAAGGCACCTTTTCGGCCGTCGCGGCACAACTGCCCTATCTGAAAGAGCTCGGAGTCACTCTTGTCGAGCTGATGCCGGTGAACACTTTTCCCGGCCGCTTCAACTGGGGTTATGACGGAGTCGGGCTGTTTGCCCCCTGCGCGGTGTACGGCAAGCCGGACGACCTGCGGCGCCTGGTGGACGAAGCGCATCGCATCGGGCTCGGGGTCATTCTGGACGTCGTCTACAACCACTTCGGTCCAGACGGAAATTACCTCGGGCAATTCTCGCGCTCGTATTTCAGCGATCGATATCCAAAGGAATGGGGCGATACGCCGAACTTCGAGGGTCCGGATTCAGGGCCGGTGCGAGATTTTTTTATCCAGAACGCGTGCTACTGGCTGGCCGAATTTCATTTCGATGGCCTTCGGCTCGACGCGACGCACAGCCTCTTCGACGAATCGAAGGTGCACGTCGCAGCGGACATCGCGCGCGGCGCTCGGGCGGCAGCAGGCTCCAAAAAGATCGCGCTGATCGCCGAGAACGAAAAGCAGGAGGCAAAGTACGTCACGCCGGTGGAGCGCGGCGGATATGGCCTCGATGGAATGTGGATCGACGACTTTCACCACGTCGCGCGCGTTGCCGCGACTGGGCGCGCCGAGGCTTATCTGAGCGACTTCTCTGGAAGCGCCGAGGAGTTGGTCTGCTGCGCTCGCCGCAACGCCATCTATCAGGGCCAGTGGTTTTCGTGGCGCAAGAAGCCGCGCGGATCCCCGCTTTGGCACGTGGATCCCAAGCAGCTCGTTTTTTTCTTGCAGAATCACGACCAGGTCGGCAACCAGCTCGAGGGGACGCGGCTGCATGCATTGGCCGGCGACATTCGCGCTCGGGCGCTGACGACCTACTTTCTCCTGTTGCCGCAAACGCCGCTTCTTTTCATGGGCGAAGAGTTCTTCGCCTCCACCCCCTTCCTCTATTTCACCGATCACAATGTCGACTTGCAGCGCGCGGTGCAGAAAGGCCGGGAGGAGTCCCTTTCCCAGTTTCCCTCGGTACGCCACGCGATCGAGAGCGAGGGATTTCATCCGCCGACCGGGGAAGAAGCATTTCACGCATCGCGATTGAGGCTGGAAGAACGAAAGACTCACGCCGAAGCGCTCGCCTTCCACCGCGAGCTGTTGAGGTTGCGCCGAGAGGATCCGGTTTTCTCGGCTCAGAGCCGCAGAGGCATTGATGGCCAGACACTATCGCCCGGCGCGCTGGTGCTTCGGTATTTCGGAGCGGGGTCTGCCGGCGATCGCCTGTTGTTTTTGAACCTGACAACGGAGTTGGTGCTCGACCCATGTCCGTATCCGCTGCTCGCGCCGATTCCCCGCCAAGGGTGGCGAGGGCTCTTTTCATCCGAGGAGGTTCGCTTCGGCGGCTTCGGCGCCCGCTTTCCTTCGAGCGACGGGCCCTGGGTCATCCCCGGCGGCTGTGCGTTCGCGCTCGCGTCGACACCTGCGCCCGGGGGCCGTTCGACGTGAAGGCCGCACAGCGGCTTTATTTGGACCTTCCGACCGTTGCGTTCGAGTGGTCGAGCGGCGCCGACGTCGGTGAGTCGATCTCTCGCGAGTGGATCGTCACCAACGGCTTGGGCGGTTATGCTTCGTCGACGGTGGCCTGTTGTAACACGCGCCGCTACCACTCTTGGTTGGTAGCGTCGCTTCCCGGGTCGCTCGGCCGAACCGTCGTCCTGCCGCGGATGGTTGAAAGCATCGAGGTGGAAGGCGAGACCTACCGCCTGGACTGCGAGGAGCGGTCGAATGGCCAGCTCGAGGTTGCAGCGCTTACCCATCTCATCGCTTTTCGTCTGGAGGGCCTTACTCCCGAGTGGGAGTACGCCCTGGGGCGCGCTCGACTCTTGCGAAAGCTGGTGATGGTCCACGGCGAGAACACCATTTTTCTCGGATATGAGCACCTCGAAGGCCCGGCGGTGCAGCTCTCGCTGAGGCCGTTCACGGCCTTCCGGCCTCACGACACACTCTCCCCGAGTCGACCCCCGATGCCGAGCGTCCGGATTCAGGGCGAGCAGCTGGAAGTGTACGCGCACGATGGCGCGATGCCGCTGCGCTTGCGCCTTTACTCCGACTGTCCGGCTCCGTTCGTCGGCCTGGGCGAATACTCCGCTCCCCTGCTCTACCGGCTCGAGAAAAATCGCGGGCTGGATCATTCGGAGCAACTGGTGAGCGCGGGATTCTTTCAGTGCGCACTGCGCCCAGGCTCCACGCTCGCGGTCGGCGCAACGACCGACGGCTGGGAGGCGCTGGACCGGGAGCCAGGCGAGGCGCTCGAGTTGGAGCTGGAGCGCGAACACCGGCTGTTGGAGCGGGCGCCGCGGGTTGCGCGGCAGGAAGTCGCCGCCCGGCTGCTCCTCGCGGTAGACCAATTCATCATCGACCCGAGCACCCGGCCCGCGTTCGAGGCCCCGCCCAGAGCGGCTGGCCAAGACGCGCGCAGCGTCATTGCCGGATACCACTGGTTCACCGAATGGGGACGCGACACCATGATCTCTCTCGAGGGGCTTGCGCTTGCGACGCGTCGGGTCCGGGAGGCCGCCGCGATTTTGCGGACATTCCGGCACTACGTCCGCGACGGCCTGCTCCCAAACCTGTTCCCCGAGGGCGGACGAGAGGGCCTCTACCACACCGCCGATGCAACGCTGTGGTTCTTCCATGCCGTCAACCGCTATTTGACCGCCGCCGGCGATTGGGAGCTGGTCCGCGATTTTTTCCCGACGCTGCAGGACATCATCGACCACCATGTCCGCGGAACCCGATTCGGAATTGGGGTCGATCCCGTAGACGGCCTCTTGCGCCAAGGTGCGCCTGGCTACCAGCTGACGTGGATGGACGCCAAAGTCGATGATTGGGTGGTGACGCCCAGGCGCGGCAAGGCGGTGGAGATCAACGCGCTTTGGTTCAATGCTCTGCGTCTGATGGCTGAGTGGGCCCGTCAGCTCGGCGACGATGGAAAGCAGTACCTGGACCGCGCCGAACAGGCGCAGGTCTCCTTTAATCGGCGGTTCTGGAACCCCGGCGAGCAGTGTCTATTCGACGTCGTGGACGGAGAGGGCGGCGATGACGCGGCGGTGCGTCCTAATCAGATCTTTGCCCTGTCGCTCGATCATCCGGTCCTCCGCCGCGAAAAGTGGGAGCCGGTGCTCGAGAAGGTCTGGGCGGAGCTGTTGACTCCGGTTGGACTGCGAAGCCTCTCCCCGTCGCATGCGGACTACAAGCCTATCTACGATGGCGGTCTGCGAGCGCGCGATGCGGCCTATCATCAGGGCACGGTCTGGGCTTGGCTCATCGGTCACTTCATCGACGCCTGGCTCAGGGCCTATCCGGACAAGGCGTCGGCGCGGACGTTTCTGGCCGGGCTGGAGGAGCATTTGTTCACCGCTGGGGTTGGACAAGTGAGCGAGATTTTCGACGCCAGCCCGCCTTACCGGCCGCGCGGCTGCATCGCTCAGGCCTGGAGCGTGGCAGAGATGCTGCGCTCCTGGCTGAAGACCGCCTGAGGGCGTCCGAGCCACAGGATGATGGCTCGCGCTGCGGGTAAGGCAATTCACTGTCCATTGACGCCACCCTGCTCGTCGGCTATGGCGAGGCGCTCTACTCGTCGAGGCACCTAGGAACGGGCCGCGACTCACAAAACAACGGGGAGGGAATCGTGAAATTGAGATTGCAGGCTTTGCTTCTTAGCGGGGCGGCATTGGCTCTGGCGGGGTGCGGTGGCGCTTCGCTTCCGAAAGCGAATCAAACGACAACTCAGGCTGCCGAAAATGGAGAGGGCATGTACTTTTACCCCGACTTTCGGCCCTACTGGTCGTCCGACAGCCTGAGGGACATTCGCATTGACGTGGGCCGCTCCAATGATCGCCTCGTGTCGTGCGATGATTGGACGCAGATCGATCCCACTCCGCCGACTGGAATGAGGGTGCTCAGCTTCACGCTCAGCTCGCCGAACTTCGGCCAGGGCGACTTGCGGTTGCGCCACAACAGCACGCCGGATGGAATCGAGTTGTATCAGACGATTTCGTGGATGAACCCGGATGGCACTTGCGTCGGCGTGGAGACTGAACAACCGGTGGCGGTGATCCCCAATGGGCCAGGCCAGTCGGGCCGCTGGCTACCGCTCGCTAAGTTCGCCCTCTACACCGTTGCCGACGATGGCGGCATTGGCGACCGCGTTGCTTGCCAGACCAAACGCTGGTGTTGTTTGGGCAGCGCGCCCACTTGTCCGACCCGAGGCCCCTGTCCGCGACTGCCGACCCAGAGCGACAACATCGAGGCTGGAGCGCGGGACGTCTACCCGTTCCATTGGACCGACCAGTTCTTGCCGATCGAGGGGATCCCGAGCGGGACTTATTGGTTCGAGGAAGAGATCAATCCGGCTGTGCCCGTGCCGATCATGTGGGAGAGCGATTACACGAACAACAGCATGTTCTTCATGATCGACATCGATCAAGAGGCGGGCACGGTTCAGATCGTGCAGGAGCCGGATGGATCATTCGCGGCCTGTCCTGCGCCATAGGCTGCGCGCGGCGCTGACCCTTGCGGTGCTCGCAGCCGGGGATGCCCAGGCGGCGCGCCTGCTCGTTCGGGTCGATGGCCACGAGGCGCAGGCACTGTTCGGGGCGGCCGTCGTCGGCATCGGCGACGTAGACGGCGACGGCGTGCCCGATTTCGCGGTGGGCGCGCCACAAACGCTTGGACCCGGCGGCGGATATCTCGACGGCCGCGTGTTCGTTTACTCCGGCGCGACGAGCGCGCTTCTGTATCAGCTGGATCCACTGCGCTCGCGCGGTTTTTTCGGCGCGCGGATCGCCTCGGCCGGCGACCTTGATGGCGACGGCGTGCCCGACCTCGTCGTCGGTGCACCGGCCACCTCCTCCGATGACCTTTACGGTGTCGGCAGTGTTCTGGTTTTTTCCGGCGCGAGCGGCGCTCTTATTTTCGCCTTCCTTGGTGACGAAGGCGGCACGTACATGGGATCGGCGGTCGCCGGCGTTGGCGATTTCGATGGGGATGGAGCGCCGGAGATCGCAATTGGCACGCCCTACGGCACCGGCAGCGGACCTTACGGCGGTGGCGTTGTGACAGTCCGTTCCGGGTCAGACGGGGCGGTGCTCTACGAGTTCGATGGTGCCGCCTCGGGCGACTATCTTGGCAGAGCCGTGGCCGGGATCGGCGACTTGGACGGAGACGGCGTGCCCGATCTGCTCCTCGCCGCACCCAACGCGAGCCCCGGCGGGCAAGGCCAGGCCGGACTGGTGCAAATCTACTCGGGAGCCACCGGCGAAATGCTGCTTGAGCTCCACGGAACGGACGCGGGTGCGTTCTTCGGGCAGGCAGTCGCCGACGTGGGGGACCTCGACGGCGATGGCGTCGACGACTTTGCGGTCGGCGCCCCGAGTGCGAGCCCCGCGGGGATGCAGGCTGCTGGGAGCGTCTATGTGTACTCGGGGGCCAGCTTCGAGCTCCTATATCAGTGGAACGGCAGGCGATCATTCGATGCCTTCGGCGCCGCCATCGCTGGGGGAGGCGACGTGGACGGGGATGGCGTGCCGGACGTAATCGTCGGCGCCCCTGGGTCGAGCCCGGGCGAGGTCTTGAGCGTCGGCAGCGCCTTGGTGTTTTCGGGCGCCACGGGCGAGCTCCTGTTTCGCTGGGACGGAGAAGAGCGCGACGAAGCGCTGGGGCAGTCAGTCGCCATCGTGGGTGACCTTACCGGCGATGGCCGGGCGGCAGTTTTGGTGGGCGCGCCCACCGCAAACCCCAGCGGACTGATCGGCGCGGGCAGCGTCTTCGTGCTGAGCTACTAGCCCGCGCGCACTTGCGCATGGAGCTTGAAATGGCGACGCATCGATACTGGCTGATCAAGAGCGAACCAGGGACCTACCCGTACTCGCAGCTCGAACGCGAAAAGAAGACTTCGTGGACCGGCGTTCGCAATTTCGAGGCGCGCAACAATATTCGCGCGATGCATCCGGGTGACCTCGCGCTGTACTACCACTCGGGCGAGGGCAAAGAAATCGTCGGCATTGCGCGCGTCGCCTCGGAACCGTCGAAGGACCTCACCGCGCCCGGCGAGGACTGGGCAGCTGTCGACGTCGAGCCGCTAAAGGCGCTGCAGTGCCCGGTGAGCTTGGCGCAGATCAAAACCACCAAGTCGCTGGCGAAGTTTCCACTGGTGACCCGCTCTCGATTGTCCGTCGCGCCGGTGGAGCCCGAGGAATTCCGCGAGATCATGAAGCTCGCTCAGACGCGCCTGCCCTAAGAGCCCCTCCGCTTTGGATCGACGATGCCGCTGCCTTTGATCTTGCAAAGCAGCGCTGCGCAGATGACCTTGATGAAGGGGCGCATCCGTCGCCGGCTGCGCCGGTTTGAAGTCCCGGAGAATTCAGCCCTTGGGTACTTTGTTGCCCACTTCATCCCTCATCGGAGCAACGCTCGTGCCAAGGGCGCGCCTCAGCCGGCCCTCGAGCTCCTCTGCGCGCACGCGGTGCTTGAAGGCTTTCCGCCCGTCGATGAAAATGACTGGAATGTCGTACTGAAACTTTTCGAACAGCGTTCGATCCTCTTCAATGTTGACTTCTCTGATCTCGAAGGGGATGCGCTTTTGGACTTGCAGGATGATTTGCTTCGCCTTCTCGCAAAGGGAGCAATCCGGCTTTGAGTAAATGTCGATTCGCATGCGCCTAGGATCTCCGAGATAAGGGGCGGACCTGATGCGGGGACTGGTCGGCGATTTTTCGACGATGCCGCTAAAGGACCTCGTCGTCTACCTCGGAAACCGGCGCGCGACAGGAACGCTTGCTTTGGAAAGGGACGGGGTCCGCAAGCGCGTGCATCTGGTCAACGGTTTGGTGGTGAAGGCCAGCTCCAACCAGCGGCGCGAGTATCTCGGCCAATTCTTAATCAACCTCGGGCACATTACCGAGGACCAATTCAACAAGGCCTACGAGACGCAGCAGGAGACGAGGGTCTTCCTGGGAAAAATCCTGGCGATGATCGGCCTGGTCCCCGAGAAGGTGATCCTCAACGGGTTGAGCTTGAAATTCCGCGAGACCTTGCTCGAGGCATTTCAGTGGGAGAGGGGCAGCTTTTCGTTCGAGCCGCTGCAGTCGGTGGAGGTGAACGACGAGTTGGAGCTTCAGATCGATCTCTTGGACATCCACCGCGAAGGCGAATTTCGCGAAACGGCCTGGAAGGCAATCCATGCGGTATTTCCCCATGGACAGGTGCGGCTGCGCCTGGATGAAAGACATCTCCCAGAGCCACCGAAACCCAGCACGCTCGACTTCAGATTGGTGCAGTTGATCAGAGAGGGCGCGACGATCGACGAAATGATCCTCGCCCTCCATGCGACGGATTTTTATCTCTACCAACGCTTGTACGCGCTCTACCGACTGGAGGCGGTCGCGGTGCTTCCGCCCGAGCCTCCGCCCGAGTCGCTCGAGGAACCGGCGATCGAGGATGGCTTGTCCACGGCCGAGATCGTCGACTATGCGCGCAAGCTGCTCGAAGTCGGCAACGCTTCAGAGGCGGAGGAAGCAGCGCGAAAGGCCCATGCTCTCTCGGCGAACGCGGAGACCGCGGAGCTCCTTCGCCAGGCTGAGTCGGCGCTGCTCGCGCAGCTGCGCCAGGAGCTGATGTCGGCGAAGGTCCCATCCCTGCTCGTCTCCGCGACAGACCTCAAGGATCTGCAGCTCTCTGCGCCGGAGAAGTACTTGCTTTCGCGGGTGAACGGCACCCGACAGCTCGCATCGATCGTCAACGCTTCCCCGATTCAAGAGCTGGAGGCTCTCAAGTCGTTTCACCGCTTCGTTCAAAGTGGATGGGTGAAGCTCGTTTGAACGGCCGATCACCTGGACGACTCACGGGCGATTGGCGAGGCTGTTTTTTGCTTCGAGGTACAGTCTCATCGCCTCTCGTCCCAGCCACGTCGCGCGAATCCGCCATCTCGCGGTGTTGACGATCACCGCGGCGACGGCGACGGCCGGGTTCTCTTTGGGCGCAAAGCCGACAAACCATGAATAGTCGCGATACGGATTGCGATCGGCCAGCGAGCCGGTCTTGCCTACTGCGCCCTGCACGCGAAAGCCTCGCTCGCGGAAGGTGCGGCGGGCGGTCCCGGAGGTGATTGTCTCCTCGAGCATATCCGCCAGCTGGCGTGCGATCGGCTCGGAGACGACCTGTTCAGCTTCAGAGGTGGAAGGCGGTTCGCCGTCGATGAGGATCGGAGCGCACCAGCGACCTTGGTTGGCGATCGATGCAGCAATCGCCGCACCGTGCAGCGGAGACAAATACACGTCTCCGAATCCGGATCCGGCGGAGGCCAACCCAAGCGGGTCGGATGGGATTGATGCGAGCGAGGTGTCGGTCGGAACGACGAACTCCAGCGGCCGATTGAAGTGGAACGACTCGGCGGCGGCCTCCAGCTGGTCGGAGGAGAGGTGTTTGAAGGTGAGCTTGGCGAAGACTGCGTTGGCGCTCATCGCCAGAGCGGTCGTGAGCGAGTAGCACCGTTGATCTCGGCTCGAGTCGATCAGCAGCTTCTCCGAAATCCGCCGCTTCCCCCCGTGGAAGCACTCAGGCGAATCCGGCTGAACCCCTGATTCAAGAAGAGCGGAGGCAGTGACGATCTTGAAGATCGACGCCGCAGGAAACACTGCCCTCGTGGTCAGCCCGCGAAGCCGGGGCTCCTGGGCGGAGTGCTCGGCCATCGCAAGCACCCGGCCGGTGGAGGGCTCCATCGCCACGACCGCTCCGTAGGGCGTCTGATAGCTCTGGAGGATCTGCTGCAGCTTGTCCTGAAGCGTCGGGTCCAGCGTGAGCACCTGCTCGGTGCCGCCGCGCGAGACCACGTACCTACCGTCCGACCTTTTTCGAGCCGAGGAGACCCAGTCGTCCTCGGCTGAAAGCGGCTTGCAACTCCCCAGCGGGGGCGCGGTCAAGCGGCTCGGGACGATCAACGCTGCCGCGTCGGGCAACTCGAGCAGGTGCGCTTGGTCAAGCCAATCGCGCGCCGCGGCATCGGCGAGATTCCCCTCTGCCATGTCATCCGGGGCAGTCGGCGGACTCTCGGCGGCTCTCTTCGCCTCGTCCTGTGCGAAGGCGAACGGCGCGAACGCGATCAGCGGGAGCAATCTCGCCAGGCGCCACGCCCACTGCACCAGCTGCGTCGACTGTTCCAGCGATCTGCTCAAAGTTGTTTCGCGCCCGAGGAGAGTCCATGCTACCCGACAATGCGCTGGGGTCAATTGGAAGTGCAGGTCAGGCAATGGCGCGGCCTGTGCGCTTGAGCTCTTCGATTTCATCAAGCAGCTCGTCCGCCCAACGGCGCAAATAGCTTCCTTCCTCTTCGGGGTCTTCCCGCGCCTGCTCCAGGACCGACTTCCCCCGCACGGACCCGAGGTGAACCAGCGCTTCGGCGACCTCATAACGAACCCACTTGTCGCGATCGTCGAGCAGCGGCGAGATCGCTTCCACTGCGCGCGCGCCGGCGATCTGGCCGAGAGCGGAGGCGGCCTGAGCCCTCACCGCCGGCACGGGATCCGAAATCAGCGCTCGCAGCGGCTGCTCCAGATCCTCGCCCCCGATCTTCCCCAGAGCCCGCACCGCCCGCGGCCGGACGTGCGGGGGTCCTTGCAACGCGGCCCGGAGCAACCCGCCTTTGACGTCTTCGCCCCACGAGATGAGCGCCTTCTCCGCGGCGATGGCGACCGCGGCATTGTTCTCGGTGTCCTCGAGGGCGGAGATCATGGCCGGGATGGCGGCCGCATTCCCGATCCGGCCCAGCGCGTAAGCGGCGTGGAGGCGCACCGCGGGGTTGGCGTGCCGCAGCGCTCCAATCAGCGCGGGCACCGCCGTTTCGCCGAGCGAAACGAGGCGGGCCTCGGCGTCGACCCGCCAACTCTCGTTTGGCGAGGTGAGGCGCGATATCAGAACCTCGGGGCGGATCTGCTCGCTCATTCCCGTCTGTTCCTCGTGGCCAAGTCCAGAGCGCTCTTATACCGTCCGGCGCCGTGGGGAGCATCCGCGAGATCTCGATCATCGGGGAAGCCGAGCTTCGCCGGATGCTGCGCAGCGCGCGAGCGGTGGTGTTGCTGGGCCTTTACGGCTTGTTCTCTCTGCTGGTGCTGCTGATCGTGGGATCGATTTCAAAAGCCTTTCAAGCTTCGGTGAATCAGCAGGTCGCAGCACAAGCGAACCCGGCGGCAATCGAGCAAGCCTATGCCCAGGCGCGCCTGGGCCTTTTAGGGTTCTTGTTCAGCGGCGACGTCGCCATCCTCGAGGCGCTGAAGGAGATTCCGCTGGTGGTGGTGATCGTCTTCAAAGTCACTCTGGTGTTTCTGCCGGCCTACGTCGCGCTGATTGGATTCGACCAACTGAGCGGCGAGCTTAGCCAACATTCGATCCGCTACCTGGTGGTCCGGGGAAAGCGCTCATCGATCCTCTTCGGAAAATTCGTGGCTCAGGCGCTGTTGCTCTTGAGCCTGGTGCTTCTCGTCGACCTCGGGATTTTTCTCTATGCCAAGGCGACGAATGAAGATTTCACCTGGCTCGCGATGGGCAAGAGCTTGCTGCGGTTCTGGCTGGCGGCGATCCTCTTCTCGCTCGCCTACTTGTCCCTCACCTCGCTGTGCTCGGTGCTCTTCCGAAATCCGGCGCTCAGCTTGGTGGTGAACCTGGCCGCGCTGTTTGCGTTCTGGCTTTTGGACGTGATTGGACGCGCGGAATCCCTGCGGCTCCTTCGTTTTTTCTCCCCCTCGCAATACGCGGCCAACCTGCTCCATCCGAGGCTTTCGGAGTTCGCGATCAGCACCGCTGGGTACGCGGGCTTCGCCGTCCTTTTTCTGGGCGCATCTTATCTGGTGATCCGGTCGAGGGACGTGTAATGGACCACGCGCTCGAGCTGCGGGAGGTGGTCAAACGCTTCGGGCCCAACATCGCCGTCAATCGCGTTTCGCTCACCGTAGAGCGCGGGCAATGCTACGGCCTGATCGGACCCAACGGCGCAGGGAAAACCACGACCTTCTCGCTGATGTGCGGCTACCTGTTTCCGAATCAGGGTGAAATCCGGATCCTCGGCGTGACGCCGCAGCAGCAGGGAGCTCTGAAGCAGAAGGTCGGCGTTCTGCCGCAAGACGCCATCCTGCCTCCCTGGTCGAAGGTCGGCTTTCTTCTCCACTACTGGGCAACGCTCCAGGGGCTGGAGAACCCCGAGCGTTGCGCCCGCGAAGCGCTGGACCTGGTCGGCCTCGCGGAGACGTGGAACACGGCGGCGCAAGCGCTTTCCCACGGAATGGCGAAGCGCGTCTCGATGGCGCAGGCGCTGATGGGCGACCCCCCGGTGGTTCTGCTCGACGAGCCCACCTCCGGACTCGACCCCCGCATCGCGGCGCAAATTCGCCAGCTGATCCGAGACCTGAAGGGCAAACAGACGATCGTCGTCTCCAGCCACAACCTGCAGGAGTTGGAAGAGCTGTGCGACGCCGCGGCGATCCTGGATCGAGGCACGCTGGTCCAGTCGGGCTCGATGTCGGATCTCACCTCCATCGGCGCCGAGTTTCGCGTCCAGATTGCGCGTGGAAACGTGCCGCTCGCCGAGCTGAAAGCGCTTCGCGGTTGCACCGGCGCCTCGCTGGAGCCCTCGGGGATACTCACCGTCAGCTTTGACCGCTCGCTGGTCGCGCCAGAGGAAATCATCACCTGCGTAGTGGCCCTGCTCGCCGCGCGGGAAGTGCTCATCTTATCGGTCAGCCGCGGCCGCAAGCTGGAGGAGCGCGTTCTCCAGCTGACCTGACGAAGGCCGCCCCGGTGCTGAGCGGAGAGCTACTCCAACCGCCGATGTAGGAGTCACCCTCCGGTTTTTCGCACCTGTGCGCGCAGGATGCCGGTTTCGAGCGTGACCGAGATCAACTGGTGACCGGTGGATGCGCACCATGCCTCGACGTCCCGTCTCGCCGCTGGATCGGTCGCGAGCAGGACCAGCGTCTCGCCGGCCGCGAGGCGACGGATGGCCTTGGCGAGCTCGATGATGGGAACAGGGCACGCCGTTCCGGTGGCGTCGATGGTGAGCAGCGAATCCACGGGAGACACGTACCGCTGCCGAGGCCTGTGCGCAAACGGAACCGCGGTGACTGCTCGACGAGAAAGCTGCTCAAGCTCGCGCTCTCTGCTATTCTGCGCTCGGTCGCGCTGCCGAATTGGGGAGCTGTCGTTATTGAGTCCAATCGCCGCGCGGATTGCTCAGCCGCTAACGAATTCCGGAGACAAGCTCAAAGATGAAACCCAATGTGATCGTCGCGCTGTTAGTCGGATTGGTGTTGGGGTTTGCGGTAGGCAAGGTCTTCACCAACACTGGCGGCTCACCTCCAGACGCTCAGACCGTGGTCGCAGCCGTCCCGCCCACGGGCGCGCAGCAATTGCCCCCGGGCGCGCAGGGAATCCCCACGCCGCCACCGGTACGCGCACCGGCTCCGACTCCGCCGCCCCCGTCGGCCGTCAAGAAGATTGAGTTTCCGTCCGACTCTCCCATGCAAGGGCCGAGCACGGCGAAAGTGACGATCGTCGAGTGGTCGGATTTCCAATGCCCGTTTTGCAGCAAGGCAGTCCCGACGCTGAAGAAGATCGAGGAGACCTACGGCAAAGACGTTCGATTCGTGTTTCGGCACCAGCCCCTGCCCTTCCACAGCAACGCCAAGCTCGCCGCAGAGGCATCGATGGCTGCGCACGCGCAGGGGAAGTTCTGGCAGTTCCACGACAAGCTGTTCGCCAATCAGACAGCGCTCGACCGAGCGTCGCTTGAAAAGTACGCCGGCGAGATTGGGCTCGACGTGACCAAATTCAAGAGCGCGCTCGACAACGGGACCTTCCGCTCCAGGGTTGAGGCCGATGCGGCTGCCGGTGCCACGGTGGGTGCTTCGGGGACGCCCACTTTTTTCATCAATGGTCGACAGGTCGTGGGTGCGATGCCATTTGAAAGCTTCAAACCAGTGATCGATGACGAGATCCAAAAGGCGGACAAGCTCCTCGCATCCGGCACCACGCCGGAAAACCTCTACCAGGCGCTGCTCGAGCAAGGCGTTCGCGAAGGACCACCGGTGAAGAAGATCGAGGTTGGATCGGCACCCGTCAAAGGTCCCAAGAGCGCCCCGGTGACGATCGTGGAGTTCTCTGATTTTCAATGCCCGTTCTGCGGGCGCGTTGTCCCGACGATCAAGACCATCGAGGAGCAGTACGGAAACAAGGTGAAGATCGCGTTCAAGCACCAGCCGCTGCCGATGCATGCGAACGCGAGGCTCGCCGCCGCCGCCTCGATGGCGGCGAACGAACAAGGCAAGTTCTGGCAGTACCACGACAAGCTGTTCGCGAATCAGCAATCACTGGATCGACCCTCCCTGGACAAGTACGCGAAGGAGATCGGCCTGGACATGAAGAAGTTCGACGCCGCATTGGACGCGAAGAAGTTCGACGAGAGAGTCGCCGCGGATGCGACCGAGGCGGCATCGGCCGGCGTCGAGGGCACGCCCACCTTCTTTATCAACGGCCGGGAGATCGTCGGCGCGCAGCCGATCGAGGCGTTCAAGACCATCATCGACGACGAGCTAAAGAAAGCCGACAAGCCCGCCAACGAGCCGAAGAAGACCGCCAAGAAGTAGCTCGACGCAGCCGGATTGCGGCCCCGGACATCCTGCGCAGCCGGTCGGCGCCCGTGCCCGCGCTTCGGACTTGCTCGGCCTGGAGGCCTTCGGCCTTAGGACATTGCGATCGCGTCGATCTCGATCCGAACACCCTTGGGAAGGCCGCCGGCCTGGATGGTCGAGCGGGCGGGAGGCGGCCCGGTGAAATACCTTCCGTAGACTTCGTTCACGCGGGCAAAATCACCCAGATCCGCGAGGAACAGTCCGCACCGGACGACGTGGGAGAAATCCAGCCCGGCCGCGGCGAGAACAGCCTTCAGGTTCTCCATCACTCGCTCCGTCTGGGCGACCACGTCGCCGGCGATCACCTCTCCCGTGCGCGGATCGAGCGGAATCTGGCCGGAGAGGAAAGTGACCTTCCCGCCTTCCATCTGGACCGCTTGAGAGTACGGGCCGATTGCCTTGGGGGCACGATCCGTTTGAATCGCTTTGCGTGGCATAGGTCTCCTTCCGTTGAGGCGAGCGTTTGAGTACCGCGGCCGACGCCGACCGCGCAACTCCGGCCGGTAATCTGATTGTCGGCGATGTCCGCTCGCCGCGCCGGTCAAATGCGCTCGACCGAATAGACGCCGTTCAGCCGCTCGATTGTACGCATCAGCTCAGTGAGCTGCTTGAGATCCGAAATCGTTACCTCGAACGTGTTCACCGCCCGGTCGTCGCCGGTGGCTCGGCAATTTGCCTGCGAGATGTTCACGCCCTTCTTGGAAAAGGTATTCGAGATGTCCGCCAAAAGACCGGGGCGATCGGCGGTCAGCACCCGGAGGGTCACCGGCCGTTTGAAGTCGCCGCGCACGTCCCACTGCACGTCGACGCGCCGCTCGGGATCCGTGGCGAGCGCCTTCTCGCACCGCACATGGTGCACGGTCACCCCGCGCCCACGAGTGATGAAACCGGCGATCGGGTCGCCCGGAACGGGATTGCAACACCTGCCGAAGCGAACCAGGACATCATCCACGCCGCCGATCTGAACTCCGCTGCGATTCTGACGACCGACGAGCTTCCGGGCGATCTCGGTAACCTTGGAGAGGCCGCTGACTGGCGGCAGGGTGGGCCCAGAGCTGCCGTTTACCTCTGCTTCCCTGGTTCGCTCCTCGGTGTCCGCCAGCTTCTCCGGAGGAATCAAGCGTTTGATCAGCTGATGCGGGACGATCTTCCCGTAACCGATCGCCACCAGCATGTCATCTTCGACACGGTAGCCCAAGTCGTTGCACAGCCCCTTGAGCTCGCCGGACTTGAGCATCTTGTTCAAGTTGAGCGAAAAGCGGCGAAACTCCTTGTCCGCCAATTCTCGCCCGAGCTGCAGGCTCTTCTCCCGCTGCTGCTGTTTGATGAAGGACCGGATCCGCTGCTGGGCGCGGCTGGTCTTGACGAAGGTCAGCCAATCCTTCGACGGATGAGCCTGCGGGTTGGTGAGCACTTCAACCATGTCTCCGTTCTTGAGCTTGTAGCGCAAGGGGACGATCTTCCCGTTGACCTTCCCGCCGACGCACCGATTGCCGATGTCCGAGTGAATCGCGTAGGCAAAATCGACCGGAGTGGCTCCGCGCGGAAGGCTCTTCACGTCGCCTTTGGGCGTGAAGACAAAGACTTCATCCGTGAAGAGGTCGACCTTGACCGTCTCGAGGAACTCCTTCGGGTCCTTGAGATCCTGCTGCCACTCCATCAGCTGGCGGAGCCAGGCGAACTTCTCATCGTCCTTGGAGATGAGTGACTTGCCCTCCTTGTACGCCCAGTGCGCGGCGATGCCTTCTTCGGCGATCTTGTGCATCTCATCAGTGCGGATCTGGACCTCCATTCGCTCGCCCATTGGGCCGATCACCGCGGTGTGCAGCGACTGGTACATGTTCGGCTTGGGGATGGCGATGAAGTCCTTAAAGCGGCCGGGGACCGGCTTCCACAGCTGGTGGATGAGCCCCAGCGCCTCGTAACAGGACGGCACGGTGGGCATGATCAACCGAAATGCGATCACGTCGTGGATTTGATCGAAGTCGATCCCTTGCGCCTTCATCTTTTTGTAGATGGAGTAAATGTGCTTGAACCGCCCGGAGACGCGACCGGGCAGCTCGCGCTCCCGGAGCTTTCCTTCGATGAGGTGAACGACCTGATCGACGTATCGCTCGCGCTCCTTGCGGCGGCGGCTGACCTTCTCCACCAGCTCGGAATACTCATGCGGTTTGAGGTACCGCAGCGAGAGGTCTTCGAGCTCCGTCTTGATCCAGCTGATCCCAAGCCGGTTCGCCAGCGGTGCGTAGATGTCCAGCGTCTCGCGTGCGATCCGCTGCTGTTTGTCCTCCGGCATGTGCTGCAACGTGCGCATGTTGTGCGTGCGGTCCGCCAGCTTGACCAGGATCACGCGGATGTCCTGCGCCATGGCGATGATCATTTTCCTAAAGTTCTCGGCCTGTTTTTCTTCCTGGGACAGCGTGGCCGAAGCAGAGAATTTCGAGAGCTTGGTAACGCCGTCTACCAGCTGCGCGACCTCCGGTCCGAAGAGCTCCGTCAGCTCATCCGCGGTGGCAAGCGTGTCTTCGATGGTGTCGTGGAGCAGTCCGGTGACGATGGAGGCCTCGTCGAGCCGCAGTTGGGCAAGAATCCCAGCGACCTCCAATGGATGGATCAGATACGGCTCGCCCGAATTGCGCAGCTGACCTTGATGGACCTTGGCCGAGTACACGTACGCCTTCTTGATGATGTCCAGGTCCGGATCCGGATGGTAGGAGGCGACCCTCTGCAGGATATCGTTGAGGCGGATCATAGACCTCAGCCAATCGTAACTGGCGAGATTCCCTGGAGCAATGAGGCAGCGATCGGCGTAGGGGTGCGGGCGTTCCCGCCGGGGTGAACACCGGGCCGCACATTCGTTGACCGCGCCGGCGGCTCCCACCTAACATCGCGCGAGATGTCGAGCCTCTTGTTGTCCACGCTGGGTATTGTCTGCCGAGCGTGCGACCGCCTCAATCCCGCTCGGAGCGCGAAGTGCGCCGCCTGCGGCGCAACCCTGTTGCCCTTTTCCGAACCGGTGAAGCCGGCCGAAGTTCGACCCGCACCCTCATCGGCTCTCCCGCCGGCCCACCCGTCCGCCAAGGTCTCTCCGCTGGTGGACAGCGTTCTGGCGGCCCAGGCTCATGCCCGTCCCAAGCCGCCCGTTCTGGTCGCGCACAAGGACGGGCCCTCTCCCAGATCGCCGTCGAAGTCCCGCCCGGCGCCTGCCGCCGCGCCTCCAGCGAAGGCGCCGGTTGCCAGGGAACCCATACCCGCCAACCAGCTGCTCAAAAAGCGACCCGCAGCCCCCCCCGCCGCCAGCGCCGCGGCGCCAATCGCCTTCGTGCTGACGGTCGTCGCTGGAAATGGCAGGGGGCAGCGGTACCGGGTTCCAGTTTCCGGATGCTGGATAGGGCGGAACCGGGGGAACATTCTTTTTCCGGAGGACTCATTCGTCTCCGCCCATCATGCAACATTGATGGTTGCTGAAGGAATGCTCCGCGTGCGCGATGAAGGAAGCGCCTCGGGGGTGTTCGTGGCCATTGCCGGGCAGGAGTCAATTTCCCACGGCGCGATGTTCAACATCGGCCGTCGGCTTTTCCGTTATCTAGGTCACCTTCAGCTTCCCCCCGCCCCGGCGGCAGGGCAACCCCGAGTCTATGGAGCGCCGCTTCCTCAGGGTCAGGCGCTATACGCAGTCGAGGAGGTGATCGTCGGCGGACGTTCCGGCAAAGCGGCGATCAGCGGCGCACCGCTGCTGACCATCGGCCAGGTGAACTGCGATCTCTCCTTCCCGCAAGACGACGATCTCGCCAGTCGACACTGCGAGCTGGCGCCCGTCGGCCAGGGAGCGGTGCTTCGCGACCTCTCCGGCGTGCTGGGAACGTTCGTCCGCATCACGCCTGGCACCGATCGCCAGCTGAAGACCGGGGATCGCATCCGCGTTGGCCAGCAGATCCTTCAAGTAGAAGCCCCCTAAAGCGCCGCGCTATCGCCTTGCGCTGGTGGGCTGCTGAGGCGTTGGCGCATTTGCTGGCCACGCGTTCGGCTGCGCGTGCAGCCTCAAGCTCGAGCGGTAGAGTCCATAGCCAAGTCCCAATGCTGCCGCGAGCAGCACCAGGGTAACCATCTGGAAAAGCCTCCATGCGCGCCCGACGCTTCGCGTGCTCCGCAGCAAAGGGCTCTGCGCATGGTCGACATCGGCGAGCGGCTCGACCCCCCCGGCAGTATCGACGGGTAACGCTGCGGCGGGCTCGGCGAGCGCGAGAAGCTGGGCCTTGAATTCGTCCGCGGTCTGCGGGCGCTTTGTCGGATCCTTCGACAGGGCCCTAAGAATAAGCCGCTCCATCCCCGCGGACACCCGAACGCCCTGACGCCGCTGACGAGGAGGAATGGGCGCCTCGGTCAAGTGCTTGGCGGCAAATGCCGCGCCCGAGTCAGCGACGAAGGGGAGCAACCCAGTGACGAGCTGATAGAGCAGGACTCCGACCGCGTAGAGGTCGGACCGAGCGTCCAGGTCTCCTCCTCGAGCCTGCTCCGGCGACATGTATTCCGGGGTGCCGCAAACAAACCCCGCGCGGGTGAGCGGGCCATCTTCGGCAGCGGCATCCACGATTTTTGCGATCCCAAAATCCAGCACCTTCACGAAGTCCGGCTGGTGGCGCAGCTGCTCCACCATGATGTTTTCCGGTTTGAGGTCGCGATGGATGATCCCAACGGCGTGCGCTTCGGAAAGCGCGGCGAGCACCTGCGAGGCAATCCGGATCACCCGAGCTTCGGAGAGCGGCCATTCGCTGCTCAGCACCTGGTGGAGGTCCTTGCCGTCCACCAACTCCATGGCGATGTAGTGCTCTCCGCTTTCCGTCTCGCCAAAGTCGAGCACGTTGATCGAGTTGGGATGGCTCAGGCGGCTGGCCGCTTGCGCCTCCCGGCGAAATCGGGCAACCGTACGTTGATCGCACAAGAGCGAACGGTGCAGCACCTTGAGAACCACCGGCTTGTCCAGCGTCAGGAGGCGAGCGCGATAAACCTTCCCCATCCCACCTTCGCCGATTAACGTCTCAATCCGGAATTTCTTCGCGACCGTTTGGCCGACGTGCTCGTCGGGCTCGGGCTCTGGCGCTAGCGGGACTCCGCAGGAAGGGCAGTAAGCCGACAGCCGATGCGCTTGGGCGCCGCAGGAAGGGCAAGCCAATCGTCTCAGCTCCATGTGCTCGGGGCGCTCCGCAGCGCTCGACTGTGACACGCTCCAAAAGCTCGCTGCAATGCGCGGTCCGATGACCTCCACTGCTCGATCGGCCCGCTCTCCTGATATAGATGTGAACGCCGCACCTGGCCTGATGCCCGCTCCCATCTGCCCTCGCTGTAGTACCCGCAATACGGTGGACTCCGCATTCTGCCGCGCATGCGGAGCAGCGCTGCCCTCGGGCAGCAAGAGCGCGGGCAAACCCAAGGTCTCAATTCGAGTCGTACGCGCGGATGGCGGCCCCGAGATCGTGGTAGCGATGGGCGGGCAGGAGCTGACCTGTGGAGCTCGTGGCGACATCCCGCTGGAGGACGATCCTTTCGTCGCGGCGACCCAGGCGCGCTTCTTCTTCACCGGCAGGCGGCTGGCGGTGGAGGACGTGGGCGGCGGAAATGGCATCTTCCTTCGGCTGCACCAGGAGCGCGAGCTGACGACCGGAGGTGAGCTTCGCTTGGGACGCCAGCGGCTCTTGCTTGAGCCGGTCCCCGCCCTGACCCCAGGCGCAGGCGGGGCGATGGTTTGGGGCTCTCCGGACGTTGGCTATCGGTTCCGACTGATCCAGATACTGGAGGGCGGCGCTCGCGGCGCCGCCTTCCTGCTCAGAGACGGAGAGAACCTCCTCGGCCGGGAATCCGGCGACGTCACTTTCCCGAATGACGGGTTCGTCTCCGGACGCCACGCCGTTCTGCAGGTGCGGCAAGACCGGCTCTTTGTCCGCGACGTCGGCTCCTCCAATGGGACATTCTTTCGCCTCTTTGCCCCCACTGCGTTGGACAATGGCGATCACTTGTTGATTGGCCGGGAGCTGCTGCGAGTTGAGGTCAGCGAGCGGTGACGCCGCGGACCGGCAGTGCCGACTGGTTCGCCCCCCTTTTAGACGCTTAGTACGGCCGCTAGCCGTATGACTTCTCTTTCTTCTCCTGCTCTTCCTTGCAGCGAATGCACAGGGTGGTCACCGGCCGTGCATCGAGGCGCTTGGGAGAGATCGGCTCGTCGCAGCGCTCGCAGATGCCGAACGTCCCGTCCTCGATCCGCATCAGCGCCTTTTCAATCTTCTTGAGCAGGAATTTTTCCCGGTCGCGAAGCCGGAAGATCATCGATTGCGCGTACTCGGAGGAGGCGAGGTCGATCTCGTCGGGGAGGTCGTCGGTGTCGAAGTTCGATTCCTCCATCAACGTCTTCTTCGCGCTTTGCAGCAGGCTGACCTTGCTGTCCTCGAGCATCTTCCGGTAGCGCTTGAGATCTTTCTGGTTCAAGTCTTCGTCCTTACGGTTGAGCGGGCGATTTTAGATGGACTGCCCGTCAAAAAAAAGGCGAGAAGCTTTAATTGCGCGAACTAGCGGTGTCAAGCTGGGGTAACCTCAGCGGGCCGCTGAACAATGTCCGAAATGTCCAAATTCGACCGCGAGTTTCTTCGCTCCTGCTTGACTCTCGCGGCCAAGCCGGATGTCGACCACTTTCTCTACATCTGCGACATCCCACTGTCCCCCGACGACCTGCGCGGCCGCAAGGTGCGCCGGAAATTCATCTACGCCGTCACGTCGCAATTGTTGGCGGACGAGCTGGCGGCCAAGAGGCATCGCGCGCTGGTAATCCCGCCGTATGACTATCTGCGAGTCGAGCGGGTGAAGGTAGCGCTCGTCGCCGCGCTGTCGCAGGAGGCGGTTAAAGAGGGGGACCTGGTGCTGTGTGTGACCGGCCGGGTCGGGCGCCCGGTCGATACCCTGATGCACGTCAGGTTGGGCGGTTCCCTCGAAGATCGGATCACGCTGGAGGGGGTGAAGCTCGGCGAGCAGTTCAACTCGCAAGTGGTGGACGCCTTGCTGCAGCTCGCGCTCCAGATCGGCCAGGAGGGATTCGAGGGCCACCCGATCGGAACCATCATCACCATCGGCGATCACACCAACGTGCTCGAGAAAAGTCGCCAGCTCACCATCAATCCATTCCAGGGTCTCAGCGAAGCCGAGCGCAATGTACTCGACCCGAAAATCCGCGAGGCGATCAAGAACTTCTCCGTCCTCGACGGCGCGTTCGTGATCCGCGAGGACGGCGTGGTCCTGTCTGCAGGGCGATATCTCTTGGCCGGAAGCGAAGACGTGAACGTTCCGCTCGGCTTAGGAGCCCGCCACGCCGCTTGCGCCGGGATCACCTCTTCCACTGAGTGCCTTGCTCTCGCGGTCAGCCAGAGCTCGGGCGCGGTCCGCTTGTTCAAAGGAGGATCGATCGTCCTCGAGCTGCATCAGAGCGCGCGCAGAACGTGAGCCAGGGGTTTCGGCAACCCCGTTCCTCGCGCCACCGTGCTGCGGCAGAGAGCTCCCGCGGACTCAGCTTCCGACGTGCTTCCTTTCCCAGCTTCAGCTTTCCCCCGCCGAGAGTTACGGTGGGCAGTCCCGCGTAACACAGGTGGCCGTCAGCGCGACCGCGCGGTCCGGTCCGATGTAGCAATCCCAAGTCGCGGGGCAATCGAGCGCGGTCGGGTCATCCGTACCGCCCACCGGCAAGCGGAGCTCCGACACCGAGAGCGTGCGCAGCCGCTCTCTACGAAGAACCAGCTTTTTTGAAACTCGATCCTTCATCGCGACTCCTGGATGGAGCCCACTTTTCGAGCTAGAACGGACAGGTATCCGTTGCCGGCGTGTCGCATTCGGCTGCGGATTGTTCTCGCGGGTCGTCCATCGCGTTGCCACCGCCTACGACCGCCAGTTCCTTGGGCGTGAGGTTTCGGAGTCTTTCCTTGCTGATCTGGAGCTTTCTCTTCGACGACTGAGTTCGCATGACAGCGTCCACCGCCCCCGCGGCGAGCGAAGTGTTACCTCGTTCGACTCCTGAATGCAATTAGGCGGGTGAACGGCGACTCGTCAAAACCGGCAGGTGTTCGTGGCGTCGGTTCGCGGATCGTCTGGCGACACGCAAAACTCATGCTGAGAAGGCTCGACGTCTGGACCGCGCAGTTCTCCGCCGACGGCCATCGAGAGCATCGCGGGAGACAACCTTCGAACTGTCTCTTTCTGCAAGCGCACTTTCCTGTTGACCGGTTTCCCCATTTTCCGCCTCCCGAGAAAGCGTCTCGTACTACCTTCAACCGCTGGATTGCAATGGCAACCGCGAACTACGGCCTGTCCGAAACCAGACTGCTCTTATTCCCGAATTCAAAGAATTCTCAGAAAACTAGGCCCACGACCAGTGTCGACCAGCGAGCGCCCCATGCTTGACGGCGATTGAGCACCTCTGGGACACTGCGTGGAAAGGGGGATGCCTGTTGAGCGTGCAAGGCAAACACTCTGACGCAGTCCACTCCTCGAGCGCAGCCTTCGAACCCAAGGGCGTTCCTCCTCTCAGCGATCCGGCGAGCCCCGCCTCCTGGGAGTCCTGGCTGAGGAGAGTCGCCGAAGCCCCCAGCGTAGATCCAAGCCCCTACCTCGGGCTTTCTGCCGATAGGCACATCCTGCTCGGACGCCGGCTGGGGCATTTCAGAATACTCAGCCGGCTCGGTGAAGGCGGGATGGGGATTGTCTACAAGGCGGAGGACGAGAGCCTGCGGCGAGCGGTGGCGCTCAAGGTGCTTCGACCGCGCTACCTCGAAGACGAGGCTCATCACCAGCGGCTGCTCAGAGAAGCTCAGAGCGCAGCCGCATTCAATCATCCGAACATCGCAGCCATCTACGAGGTCGGCCAAGCCGACGGGATGGCGTTCATCGCGATGGAGTTCGTGGATGGCAATCCGCTGCGCAGCCTAATTCGAAACGGGCCGATGCACGAGGCAGAGGCCCTGCACTTCGGCTCTGAGATCGCGCGCGGCTTGGCTCGCGCGCACGCCGCAGGAATCGTCCATCGAGATTTGAAGCCTGAAAACTTGCTCGTCGATAAAGACGGCCACATCAAAATCCTGGACTTCGGGTTGGCGAAGCCGCCCGATGCACGCGCCGAGCAGACCCGCCGCTGCGAAATCGAGCAGCAAGTGGGTCCGTTCTTCACGCAGGATGGGCAAATTCTCGGGACGCCGGTCTACATGTCTCCGGAACAGGCCAGCGGAGGGGCAGTGGATGCTCGCTCCGATGTCTACTCGTTCGGTGTTCTGCTGCATGAATTGCTGACCGGCAAGCTCCCAGACTCGAATCGGAGCTTGGGACTGCCCGCGGATGATGAAATTGCGCGTGACACCGTTCCGATGTCCACCGTACGCGCGCGGTTGATTCGGATCGTGCAGCGCTGCCTTGACCCGAAAAAAGAGCGGCGCTTCGCCAACGGCAGCGAGCTGTTGGCCGAGCTCGAGCGCGTAAGTCAAGCGCCGAAAGCAACCGCGGCGCGCTCGATTCTGCCCATCGGTCGAGCGCCCCACGCTTGGCGCCGGGTGGCGGTGGCCTCGGCGGTTGCGGCGGTCGGCCTGCTCGCCGTCGGCTTCGCCCTCCATCCGATTCGCCACTCGATCGCGGCGAGCACAAAGGAGGTGCGCCTCACCGCGGCCGGCGCGGACAATATGGTGCGGGACAGTGCCATCTCGCCAGACGGCTCGACTCTCGCTTACGTTGAGAAGACGGGCCTGTACTTGCGGCGCGTCGATTCGACGCAGATCGAACAAATCGAGTTTCCCCCCAATGTCATGCCCAGGTACATCTCGTGGTTCCCAGACAGTGAAACCTTGCTCGCCAGCACCTGGGCGGCCAACGAGGACGGCGACTCGCTTTGGAAAGTCAGCAGGAAGGGAGTCGAGAAACTCAGCGACGGCCCATTTGTCAGCAATCCGGTGATTCCTCGCGTCTCGCCCGATGGGAAAGCGTATGCATGGATTGACGACGAAGGGATCTTCTGGAAGCGATTCTCCGAGCGAGCAAATCACCTCGTCGTCCCTTCCGCCGAAGGAGATGTTTTCAAGGGCGTTCATTGGTCGCCCAGCGGCAAGCGCATCGCGTATTTGCGCATAAGGGAGGCAAGAAAAACTCCACAGTTGTTTATTGAAACGGTGGACCTCAGCGGCAGCCCGCCGCGAGTGATGATGCAAAACCAAGGCTTGCTTCAAGATGGAGGCGAGCCGGCCTTGGGTTGGAGCCCGGACGGCCGTTTCGTCTACGGCATCGCTGAGCCTCCTCCCAAGCCGAGCGGGACAAGCCTTTGGGCGTTGCAAGTCGATCCGGATACGGGAGAAATCAAGAGCGACCCCACGCTCATCGGATCTTGGATCGGTCCGATCGAAGGGCCGCTGGTGACAATCAGCAAACGCCGCAGCCTGGCGTTTCAGCGGACGTTTGGAAAGCTCGATGCCTACGTGGCCGAGCTTTCCTACGGCGGAAAGCAGCTGGGGCCTCCTCGGCGCCAAACTCACCTCGGTCGAGAAGAGCGTCCGACGTCTTGGAGCGCCGATTCGAAAACCCTCGCCTTCATGTCCGACGAGAGCGGCAGCCAGCAGGTCTATATCCAGGCTCTCGACGGCTCTGAGCCCCAAATGGTGACGTCGGGACCCTCTTGGCATACCTGGCCCAAATTCACCGCGGACAATCGCCTTTTGTTCTGGGAGCTGCCGCCGGCGCTAAACGACGAGCCAGCTCAAGCGGAGCTTTTCAATGTTGGCTTCTCACCCGGAATGACCGCCATTGGCCCGGGGCTGATGCAGCCGCTGCAATTCAAAGGTCAGCGCGTTCGCTTTAAGCGGAATGGCCGACCGCCCCCGAGGGACGCGGCCTTCAAATGCCCGTCGCTGGAGGGAGATTGCATTGTCAGCGAGCTGATTTGGAACGAGTTGCGGTTTTCAAAATTGAGCTCGCAGGGCGGAGTGGGACGCGAGCTGATGCGGATCAAGACCGATAATTCCGATACCCTTGCGATCATCGAGTGGGACGTCTCACCTGATGGCTCTCGGGTCGCAATTCCGCTGGAGCAAGGTCGAATCCGGTTGCTCGACACCCAGGAAGGAAAATCGACCGAGCTTCGCCTCGACGGATACGAGCGATGCCGCGTTCAGTTCGCATCGTGGAGAGTCGACGGGCGAGCGTTGTTCGCAACGGCCCTATGCCCTGACGAAAAGCAATTCAAGATGTTCTTGGTGGAGTTGGCGGGTCTATCGCAAGTCATCTACGAATCGACCAATTCGTGGATCGGCAATCCCACTCCTTCTCCCGACGGTAAACGAGTTGCATTCAGCTTGAAGCATCACGAAATCGACACCTGGCTGCTGAGTAGCTTCTAAGCGCGCCGATCCTCGGGGGCGACGCAGCTTGGCTGCTGCCGCGGGAGCAAGAACGCCAAAAAAAAAGCGCCGGCCCGAGCGGGCCGGCGCCTGTCGCACCAGCAAACGTCCTTAGTTGGTTCTGAATTCCGCGTCGACGACGTCGTCCTTCTTTGGCGTCGCCTGGCTTCCGGGAGCAGCCGACGGACCCTGCGCGCCCGGAGGCGGCGTCTGAGTTCCGGAGGCCCGATACATCTCCTCCGCGGCTTTGTGGCTCGCCTGCTCGAGACGCTCGATGCCAGCTCGGATCGCCTGCTTGTCCTGGCCCTCGCGGACGCTGTTGAGATTCTTGATCGCGTCCTCCAGCGCTGTCGCTGAGTCGGCGGAGAGCTTCTCCCTGTTCTCCTTGATCAGCTTCTCCATCTGGTAGACCAGATTCTCGGCGCGGTTGCGCAACTCGACGAGCTCGCGCTTCTCCTTGTCCTCTGTCTCGTGGTCGCGCGCCGAAGCAACCATCTTCTCGACCTCGTCCTTGGCCAATCCGGACGAGTGCGTGATGGTGACCTTCTGCTCTTTGCTGGTCGCCTTGTCCTTCGCGCTGACATTCAAGATGCCGTTGGCGTCGATATCGAAGGTGACCTCGATCTGCGGGACTCCTCGCGGAGCTGGAGGAATGCCCGCGAGATGGAACCGGCCGAGCGAGCGATTGTCGGCCGCCATTTCGCGCTCGCCCTGGAGCACGTGGATCTCCACTTGCGTCTGCCCGTCCGCCGCGGTCGAAAATACCTCCGACTTCCGGGTGGGAATGGTCGTGTTTCGCTCGATCAACTTGGTCATCACCCCGCCCAGCGTTTCCACGCCCAGAGACAGCGGCGTGACGTCCAGCAACAGGATGTCCTTCACCTCGCCCGAGAGGACTCCCGCCTGGACCGCCGCACCGACGGCCACCACCTCGTCGGGATTGACGGAGCGGTTCGGCTCCTTGCCGAACAAGCGCTTCACCGCATCCTGAACCCTTGGAATGCGCGTCGATCCCCCGACGAGCACCACCTCGTTCAAGTCCTTCGGGTCAAGGCCCGCGTCCTTCAGGCACTTGCGGCACGGCTCCAGCGAACGCTCGATCAGGTCCTCCATCATCGACTCGAGCTTGGCGCGACTGAGCTTGATGTTCAGGTGCCTCGGTCCGGAAGCATCCGCCGTCAAAAACGGCAGGTTGATGTCCGTCTCCATTACCGAGGAGAGCTCGATCTTCGCTTTCTCCGCCGCTTCCTTGAGCCGCTGCAACACCATCTTGTCCTTGGAAACGTCCAGACCGGTATCCTTGCGGAACTCGGCGATCAGCCAGTCCATAATCCGCTGGTCGATGTTGTCGCCTCCCAGGTGCGTATCGCCGTTGGTAGCGAGCACATCCACCACGTTCTCCCCGACCTCCAGGATGGAGATGTCAAAGGTGCCGCCGCCGAAGTCGTAGACGGCGATCTTCTCGTCCTTCTTCTTGTCCAAACCGTAAGCGAGCGCTGCGGCGGTGGGCTCATTGACGATCCGCTTTACAGTCAGCCCGGCGATCTCACCGGCGTCCTTCGTCGCCTGGCGCTGCGCATCGTTGAAGTAGGCCGGAACGGTGATCACCGCTTCGGTCACTTTCTCCCCCAGGTAATTCTCCGCTGCGCGCTTGAGCTTGAGCAGGATCTGCGCGGAGATCTCCGGTGGGCTGTACTGCTTGCCGTCGATCTCGACGCGCGCGTCGTTGTTCGGTCCCCGGACGACCTTGTAGGGGACGAGCTTCGCCTCTTCCGTCACCTCTTCATACCGCCGGCCCATGAAGCGCTTGATCGAATAGACGGTGCGCTCGGGGTTGGTGATCGCCTGCCGCTTCGCCACCTGCCCCACCAACCGCTCCCCATCCTTCGTAAAAGCCACTACGGACGGGGTCAGCCGGCTGCCTTCTTCGTTAGTAATGACCTTAGGCTCGCGACCTTCCATGATCGCGACAACGCTATTGGTGGTCCCCAGGTCGATCCCGATTGTCTTTGCCACTTTGTATCCTCCTGAAACAACTAAAAATTCTTACCAAAACACGCAGGTAAGCTAACCACCGGACCCGCCCTGTCAAACGGCGCGGGCGACGAGCTGCCGGAGATATCACTAGGAAGTCGCGAGGTTGCAAGGTCCGGCTGCATAGCGTGCTGCGCAGGACCGCCACCGTTCGTTTGCATCCCTTTAGGTCGGCTTTGGCTCCCCGCGGTGCAAGAACCGAGGATTGTTATCTTCTTTTGCATCTATGCCGTCGACGAGCTTGGCCGGGAATGTGCACTGGCATGAGCCGCTGCCGCACTGCGTAATGCGGGCACACGAGGAGTGCAGAGGATGCTCACACATTCGGCTCGAACAGTAGGCCTGAGCGTCATTCCCGCGGAGCAACCGCCGCGGCAACCGCGTGTCGCCGTCGTTGTCAACGCGAATGCGCGCCAGGTCACACCGAAGGCGATTCGGGCGCTGTCGCACGTCGTTCCCGACGGCGACCTCTTCGTCTCGCATTCGCAGCTCAACATGCGCCGAATCGCGAGGACGCTTTTGGAGCAGCGGTACTCGATCGTCTTCTGCGGAGGCGGCGACGGTACATTCGTCGCAGTGGTGAACGAGATCTTTCAGCAGCTCGAGCACAAGGGCGCAAAGGCGCAGCTGCGACCTCCTCGATTCGGCGTGTTGAAACTCGGTACCGGCAACAGCCTCGCGTCCTTGGTGCGCGCTTCGCCAGCCCGCGGCGATCGCATGGTGGAGGACGTGCTTCGGGCCAAAGCCGGTGAGGCGCCCGCTGTCCGGCGACTCGATCTTCTGTCGGTCGAGGGTCGGCGCACTCCGTTTGCTGGCCTTGGCGTCGACGGCAAGCTGCTCAACGATTACGTCTGGGTCCGCAGCTATCTTGCCAAGGGCGTCTTTAGGGGCCTGCTCACCGGCACCGGCGGATACGTCTCAGCGGTCGCCTTGAAAACGCTGCCCCACTATCTGACCCACTCCGCTTCAGTCGAGTGCGAGGTGATCAATGGCCTGGCCTCGCCCGCCTATCGGTTGGCGCCCGATGGCTCGATGCTCGGGGAGCCCGTCGCTCCGGGCGCGCCGATCTATCGAGGCCGATTGATGATGGCGGCCGCAGGGACGATCCCCTTCTACGGCTTCGGCTTCAAGATGTTCCCGTTTGCGGGATCGCGCCGCGGAATGATGCACCTTCGCCTCGGTTCGGTTTCGACGCCGGCGATCTTGGCGCACCTTCCCGCGCTCTGGCATGGCCGTTGGTTTCCCAAAGGCATCCACGATTTCTACGCTCAGGAAGTTGCGATTCGATTCGAAAAGCCAATGCCCCTTCAGGTCGGAGGCGACGCCGAAGGCTACCGCCGCGAGATCTGCTTCAGCGTTGCGCGCGGTCAGGTCGAGCTGTTGGATTTCAACGGCGCGGTCAACTGATCCTCGCGCCATCGATCGCGCTTCTCGTCGATCGCTCTCCTCGATCGACCTTGCCCGTTTCATCCGCGATCGCGCGCCGCCGGCGGCTTTTCCCCGGGCTCCTTGCGCCGGGCCATCGCGGAGCCGAAAGATACGCTCGAGCGCCCGCCGTGCGTCCGTTGAACCTGGATCTGCTCCGAGAGATTCGCCCGCCTCTCATCCTCCTTGGGAAGCTTCGCCGCCTTCTGCTCCAGAGCTCGGTAAAGCTCGTCCAACTCCGACTCACTGAGCGCCTCGACTCCTTCGGGCTCGTAACCCGCTTCGGCCAAGATCTGCAAAAGGTCGCGAGGGAATTGCAGCGGAGCGCCGAGTTTGCGCTGCCAGTAGTCCGCCAGCGGCGGCGCGATGTGTTGCCCCACGCGCACCGGATGGCAAATCAACAACCGGCCCTGCAAGGCGACGTACCGGCGCAGCTTGGTCGCCGCTTCGGAAAACGAATACACGTTCTTACCCGGCGCGAGGACCAGGTTGAATTCTCCGTCCGCGAACGTCAGCTGGGCAAAGTCTATCTTCAGAGGCTCAACCCGCGAGTTCAGCGACTCCGATCGAAGGCGGCGACCGAGCGTTTCCAGCGCCGAGTTATCGTCGTCAGCGGCGACCACGCTGCAGCCGAAATCTCGCGCCAGCAGCAAGGAAGCTCCCCCGCTGCCGCAGCCCAGGTCCAGCACCTTGGAGCCGCTGCCCAGGCGCGCGGTGAGCGCCATCCGCCGAAGGGACTGCCGGGTCAGGCCCAATCGAGCGTCACCGGAAAAAAAGAGCGGAGCCTGCTCGTCCAAGGACATGAATGGTGGCGGTTATACCGAGTGCCGAGGCGCGCCGCCAGTTTGCCCAGCGATGCAGCTCGGCAGGTGCTCAAAGGTAATAGAGCACCCTCTTTTCCTTGTGCAGCTGCATGTAGATGGCGCGCCGCTGTTCTTCAGAGATCAGATAGACCGAAACGGAGACGGACAAGTACTTGCCCAGCCGGCTCGGGCGCTCGGCGATCGAGTCGAGCGGTACTTCCGTTCCCATCACTCGCTTGAAGAGCTGGCGGACGTATTCGCGAAAGCCGTGCTCCTGTTTTCCGAGCACCTTGAACGTGTAGACCGTGGGGTAATCGATCAGCGGCTTCTGAGGTGCTGCGGAATCCATGGTCGCCTCGCCGATAATTCTACAGCAGATTCGCCGCCAACTCCGCCAGTGCGCTCCGCTCGCCCTTGGTCAAGGTGATGTGACCTGCGATTTTCTCGTGCCTGAATCGATTGACCACGTGCACCAGCCCGTTGTTGGTCGAGTCGACGTATGGGTTATCAATCTGGAAGGGATCGCCGGTGAAGATCATCTTCGTGTTGTCGCCCACGCGGGTAATGATCGTCTTCACCTCGTGCGGGGTTAGGTTCTGCGCTTCGTCGACGATGATGAATTGATTGGGGATGCTGCGACCTCGGATATAGGTCAGCGCCTCGATCTCCAAAATGCCCAAATCGAGCAGCTCGTGGTATCCGCGCCCGGCCTTCTTGTCCGCGCGCGAGAGGTTCATCAGGAATTCCACGTTGTCGAAGATCGGCTGCATCCATGGATTGAGCTTTTGTTCGATGTCGCCGGGAAGGTAGCCGATGTCGCGGCCGAGCGGAAAAACCGGCCGGCTGACGAGGAGCTTCTGATAGAGGCCTTCCTCCGTCGTCTTGTGAAGGCCGGCGGCGATGGCGAGCAGCGTCTTTCCGGTTCCGGCCTTTCCGACGATGGTCGCCAGCTTGATGTCGTCGCTCAGCAGCAGGTCGATCGCGTAGCTCTGCTCCATGTTCCGCGGGCGTATGCCCCAGACGCCTTCCTTGCCGGCGCGGATCAGCGGCACCAGCTTGCCGCGCGTTGCGGAAAGCCGACCCATCGCGGTGTGCGACGCGTTCGCCTGATCCTTGAGCAGGATGTATTCGTTGGGCGCGAAGTCGGACTGCTTCGGAATCTCCAGCTCCGCGCTCGGCTTGTACATCTGATCGACCATCTCGCCGGGGACGAGCAGCTCGGTGTGTCCGGTATACAGCTCCGACAGCTCGACGCGCTCGGTGTCATAGTCTTCCGCGGTCAATCCCAACGCATCGGCGCGGATTCGCAGGTTGGTGTCCTTGGTGATGAAGACCGCCTGCGTGCCCGGCTCGTTCTCCATCAGATCGATCGCCACCGCGAGGATCCGGTTGTCCATCAGATTCCCGTTTGCCATCCCGTGAGACAGCTCTCGCATGGTGAACAGCACCCGAATCGTTCCGCCATTCGGCAGTGGAACTCCCTCCGCGAGCGACCCCTCGGATCGGAATGAATCGAGGTAGCGGGCGATCAGGCGCGCGTTGCGGCCGAGCTCGGAGAGATCGCGCTTGAACTGATCGATCTCTTCGATGGCGTAGATGGGGACGACGACGTTGTTGTCCTCGAACCCGAAGATCGAGCGCGGATCGTGGAGCAGGACGTTGGTGTCGAGGATGAAGTTTTTTCGCATCTGTTGGCGGAGCGATTCGAGTCGCCATTGCTCCGACCGCACTACCGCTGGGTGCCTCCACTATAGCCACGCGGCCGGCGCTGATCACGAAAGACGCGGGCAAAAGAGGGCTCGTCTGATGGATGGTCGTCAGTCGGACCCGTGAGGCGCTGGGAGGCTACAAGTACGCTATTTTCAGAATTGTTACTTCGATTTCGCCCCGCGGCCTGCGCACCGGGACCGAATCGCCCCTTTTCTTGCCCAGCAGCGCCACACCGATTGGGGAGTCGACGCTGATCCGGCCGCCCTTGGCGTCGACCTCGTCGGCCCCGACGATCTGGTAGGTGCTTTGATTGCCGTTCTCGTCCTCGAGGACGACCGTCGCCCCGAAGTAGACGCGCGAGGAATCCGTTTGCTCCGACGGAACGACCACCGTGCAGGTGTCCAATCGCCGCTGGAGGAAGTGAATGCGCCGATCGATTTCGCGCAGCCGCTTCTTGCCGTAGATGTACTCGGCGTTCTCTGACCTGTCCCCTTGTGCCGCCGCGGCCGAAACCTCGGCCGTCACCTTGGGGCGCTCTTCGTTCAAGAGCCGCAGAAGCTCGGCATGGAGGCGCTCGGCGCCGGCGCGGGTGATATAGCGACCTTGGCCAGCGCGCCCCTTTTCTTCCTGCCCCTCGTCATGCTCCTCTTCCATTCCAAATCCCTTGAAGCCTGTTGCGCGTGCTTCGATCGTGGTATTTGCCCGCGTTCCTGCCTAAGGCGCAGCCGCGCCTTTTGCACTGAGGACGTTCATCCGAGAAGTCGGAAAGAATAGCGAGTCGCTAGCTCAGTCGGTAGAGCACCGGCCTTTTAAGCCGAGGGTCGGGGGTTCGATTCCCCCGCGACTCATTGGGTGTGATGGTCCCCGTCGTCTAGAGGCCCAGGACGCTGGCCTTTCAAGCCGGTAACACGGGTTCGAATCCCGTCGGGGACGCTAGTTAACTCCTTGCGGCAGCGGTGCTTTTGAAAGTGACGCTGCCGCGTCTCCAGAATGTCTCCAAAGAGAAGAAGCTCTTCGACCTTCATCGAGGAGACGAATCGCCCGGTTCTTCTCGGCCGGGCCTAGGTGCATGTACCGAAGCGTGGTGCGCGAGCTGGTGTGCCCGGTCAGCTGCTGGATGGCCAGCGCCCGGCGCGTTTCGCATCGCCAAGTGCGAGCAGAACGTGTGCCGCAGGATGTGTAGCGCTCCGGTAACGGGAAGCCCTGCCCGCTTCTGGGCGGTGCTCAGCCACGTCCGCAGCGTTTGCTGCGAGAGCGGTTCTCCGGTTGAGCGGTGGAGCACCCTCGGTCCACGAAGGTGGCCATGGGCAGAGAGTGCAGTCGCAAGCTTCTTCTCTGAGCAAATGTGTCGATCCCAAGTGCCTACGGAATTACGGATCGAGATCGACGGGACTACGCAGCAGGCGGCGGCAGAATTCGCGGACTCAACTCGCCCCCAGTTGTCGTGTGCAGAATGATTCCAGAGTCGCCCACTACGGTCCCGTTGTTGCATCCGCGAACGAAACACCCAAAAGAGGTCCCGGGGCGTGGTTCCTGCGGGGGAGGCGACATGCGCGGCACCAGCATCGGTCGCTACGTCCTTGGACGCAAACCCTTCGCGGCCCATGTCTTTGAAAAGGATCGAAGCCTCCTAGTACCTCGTTTCGGGTTCTACATCCTCTACAGCCTAGGCTAAGAGTTAGAAGTGAAATCGGCCTGAAAAAGAAAATTGGATGTTCCCAATGATTCGCTCCTCATTCGTTCACGACCCCTTGAGCGGCCACCTCTACCTTTTCTTCTCAAACCGAAATGTGATCGGGTGTGGCGTTGTGGAAAGAGTTACTTTCTTAGCTGGATGATGCCGCAGGCTTCGCGCGTGCCGCCCGCGCAGCCCGCGACTTCTCCATTCGGACAGTAGGTATCCGGATCGGTGTGGATGATGATCGCGGTCCCGCCATCAGGGAATGCGCTGAGCGGCCCCGGTGAAAGAGTGATCCGGCTCGTCGTCGTTTGCATGAGGCCTTCGCCATTGACCACGTTCACGTTCACTAGGTCCCCGGAATGAAATGGATGGTTGGCATCCGGGCGGGAATCGCCCGCGGGACCCGGATCAAAGTGCCCGTTGGCGGCCGAACAGGGCGTGCAATTCCCGGTCTCGTGAATGTGTACAGCATGCTTTCCGTCGGACAAACCGTAGATAAAAATTGAGACATCAACCAACTTGACGCCTTCTTCAGATGCCCGTTCCGTCAGCAAGGCGACCCCGGTGATGAACGTTTTTCCACAGCTAACAAAATCCGCCCGGGCTTCTATGTTTTGCGCGTAAGCCTTTCCGGCGCCAACACCGAGCAGAATTGCAGCAATGACCGCAGCCGACAGAATAAATTTCTTATCATGCTTCATCGTGAATCCTCTCTTCTGCCTCGTGAGTGAATTTCTCGCCAGGAACCTGGCTCATATACCTTTGTGTCTCTGCTACCTTTGTGTCTCTGCGCTTCTAGTCGAAGAGAGTACGTAGCTCGGAATGCTTAATCGCCAGCAGATAGCTCCGTCTCATACTCTTCTTTACCCTGCTGCAGTGGGTCCGCTGCGTCTTAGTGGCCTGCCTTGCGTGCTCCCTGGGCTTAGTTGTTGGGCGCGCCGCAGACGAGCCAGGCGAGAAGCTCCGCGCGCTGCTCTGGAGAAGGCTGTTGCGATCCCTGTAAAGGCATCAAGCACCCGTAGACCTGGCTCAGTATCGCGGCGCGCCGCGCGAACACCTCGTTGTACGTCAGGAACGGCTGGCTCGCTTCCTGACCGCCCGGCGAGTGGCACGGCAGGCATTCCACCTCCAACGTCGATGTAAAACGCCGCGTGGCCGTGCTGGGAGGTATCGAGCTGTTCGACCAGACCCACCGCACCCGCTCGACCTGGGCGCCGGCGGGGATCTCGCACGGCTGAAGGGGGCCGCCTCGGCGACGGCCCCCTGGATTAATCAGACCGAAGTGCGGATCCAGCCGTAGCGCGTGTGCCTGGGCTCCACGCCCATGGCGACGTACCGCTCCCGCCACTTCGACAGGTTGTCGTTCTGCCCGGTCGGGTTCTGCCATGCGTCGGCGAACGGCGGCATCTCCAGGCTCTTCCTCAGGCGCTCGGTGATGCGGCTCTCGAAGTCCGCTGGGATCGCCCCGTACTCCGCTCCGACCTCCAGTCCGTAGAGCGGCGCCGAGTTCAGACCGAGGATCCGCCTCTTCGCGGTCTCGGTGAGCTCTGGGTAGCCCCAGCGCTCGCGGATCTGCTCCGGGATCTGGAAGCGCCAGAGCGCCTCGATCTGCCATTGCGGCGCTCCGTACCAGAGGGAGTCCGACCCGAAGACGATCTGCCTGTCCCCCTTGAACTTCAGTAACTGCCCGAGAATGTGAGCCGTGACCGTGGGGAACGTCACCACCGACGAAGCGAACGTGGTGCCGATCTCCGCGAACGAGTTCGTGAACGGACCCGTCCAGACCGCGAACGGCGTCACCCAGTCGATGTTCGGTACGCCCTCCATCAGCGGCCTCTTCCCGGCCTCGCTCGCCCTGATCTGCGCCAGCGCCTGGTCGTCGAAGAAACTGTCCTGGATGCAGGAGTGGTAGGTGATGAAGTTCAGGTTGGGCCAGTCGCGCAGCGCTTTCGGCAGGTCGGAGGGATACCCGTTGTGCGCGAGCGGCGGCATCCCGCGAGCGAGCCCCTTGTGCACGGCGATGATGTTCCCGCCCGCTGAGAGCTTGTGGGCCCGCACGTTCTGGCTGATCAGCTCGAACGTCGGGTACGCCACCTCCTCATCGTCGTGCTGCCACTGGTGCATCGGCCCAGAGTCGACCTTGGCCGCATTGGAGATGTTGTAGCCCTTCCAGGCGTCGGGGTGGTGGTTGTCGACCTGGTACTGGATGTAATCGAGGTTGCCTCTGCCGACATAGAGCAGGCCGTGCGCCATCGCGCGCCTCGAGCCGGCCAGCTGGTTGATGAAGTCGCGGCCGGCCGCCGTCTGCGCTGCTGTGAGGACTTCACCCGTTCGCGCATCGTCCACGTCGAGCGGCGGCATGCCCGGATCCCTCCCGCTCGGACCGGCGACGAATGCGGTCACGTTGCTGATCAGGCCGACCGTCACCTGCGAATCCAGGAAGACGCTCTTGATGAAGTTCACGATGTTGAACATGTCCGTCGTGACCGGCATCCCGATCAGCGCCGGGTTCCACACGCCCCACGGGTCGCCGAACTCGTCGACGACGCCGTCCGGGTTGAACGGGTTGTACGTGATCGGCTCGACCCCCGCATCGATCATCGCCTGCGTGATGGTCGGGCCCTGTGCAATCGCGCGCAGCGCGATGGCGCCGAGGGGGTCGTTGATGCGGTTCTGGCGCACGAAGTGGAGCTGATCGTCGACGACGAACAGGTTCTTCGGCGGAGCCCCCTGGGCTCTCGCCCCCGGCTCGAACATCTCCTCCTTGTCGACGTTGAAGAACTGTCCGAAGACGTCGTTCATGGCGATGAACGCGGCCGCGGTGCCACCTGCGGTCCCGAGGAACTTCCGCCGGCTGATCCCCAGTTTCTTCGCAGCGCCGTCGGCCAGCTCCTTGAGCCGGGCCTCCACCTTCTTCTGGTTGTCGCTCTGCGGCGGCGGCATGTATTCGCCGTTCGAGATCACCCGCGTCGGTACTGGCGACACGAAGTCGGGATCCTCGGCGTCGTACGCGCGCGTGCACTTAGCGAGCTGCTCTTCGCTGAGCAACGTGTGGTCTTCCTGCCAGGTGCCTCCGGTCTCTTTCCATTTCAGCGGTCTGGACATACGCATTCCCCCTTATTATTCTTCGATTTCGCTGAGCCGACGGCGCACCAATTCGCGCCGTTGCAGCTCCGGATACGCTCCGGCGCGCAGCAGTCAATACACAGCAGCTCAGGCGCTCCATCGTTCGCCGGGAGATCGACCGAAGACGATCAATCCAATTGCGGGCTGGCATCCGGCGAAAGGGCCGGCTCGTCCCACGATCCGCTCAAGGAGGCTGTGTACAATCTTCCATCCAGAGCGCGCGCGAAGACGTCGAGGCGATATTTCTCCCAGGCGCAGGCCAGCGAAGCGCCGGTGAAGGGGATCCAGGCGTCGGAGGACGCGGATCGCGCCATTCCGAGGGATTCGAAAGCGCTCCATGTTTTACCGTCCCACCACTTGTGCAGCAGGTCGCCGCGCGGTCCCCTGGCGAACACGTCGAGGCGGGTGCTGCCTCCGCCGCAGGCGACCGGTGCGCTCGACAGAGGTACGAGGACCCCCACCGCCGGATACAGCGAATCAGGTTCCTGGGGCGCGCCGAGCGACTCGAACGCGCTCCAGCTCGAGCCGTTCCACCACTTGAGCAGCAAGTCGCCCGGGGCGCCGCGCGTGAACACGGCCATGGCGCGGCCGCAATTGCACGCAGAGATGGGTCCGGCGATGGGGGCCTCGCCGCGCGGGCCGAGTCCCCCCAGCGATTCGAACTCGCCGAAGGCCTCGCCGTCCCAGGTGGTGTGCAGGAGCGCGCCGGCGGCACCGACCGCGAACACGTCCATGCGTCCCGGGGCCCGGCTGCACGCGCTAGGAGCTCCGGCGAGCCCCATTGGCAGGCCGCCGGCCGCCGGGAAGCCGACGCACTCGAATCCGCCGGACGCGCCGCCGCGCAGGATGGCGCGCAGCAGCTCGCCCTCCGGTCCCCGGGCGACGAGCTGGACCTCGGCCGGCCCGGTGGCGCACGCCGAGATGGGCCACTCAACCGGGATGAGCGCGCTCGAGCCGTCGCTCCGGGCCAGCGGAACCCCGAGCGAACGCGGCTCGCCCCACGAGTTCCCTTCCCGCGCGCGCAGCAGCAGTTCGCCATGCCCACCGCGCATGATCAGCGCAAGGCTCCGCTCGCCCGTGGCGGCAACCGCGGGAGCGAAGACATCCTCCGAGATCGCTTGCCACCGTGGACGGGCGAGCGGGTTCTCCATGCAGGTCCGGTTACACCGGCGAGGACCCGCTCGTCAACGCGCGGATTGGGCGCCCGGCGGCCGCTGATTCGTTCCAACACCCACTCGCTCTCGAGCTTGCCTCCCTCGATCAATTCAATCCTTCCGTCGCGCGCGGGGTAGTAGTTGCCCGTATCGATCACCACGACACCGTTCGGCACGTTCGCGAAAGATCCTTCGGGAGGTCGGCAACTACTTTTTCGGGGACCGAGAAGACGACCACGTCCGCGGGGCGGGCCTTCGACGACGGTGACCGCCTTCGCCCCCGTCTCCGCAGCGAGTTCGCGAAGCGTATCGGTCCCACGCGAGTTCGCGAGGAACACCTCGTGCCCAAGCCCCGTCCAGCGAGCCGGCGTGCCGCCGATCATTCCTGCCCGGGACGCTTCCCGCATGACTTTTCCGGGTCTTCTTTCGTTCCCCGCGGTGAGGAAAAATTAACTGCGAAAAAATTAACTGCGAAAAGTGATCCATTACGACGTACCCTATGGACTTGATCCTGGCGGTGCTCCGTTTTTTTGATGTTTGGGAATGCGATCGCAGAGGGCTTGGCGTTTCGCATTTCACTGTGCGAATCAGAGATCTTCGCCGTTGCTTCCCGTGCTTTGGCCTCCAGCTTGGTGAGGCGCGTTTCAATTGTCACGGACCGCGGCGACGTCCTTTCAGCTCACCATCACAGCGCCGCCGGTTACATCGAGGATAACGCCGGTGATCCATGTGCTCTCCTCGGATGCCAGGAAGAGCGCGGCGCGCGCAACGTCTTCGGGCGTACCGAGACGTCTTAGAGGATGCATATCCACCAATGCAGTCTTCGTTGCTTCCGGGATCCGCTGCTGGTTCCGTTCAGTTAGAATCGTCTCCGGCGCGATACAGTTCACGCGCACGTTGTAGGGGCCAGCCTGAGCAGCGACGTCCTGCGTCAGCAGTTCGATTGCCGCTTTCGCCACGCCATACGGGACTGGGGATTTTTCGTGCGGGCGGCGCCCGGCAGACGATGACATCGTGATGATGTTTCCGGCCTTGCGGGCTTTCATCCCGGGCAAGAAGGTCTTGATGGCGAGAAACGTGGCGGTGAGATTCCCGTCGACCGAGGCGTGCCAGGCAGCTTCATCCGTCTCCTCGATCGGGCCAACCGGAGAGAAGCTCCCGCCGGCATTCGCGACCAGAATGTCTACGGGTCCGAATCTCTCCTCGATGTGATGACGCATGGCTTCGATCTCGGCGAGTTTGGTGGCCTCCGCTCGGAAGGAAGTCGCGCAGCCACCCCTGCCCTCGATTTCAGCCTGAACCGAACCGAGCGCCTGCTGATCTCT
>DATFTC010000189.1:0-2146 GCA_035262305.1 Myxococcaceae bacterium | reverse complement strand
CGCGCGAGCGGCAGATCGCCTCCCGCGAGGTGATACGCCTGTTGATGAAGACCGGCGCATCCGGAGCAGTGAGCACCCACGATCTGTCCTTGGGCTCGCTTGGCCAGGAGCTGGATGCGAACGTCAAAAACTATCACTTCAAGGATCGGCTCGTCGATGGCGAGATGACATTCGATTACCGGCTGCGCGAGGGGGTTTTGGACACGACCAATGCATTGCGCTTGATGCGGCAAGTCGGGATCCCCCTCGGGGAAGAGCAACGCTAAGGCTCGGAGGGCAGGCGGCGCAGCGCTTCGAGCGTCTCTTCGGGTTCTGGCCGCGTGGTGTAATCGGGATCGCTCTGGGCTGCTCGGACGATGCCTCGTTTATCGATGACGAAGCGAGCGGGGATCGGCAGCACCCATGAGTCGTCTCCGTTGAACTTCGGGATGTCCACCGGAAACCCGCGGTAGATGTCGCGCAAATACTCCGGCAACTCCCAGCGAAGCCCAAACTGCGTTGCTACTTTGTTTCCGGGATCGCTGAGGATCTCGAAGGTCAAGCTTCGGCGTTGAATGAGCTCTCGACTGTACTGGGGCAACTGCGGTGAGATCGCCACCAGGTTCGCGCCCAGCGCGTTGATTTCCGGCAGAACTCTCTGCAGAGCTACCAGCTCCGCGTTGCAATAGGGTCACCAACGGCCGCGATAAAAAGTCAGAACGAGCGGACCCTTCGCCAGCAACGCCTTCGATTCAACGATTTGCTCGTTCGCGTTGGGAAGGGCGAATTCGGGCATCTTGTCGCCGATCTTGAGCACGCGCTCTGCCGCTCCCGACGCACGCAGCTCGTCCACTGCGCGATGCATGTCGGCAACGACCTCCGGCGACCGGCGCGACTCGCCCTTCAATCGCAACGCGTCGAGCTCTGCCTTCAGAGACATGACTGGGCTCTCCAATCCTCTTCGCTACGACTACGCTGAGCGCTGAGCTCGGGTTACAAGGTTCTCGAATCGCGAGATCCTTTCAGCATCCGCTCCAGCGAAGCGCCCCTCAAGCCTGCCGAAGGTACTGATCGTCTCCCTGGAGCCAGTCCTGACGCGGGGGATCGAAGATGTCGACGTCAAGCGTATCTTCGAGAGCCTCCGCACCGTGCGGCAGATTGGCGGGGATGTGCAGCACCTCGCCCGCGCGCACGTCCACCTGTTGCTCGCCGTCCTTCCCGAGGCTAAAGCGCAGAGCGCCCTCGAGCACGTAAGTGATCTGCTCGTTGTGGTGCTTGTGCCGCGGGACAATGCAGCCCTTCTTCAAGTAGATGTGGGCGATCATCATTCGATCGCCGGTGATCATCCGCCGGTCCAGCTTCTCGGAGAGATGCTCCTTAGGCATCGATTCCCAGCGGTGCAGCCTCGCCTTCGGTTCACCTGACATCATTCGCTCCCTACCCTACTGACGCCGAACGCAGCGGCGCGCGCAGCTCGTCAGCGGGCCGCGCCGAACATAGGAGCCCGCAGAGGTGCGGTCAATACTCGCTCGGACAACTCCGTCGGGTAGCTCGGCTACCGCGGGACCTGCTGGCGCTCATCAAGGCTTCGAGCGCGCGGCGGCACGCGGCGAAATACTCCTGTGTTCTGCATCACCGGTCCGCGATCGGATATTTAGGCTCTCCTTCCAGATCGAGTGGTAGTTTTAGGTCGCTTTCCGAGTTATTTCTACCACTCGGTTAGGCAATGCGGTCCGCAAGCGGCGACGAAGGAGTATTCGAGAGCTACGGGCGGATGAGCGCTGCAGCTCGCATTGCTCAGGGCAATTTGCCCTCGCGCTCCAGGCGTGAGAGGTCCTCCTGGGTCACGGTGTCCTGGCCCAGCAGCTCGAGCGCCTTTTGAACCTTGGCGAGCATTTTGGGATCGGTGATTGCCTTGCTGTTTTCCCGCGTGGGCCTGGGCGGCGGTTTCATCACCGAAATCTCACCGATTGCCTTCCTGCCGTCCGCGGAAGTGCCCTCCACTCGGTACACCAGCGCGAGGAGATTCTCTGGATATTCTTTGCTGTCGAAAGACAGATCGGCTTCGATCGATTTGCCCGGGGGGATCTCCGTCTCGTTGAACAGCCGGGCCAGGTCCACCTGCTTGTCATCGGTGCGGCGACCGCCATCGTCGTGGCGAACGAGC
>DATFTC010000188.1:0-40286 GCA_035262305.1 Myxococcaceae bacterium | reverse complement strand
ACGGTCTTCCACCAGCGAAGCGGCGTCGTGCGGTACCTCTTCGAGCAATGACGAGCTGAAGCACATCCCGTTTCCCCGAAGCCCGCAGGAGAGCCCGAGGGCCAAGGACCTGAGCGCGTCGAAAGATCCTAAGGCGATGGTCATCAAACGAGTGCGCCAGGAGAACGGATTCCGCACCGCATGGTCGGCGTGCACGGCTTGGGCGCCACCGTCGAGGTCGAAAAGGCTTGAAGCAGATTCGGCGAGACCACCGTGTCCGCACCGACAACGACCAGCGCGTTGGCAAGGCCCTCGCTCAAAATGCGGGCAAAGGCACAAGCGAGAGCATATCCCTTGCTCCGCTTCGTTCGATCTTCGCGGGGCAGAACCCGCGCGCCTGCTGCCTGCGCCAGCCCGGCCGTTTGATCGGTGCAGTTGTCGTTATGGGCCGGAATCACGATCTCGTAGCGAAAGTGCGGCGCTCCGTATCGAAGCGGCGGCAAACGGCGCGAACACAAGGTGAGCCAGAAGAGATAACCGCCTGCGCACAGCGCCGGCAGCGCTGCGAGGACGAGCAAAAGATCCGCGGCGCTCATCAGTGGCGATGAATCGAAAGCAGGGTCAAGAGCAAGGGCGCACAGAGACGCATCCGGTGATGCGACGCGGAGATCAAGTGTTGCAGGCTTGCGATGAAGTTCACGGTTTGCGGACCTGAGCCAGCACCGGTAGCGAAAGGTGATGTTCGACCTGCCAGCTTTGGACGATTCGCGCGGCCCTCAGCTCGGATGCAACTGCGGCTACGAAAGCCAGTAGCAGCGCCGCGATGAATCCGATGGCGAGAGGAGCGGTAGGCGTCAAGGGTTTTTTCGGCATCTGAGGAGGCTTTATCACTGCGTAGCGCTGCTTGAATGCGGCGCGCGCGGTATCGAGCTCGATCTTCGCACCGTCGATGCGCTCCTGAAGCGTGTCGTATTTGGAGACGGCGATGCCCAGTCGCTGCTTCGCGTAGTCGAGGGAATGATCGTCGCTGGGTTGGGACGCCTCGCGCCTAACCCTGACCGTGTCAAGTGGCAGTCTGGGCGCGGCATCTGCGGCGATGTCCGCGAGGTTCCCACCCCGTTTTTGGTAATCAGATAGAAGCTCCTGCTCATCCTTCTTCAGCGAAGAGAGCAGCGCCGAGTCGCTTGAAAGGGCGTGAATGCTCTGCCACAGATTGAGCACTGAGGAATGGCTTGGGCCATAGAGAGACGCTTTCTCCGCCAGCTGAGCTCGAAGGTCCGCCAGTCGGCGTTGACGAAAGTCCTCTACATCGGCGATTTCGCGCCGCTTTGCGTTGAGCCTCACTGCAACCCGGGCGAGCTCGCGGTCGACTTGCTCGTGGTTCGGTCTCACTTTTGGAGCCGCCGGAGGCTTGCCCCCCTTCGCCTCTCGCGCGCTTCGGATTTCGTCGACTGTTGTCTCGATCGAGTCGCGCGCGTTGTTGGCGTGACCTTCTAGAATCGAGATCGACTCCGTGATGCGCGAGATTTCTAAGGCGTAGCGAGCTTCGAGGAAGTTTTGCTGCGCGACATCGGCCAGTCGGTACGCCCGCGTCGGGTCCGGCCAAGTGATGCCAATGGTGACAGTGCTCTCCCCCGCGTTCACCCAGAGTTGGTTTTCGAGGATCGCCGCGAGGGCACTTACCTTGTCTTCCTCAGTCGTCCGTCCGCGGACAAGGCTGACGAGCCGCTCCTTCAACCATGGAACTGGAAAGTAAGAGATCTTCCAGTCGGCGAGTAGATCCGTCTGCTTGATCAGCCCGACCAGGTTGTCGCGCCGCAAAATCGTCTCTTCCGCAGTGCGCGTGGGGGGGTCCGCATTGCTGCGGTTGGCGCGAGAGTTGCCTAGGGAAGGCAGCGGCTGAGTGCGTTGTGCCCAGATTCGCGATTCGACGAAATAAGTCTTGGGCAAGACGAGCAGCGACGCGACGGTGCCTAGGGCGACGAGTGAAAACACCACCGCCGAAAGAAGCTTGTGGTGTCTCAGCGCGCCCGCGGCATAGCCAAAATAGTTTCTGATTTGGCGGTAGCTGAAGAAACTTGCTTGCGCAGGCACATCTGGAACCTGGTGCGGAACCTGCTGCCGAATCCCCATCTGGGATGAGACCTGCCGAGCAGCGGAGCTTCGCAGGAGCATGTCCACCTGATTGGTAAACTCCGCCCGCGTGAAGGGTTTAATCAGGTACGCGGACGCGCCTATTTCAACCGCGTGCGCCCTATCTTCGGGCAACGCGCGCCCGCTCATCACCAGGATGGGAATGTCGCGCAAAGCCGGGCTGCTTCGGATGAACTCGCAAACCTCGTACCCGCTGGATTCGGGCAGCACCAGATCGAGGCAGGCCAAGTCAGGGGCCATTTCCGCAAGCAGGCGGAGAGCGGATCTCCCATCCGCCGCCTCGACGACCAACAGCCCCATGTGCTCAAGGTACATCTTGACCAGCTTGCGGATGACCGAGTCGTCTTCGACCAAGAGCACGGTCTGTCTCGAGTTGTCCATCTACTCTCGTCACCTCGCCGTGCGGCAATCTATCACCACGGGCAAACCAGAGGCATCGATCGCGCGGCGCCCGCGGCGAAGCCTAACTTGCGCCTCGGCCGGTCATTACCGCCGGAACGGTCCTAAAGATCAGGTTGAAATCGCGGATCAGGCTCCAGTGATCGATGTACTCAAGGTCCATGTACATCCACTGTTCGAACGAGATCTGATTTCGGCCGCTCACTTGCCAAATGCAAGTCAGGCCGGGTCGAACGGACAAGCGCCGCCGCTGCCAGGGCTCGTACTGCACGACCTCGCTGGGTACCGGTGGCCTGGGTCCCACGACGCTCATTTCGCCGCGCAGCACGTTGATGAGCTGCGGCAGCTCGTCGATCGAGTACCTTCGCATCCAGCGGCCGACCGCGGTGATCCGCGGATCACGCTTGATCTTGAATACCGGTCCGCTTTGTTCGTTGTGCGATTCGAGCGTGTCGCGCAGCCGTTCGGCGTCGGCGACCATCGAACGAAACTTGAGCATATGGAAGGGTTTGCCGTTTAACCCGACGCGGACCTGCTTGAAGCAGATTGGTCCTCTCGAGGACAACTTGATCGCCAGCGCGACAAGCGGGAAGACGGGCAACAGCAGCCAGAGGGCGACCGCCGATGCCAAGATGTCGAACAGGCGCTTGAGCGCCATCTGCCCGGGCTTTGGGTTTACGCTGAGGTAGTGCACGTAGCCGTCGGAGATCGCGTGGTCGCGCGCTGGGCGCGCTCGGTGCATCGCGAAGCTGTACGCCGGCAGGGCAAAAGGCAGCCCGAACCTCTCACAATCGCGAGTGGCGGCTTGCATCGCCTCGGCCTGTCGAAGGGTGTTGCCGGCGATGTAGACCTCATCGACTGGAATCGTCCGCAGGACCTGCTCCAAGCTGGTGCTCTCGCCGAAATATCGCGCGCGAATTCCCTCGCAGCGGCTCTCGTCCGGAAACCGCAGGTAACCCATCACGCGCTGGCGCGCCCGGCGCTCGAGGTCCTCCCAAGTGAAGCGTCCCAGCGGGCCAGTGCCGATGATCAAGACTTGCTTAAGGGGTGCTTCTCGTTTTCCAAGAGCCCGGAAGACCAGAATGCGCAGCGCGAGCACGGATGGCCAGAAGACGAGGAGGAAATTGTCGATGTTCGGCAGCGAAGTACTGCTGGGAACAAGGAGTTTGATTGCGCCGAGGTTCATGGTGACGCACATCACCAGGAGGGATACGAGTGCGGCGTCGTCGGTGACGTTCCGGTCCGCCCGCGGGTCGTAGTGCCGAAGCACCGTCGCAGCAACGATCCAAACGGCGGACCCGGAAATCGCGAACCAGGTGAGGTCGGCGTAGTGTCGGCTGATAGTTCCTGAGATCGCCGTGGAGGCCGGCAACGCCACGAGGAACAGCGTCAGGTCGACGCACAGATTGACCTTTGCCACCAGTCCGGGTGGCAGGCGGCCGACGGAGGAATTCATGTCGGGCTAGGCGGAGGGAAGGAGGGGGGCTTGGCGGGCCGCGCGTTGCTGGAGCGGCGGAGGGTTCCGATCGGCGGTCAACTGGCGTGACATCCAGAGATCCGATGAATTGGTTGGCCTGCTTGAACTATCCGTGTCACTCTCGCTTGAACGCATCGTCTGGCTGTACGGATTCATGATTTCCTACTTTTCTCGAATTCCACGCTTTGCTTCATACTGCCCGCCTGTAAGGCGCCCCACCTACAAAGCGCTAGTCAAACAACATTTGTGTACTCAATGCAACACCTCCCCACACTCTGCGCAACAGGGAAGTTGCCGCACAGTTCAAAACCTTTCTTTTTGCAGGGCGTACGAGTTCTTACAAAGGGAATAGACCATTTGTGAAAAATCCCACTACCGGACGTTTTCTCTAGGCTGCCGTCACGGGTGCCCAGCGCCGACTGACTACCCGGAGTCGGGAATGACTCAGGGTTCGGATTGCGATTCCAATCAGGTATCGCTGGGTGGGTTTCACGTATTCGAACTGCCAGTCCGCCGGATCGTCGCGCAGGCGAGCGTCGAAGGCGACTCGAGGGCTATTCTCATCGAGAAGGAACCAAAACTGATTGAGGGGAATCGACAGCCCCTCGCCCCTTGCCTTGACGTATGCCTCCTTGAGCGTCCAGTACGCAAAGAACCTCTGCCGGCGAGCATCATCCGCGCGCGTGCGCAGGTCTTCCGCCTCGATCGGCGCAAAGAACCTGGTCGCGATCGCCAGAGCAGCGACTGGCCGCTTCAGATCCTCGACGTCCACTCCGACCGAATGAATGGAAGTCACGCAGCACGCAACCATTCCGAACGCGTGTGAGAGATTGAAGTTGAGCGATGGGCTCTTCGCCTCAGGCGCGAGCTCGGGGCGTCCGTGCTCGGAGTGAACGAATCGTAAGCTTCTTGGGTCTTGATGCAAATAGCGCGAAAGCAGGCCCCTCGTAAGCAATCGACCAATCAGATATCGGCGGCGATCCTCCGAGCGGTGAAGCCGGTCGTGCCGCAGCCGCTCATCGGCCGGCAGCCAGCCGAAGATCGTCTCGAGTGCTTCTCGTCCGAAGTCTTCACAGCCTGCGAACCACAGATGCGCTTCGTCCGGCTTCGGTGCTTTGAGTTCTTGCAGTCTCATAGTGCGAGGAACGCAAAGTAGCTCGAGATAGTCACGAACAGCCATACCGCTGCGGGGATCAGGATGTTGTCGCTGGCCCGCGGCGCCCATCCTTCCGCCGCACAAGCAACGAGCCCGATTCCTATCAGGAGCCAGATACTGGCGGCGACTCCGAAGTATGCTGCCCCGAGCCAGGCGCCGACCGCAGCTGCGATCGCAACAGCGGCGGAACCCTCGATGCTTTTGCGCTTACCTCCCGGCGCTGTGAAAAAGTGACGTCCGCATCGCCGGCCCACTGCGCCGCCGATGCCGTCTCCTAGAGCCAGAGCGAGCAGTGCGGCGGCGGCCGGAAATTGACTCGAGCGCCAGGACAACCAGGTCATCAATGCGAAGGAGATCGCGTAGAGCACCAGTCCGCTCCAGCGCTCGCCGCCGCCCGACACTGCCTGTTCGAGCCGCGCGAACAGCGTGACTCGCCGCGCCAGCGTCGGAATGATCAGCAGGAAAAACGTAGCCGCCGCCGTGATGCAGACTGGCGCTATGGCCGAATGCCAGAAGGGCCAACCGAATACCCAGGCGCCGGCGCCCACGTGCAATAAGTCGCGCACGTAGGTGGTGGCGAGGCCTGCTTTGCGCAATCCAACGCAGATGAGCAGGCCAGAAATCAAAATGGCGCTCCACAGCGCCGTTTGAAGGCCGTCCGCCATGCGATCAACGCGCGCCGATGCTATGCAAAGCCGGAGCGATTCCCATGAGCTTTCTGCATGCGGGCAAACACGGTCGGCACGGCAACCCGGCGGACCTCCAAGAATACATCGCCAAGATGGAGGCGCCCGACCGGGAGGAATGGCAGAAGCCCGCGCAGGTGCTCCAGGCATTGGCGCTTAAGCCAGGGCAAGTGGCGTGCGATATCGGTTCGGGGCCCGGTTACTTCGCTCTTCGCCTGGCGCGGGCAGTTGGCGAGGGCGGGCTCGTCTACGCCGTCGATGTGGAACCGCGGATACTCGCGGTTCTGCGCGATCGCATTGAGAAGAGCGGTGCCAGGAATGTAGTTCCGGTTTTGTCGCTGCCAGGTGATCCATTGCTGCCGCGTGCAGCGTGCGATCTGATTCTCATCGTCGACACGTTTCATCATTTTCCCGACCCGGTGGCTTACTTGCGCCGGCTCACAGGCTCGCTGCGCGAGGGAGGTCAGCTGGTCAATGTGGACTTCCACAAGCGCGAGCTTCCGGTTGGGCCAGGGCTCGACCATAAGGTGTCGCGCGAAGAGTTCCTCGCTAAAGCGCGAGCGGCGGGGTTGGTTCTCCAGTCGGAGCATTCATTCCTGCCGTATCAGTACTTCTTGGTGCTCGAGGTGCAGCCGCCGGTGCGCGGCGGAGGTCTGTAATGAGAGTCGCAGTCGTCGGAGCGGGGGGTCTGGGAGGTTTGCTGGGAGGCTTGCTCGCGCGCGCCGGCATCGAGGTGGCTTTCCTGGCGCGAGGTGAGTCGCTGCGCGCGCTGCAGCGCGAGGGTTTGCAGGTCGCCAGCCCACTGGGTGATTTTGGAATTCATCCGGTCGTCGCATCCGCAGATCCGGCCGCGCTCGGGAGGGCGGATGTCGTATTGGTCGCGGTCAAGGCATGGCAGGTGAGCGGGATAGCGCCAACCCTTCCCCCGCTGTTGAAGCAGGACAGCACCGTGGTTCCACTGCAGAATGGCGTCGAGGCCGCAGATCAGCTGCGAGCTGCCTTGCCGGCTGAAGCCGTAGTCGGCGGTATTTGTCACGTGTTGTCGATGGTCGATAAACCAGCCCGAATCGTCCACAAGGGCATCCCTCCGCTCATCACGTTGGGCGAGCTGAATGGTTCAGTGACGCGAAGGCTCGAGGTTATCGCCGAAGCTTTTCGCGGCGCCGGAATCAAGATGGCGCTGTCGGCGAACATCCGAGCCGACCTGTGGGAGAAGCTCTTGTTCGTCGAGCCGCTTGGCAGCATCGGCGCCGTCACGCGCGCTTCCGTGGATGTCTTTCGTTCCGTCCCGGAAACCCGCGCCATGCTGGTGGAGGCGATGCGCGAGGTAGAGCGGGTGTCAGGTTCGCTTGGGATTCAGCTGCGCGCTGAGGCCGTCGAGAAGTCGATAGACCGTGCGGACGCGCTCCCCGTGGGCTCAACTGCCTCTATGCACCGCGACATCGTTGAAGGCCGTCCATCGGAGCTGGAACAGCAGACCGGCGCAGTGGTCCGATTCGCAAGTGAAGCCCGCACCGCAGCTCCAGTTCACGCCTGGCTGCGCTCGGCGCTTCTTCCTCAGGACCTTCAAGCGCGAAAGGCCGCAGCAGTCCGGTCGGGTCAAGCATAGTCAAGCCGCAACCAGCGGTCGAAGGGGACCCCGATGCGACGACGTCGTCGGATTGGGTGATCAGCCTCGGCCCATCGGCGAGCGACTATTCCACGTCGTCGGGATCCTCAATTTCCCGTGCCAGCGCCGGACCAGCTGCAGCTGGACATGTCCGCGGGTCGAGGATGAGCGGCGGCAGTGGAGCCTGGGTGAAGTCGAAGCTGTCCATGAGGTCGTTTGCCTGGGCGTCTCGATCGGTCAGCGGATCCAGACCAAAGCGCTCCTCGGCGAATTTCAGCAGCGACGAGAACTCGTAGACCGTATGCGAGATGTTGCCGGAGATCGCGTACGGAGAAATGATCAGCAGCGGGACTCGCGGGCCAAAGCCGAATCTGTCCGAGAACGGCGGCGGCACATGATCATAGAAGCCGCCGAAGTCATCCCAGGTGAGGAAGACGGCGGTGGTATTCCAAAGCGGTCCCTGCATCACCGCGTTCAATTGTTGCACCGTCCAATTCTCTCCGGCGCAGCTGCTCGCCGGAGGATGCTCGCTCAGTCCGCTGCCCACCACGATCCAACTCACGGCGGCAAGGTTTCCGCTCATTGCATCCTGCACAAACTGCGTGGGCGGGACGACGTTTGCCCAGTCGCCGCCGTATCGGATGTGATTGATCGCGTTGTACGCGGACCAGATGTACCCGCTAGCTCCCGGGTTGGGCGCGTAGTATCGCCACGAAATGCCCGCCGCATCGAGGCTGTCGGCCAGCGTTGGGAAATCGAAGCAAGGGTACACGGGTGTCCGAGTACCATCGGGGTTCAAGAGCATCGTTCTGGAGTTGGACGGAGAGTCGCAGCCCCAGCGGCCCATGCTGTTGGAGGGGTTGCTGATTGCCCAGCCCGACTGCGCCGCGATGGTGTACAGATGATTGGGAAAGCTCGGCCCGGTGAGTGATGAAAACATCGCATCCGCCAGCGTGAAATAACTGGCCAGCGCAAAGTAGTTGGGGATGTCGTCCTGCGTCAGCTGAGACATGCACAGAAAATTGCCGCCGGAATAGCTGCCGCAGCCGGTTAGGGTATTGAACTTGTCCATCGCACCGCCGTCGATTGCCCTCACCGCGCCGTTGAATGAGTGATCGATATCGTTCGGGGTCCTGTCGGGCGTGTGCCCGAGGGGGATCACCTCGCCGGTGGAGATCGTGCCGCTGGTCGCACCGTCGGCGCCAGGGAAAGTCCCGAAGTAGTTGTCGAAGGTGCGGTTCTCCTTCACGATGAAAACAATGTGCTCGATAAGTGCCAGATTTGGATCGAGGGTGCGCGATTGCACGGACTTGGCCTTATCCATCTGCGAACCGGCGCTTGAGCAGCCCGTGACTAGAGCGCAGCCTCCGCCGACCACGAATGCAAGCATGATCATTTTGATTGAATTTGACTTCATCCGAGCCTCCAACATGTCGAACATCCGTTGATACAGCTTCCTCAATCTGGGTCCTCCGCCTCAGTCGTTGGCGCCGCGCCAGCCGCAGGACAAACACGCTGCTGCAGAACGAGAGGACGCAGAGGACGGCGGTTGAAGTCAAAGCTGTCGAGCACGTCGTTGGCGAAGAGATCGCGATCGGTTAGCGACTGTAAGCGGAATCGCTTCTCAGCGAATTTCAGCAGCGAGGAATATTCGTAAACGGTGTGAGAGATGTGGTGGCGCTTGGCGAACGGCGAAATGATGATCAGCGGCACGCGCGGGCCAAAGCCAAATCCGTCTACGGTCGGCGGCGGAACGTGATCGTAGAACCCACCGAAGTCGTCCCAGGTGAGGAAAACGACCGTTGAGTTCCAATCCGGCCCCTGCATCACCGCGTTGAGCTGCTGGACGGTCCAGTTTTCTCCTTGGCAGGTGCTCGCGGGCGGATGCTCGCTGAGGCCGCTGCCGACGACGATCCAGCTCACGGCAGGCAGAGCGCCGTTCAGTGCGTCGATCTCGAACTGACTGGTGTCGACGACCTTTTCGTCCCAGAGCGAGCTGAATCGGATGTGACTGATCGCCTGAAACGATGACCAGATGAATCCGGATTTACCGAATCCCGGTGCGTAATACTTCCAGGAAATGCCCGCTTCCTCCAGGCGGTCGGCGAGAGTCGTGAAATCAAAGCAGGGATACACCTGAGACATGTGTCCCGTGTCATCCATCACCTGCACCCTCGCTGTCGGCGCGGCGTCACAGCCCCAAATTCCCCCGCCTGGGTTATTGATTGCCCCGCCGGACTGCGCCCCGACCGTGTAGAGGTGGTTGGGAAAGCTCGGTCCGGTCAGCGAAGAGAACATCGAATCGGCGAGGGTAAAATAGCGCGCGTAAGCGAAGTAGTTCGGAATGTCTTCTTCGAGGTATTGCGAGTACCCAGAAAGGTCCGCCCCGCCGCTGATCAGGTCGAACTGATTCATCGCTCCGCCGTTGATTGCCCTCACCGCGCCCTGAAAGGAATGATCGATGTCGTGGGTCAGCTTGTCTGGCTGGCGCGAGAGGGGGATGATCTCGCCGGTGTGAATCATTCCTTCGGTGGCCCCATCGGCGCCGGGGAACGTTCCGAAGTAGTTGTCGAAGGTGCGGTTCTCTTTCACCAGAAAGACGATGTGCTTGATCTTGTCAATCCCGCGGTGATGGTGGTGGTGGCGATCTTCATTATTGCCCTGCTCTGATTCCGCATTTTGTTCGCTCCTTGGCTGTGCGAGGGCGCGTTGCCAACCGGGGGTTAACGAGACAAGAAGGGTGAGTCCAAACAAGCCCACTGTTCGAATACGAGTCACAGTCATTACCAGCCCCATGCCTGCAATGAGGTCCGAGCTCTCGCTCGGACTGCTCCTCAGCGGCCGAAGTCGTTGTTTGAGTTTTCAGTACACCTGGGACGGCAAAAGGTTGCATTGGCCCGAAGAAAGCCCTTTTTGAGCCGGGGCTTCGCTCATCCCATCGTGGGGGCAAAGATGCGACTGGCAGTCCTGCTCCTCGGTTGTCGCCACGCAACGCTCAACGCAATGACCCTTTGTCAACATCGGCTGCGGATCGGGTGTCAAATCGTCTCGCGCCATCAGCGACCGCCGCCCTAAGCTGCCCTGCGGCCGGAGCGAATATTGTTTGGACTTCGGCGCGGCACTTGCTCTATCGGACGGCATGGAGCTCGACGAGCTGATCGCGCATGCGCGGGACGAAGGCGCCAGCGACCTTCACCTCGAACCGGGCCTGCCGGCGGCGATTCGCGTTCGCGGGGCGCTCCGCATGGTGGGCGAGCCAATCCCTGCGCGCACATTGCTGGGCTTCGCGCGATCGGTCATTGACGAAAGCGCCTGGCCGGACTTTCAGGAGCGGCGCTCCTACGACTTGTCGAAAGTAGCCGCCGGGATTCGCTGCCGCATCAACGTCCTCGCCAGCGCGCGCGGCGTGGGAATGGCGATCCGACTTCTCTCGGCCTTTCAGCCGACGCTCCGGGCGCTGAATCTTCATCCCGATCTGGCCAGGCTGGTGGCGCCGACGAACGGCCTGGTTCTAGTAAGCGGGCCCACCGGTTCCGGCAAAAGCTCGACGCTGGCCGCCCTCATCCAAGAGATCAACGCGACCGAGCCACGTCACGTGATCACGCTCGAAAGCCCGATCGAATACGACCTGATTCCGCGGCACGCATACATCCGGCAGCGCGAGATCGGCCGCGACACGCCGTCTTTCGAGCGGGGTCTGCTCGACGCATTGAGGGAGGACCCGGATGTGCTGATGGTGGGCGAGATGCGGGATCCGGAGACGATGAGGCTGACGCTCAACGCCGCCGAGACAGGCCACCTCGTTCTGGCCACGGTTCACTCGGCGACCGCGGCGGAGGCTTTGCAGCGCGTCGTCTCCGCGTTTCCCGCCGAAATCCAGAATGCGGTCGCCGCGCAGCTCGCGGATTGCATGCTCGGGGTCGTTGCCCAGCGGTTGCGATTTCGGCCCGAGCTCAAGATCCGCGCGCCCGAATGCGAGATCTTGGTCGCGTCCACTCCGGTGAGAGCGATGGTCCGGCAGGGGCAATTCTACAAGCTTGCTACGGCGCTCGAGAGCGGAGGCCAGGAAGGCTGCTGGACGTTCACCCGCTATCGGGAGTGGCTCGACCGGCGCAGCGATTGGTACATTCCCGCTCGCGAATCGCTGCCGGCCCAGCCGAGAGCGGAGCCGCCGGAACGCGCTGCGCACCTTCGTCCCGCCCGCGCGGCAAAAGCCGATCGACCCAAACCCTCGGGAGAGGTCAAGCCCGAGCCAGAAGGCGTTCTGGTGATTCCCTCGGCGGAGGAGGATCTCCACAGCATCGTCTCGGAGCTGGAAAAGAAAGTGCCGAAGGAATAGGAGAACAGAAACCGACCTCTGTTGCAGGTCTCAATTCTGAGTTCTCCGAGCCGGAGGTGCAGCCATGAAAGCAGAGCCATTGCCTTCCGATCTGCGAATTCCGCGAGAGTACAATGCGGCCGTTGACTTCATCGATCGAAATGTCGCCGAGGGGCGGGGCTCAAAGGTGGCGGTCCGCGAGTCGGGGTCCAATACCACGTATGCAGAGCTCGCAGCGCGCGTCAATCGTGCCGGAAATGCGCTGCGAAAGCTCGGCGTGCAAATGGAGCAGCGCGTGCTTTTGTGCCTCCTCGACACCGTCGACTTTCCCTCCGTCTTCTGGGGAGCGATCAAAATTGGTGCGGTGCCGGTGCCGGTGAACACGCTGCTCAGCTCGAAGGAGTACGACTTTCTTCTGCGCGACAGCCGCGCCCGAGTGCTGGTGGTGAGCAGCAGCCTTGTGGAAAAGTTCGAGCCCATCCTGCGAGACCAGCCATTCTTGCATGCCGTCGTTGTCTCCGGCGCTCAAGGTGCGCAGCCAGGTCACCAGAGCCTGGACTCGCTGCTCGCCGCGGCGTCACCGGAGCTAGACCCGGCGCCGACCAGCTGCGACGACGTCGCGTTCTGGCTCTACTCCAGCGGATCCACCGGAGCACCCAAGGGCGCTATGCACTTTCACAGCCACCTCAACGCCACGGCCCGCCTCTACGGTCAGCGCGTTCTCGGCATTCGCCCGGACGACGTCGTCTTTTCCGCGGCGAAGTTGTTCTTCGCTTACGGTCTGGGGAATTCAATGACCTTCCCGTTCTCCGTCGGCGCGAGCTGCGTGCTGGTCGCCGATCGGCCGACGCCTTCGGGAGTGATGCGCGTGTTCCAAGAGTTTCAGCCGACCTTGTTCTACGGCGTGCCGACTCTGTTTGCCTCAATCCTCGCCGATCCAGCGAACGACCGGGCCCACGGCTCGCCCCGATTGCGACTTTGCGTGTCGGCCGGCGAGGCGCTGCCGAAAGAGATCGGCGAGCGGTGGCGAGAGCGCTTTGGCGTCGACATTCTCGACGGCCTCGGCTCGACCGAGATGCTGCACATCTTTTTGAGTCTCCGGCCGGATGACATTCGCTACGGAACCACGGGTCTACCAGTCCCGGGTTACGAGCTGGCGATCGTAGACGAGGAAGATCGCCCCGTCGGGCGCGGAGAGTTAGGCGAGCTTAAAGTTCGCGGGCCGAGCAGCGCGGTTGCGTACTGGAACAATCGCCAGAAGAGCCTGGCCACCTTTCGCGGCGCTTGGACGTTCACCGGCGACAAGTACCTGCAAGACGCAAACGGTTACTACGTGTATTGCGGGCGATCGGACGACATGATCAAGGCGAGTGGGCAATGGGTCTCGCCAGTCGAGGTGGAGGCTGCGCTGATCGCACATCCTAGCGTCCTTGAGGTTGCAGTGGTGGGGAAGGCAGACGACCGCGGCTTACTCAAGCCGAAGGCCTTCGTCGTGTTGAGGCGGGGGATGGAAAGCTCGACTGCGCTGGCCGAGGAGCTGCAGGCGTTTGCCAGGGCGCGCCTGGCGCCGCACAAATATCCGCGCTGGGTAGAATTCATCGAGGCGCTCCCGAAGACCGCTACGGGCAAGATTCAAAGATTCAAGCTCCGCTGATGCCGGCGCAAGGCGAATTCTACAGTCGCGCAGGTGCTCGACGGAGCGTTAGCTCCGCGTGCAGATCAACGACGTGCGTCTCGTTCCCGGGCACGGCCAGCCTATCCGTTGCGCACGCCGCAACACTCAAGCCGAAGCACGGCGCAGCCAGTGGCATGCCGGGCAAACGCCGTGCATGGCGGGTTCTCAGCAGATGGATTCCGTGCATATTATTCGTGAGATGGCCGCGCCCAAAAAGCCCGCGACGTATGCCGATCTCTTCGAACTACCGGAAAACCTGATCGGCGAGATCATCCAGGGCGAGTTGATTGTTTCGCCGCGTCCAGCTTTCGCGCACGCGCACGTTGCGTCCGTGCTGGGTGCGGACCTCATCGGCCCTTTCTTTCGAGGAAGGGGCGGCCCGGGAGGATGGTGGATTCTCGATGAGATCGAGCTGCACCTTTCGAGCGATATTCTGGTGCCGGACCTGGCCGGCTGGAAACGGAGTCGGATGCCTAAGCCTCCTGCTCCCAGCGAGCCCTTCTTGAGCCTGGCTCCCGATTGGGTTTGCGAAATTCTGTCTCCCTCGACTGCTCAGGTTGATCGCCATCGGAAGCTCCCCGTTTATGCTCGTTCTCAAGTTACGAGCGTGTGGTTGATCGATCCGCTGATCCGCACGCTCGAGGTGTTTCGCAACCAACCGGATGGCTGGCTTTTGTTAGGGACCTTCTCAGAGGAGGAGCGAGTGCGAGCGGAGCCGTTCGAAGCAATCGAAGTGGAGCTCGGCGCACTCTGGCCTAAAGAAGAAGTCGCTACTTGAGAAGTGCCGCGCTGCAATCTCGCGCGAGGCGCTTCGCAAAAAACTGCGCCGCACGCTTCATGCCGCGAGATCTTGCGCTCTCGATCCATTCGCTGGAAAAACTTCTGCGGTCACGCCATCCGAAGCAAATATGACCGTCCGCTACCTCGAAGCCGGCGGCCAACGCTTGGAGTTCGCCTGGTGGGGACCGCCTCCATCGGTGCAGCCGACGCTCGTTTTTCTCCATGAAGGATTGGGTTGCGTGGATCACTGGCGCGATTTTCCGCGACAACTGTCGGAGGCAACCGGTCTCGGTGCGTTCGCCTACAGCCGTCTCGGCTACGGCAGATCGGATCCGGTCGAGGTGCCGCGGCCTTTGCAGTACATGCATCACGAAGCACAGCTGCTACCCGCGGTGCTCAAGGCCGTTGAAATTGAGAGCGCGATCATGGTGGGACACAGCGACGGCGCGTCGATCGCGATCATCTACGCGGGAACTGAACAACCCGGTGTGCTCAAGGGACTGATACTCGAAGCTCCTCATGTCTTTGCGGAGGAAGTGGGGCTCCAGAGCATCGAGAGAGCTCGGCAGGAATTCCTCGCCACCGACTTGCGGGAAAAGCTCGCTCGCTATCACGGTGAAAACGTCGAATGCGCCTTCTGGGGATGGAACCGAGCGTGGCTCGACCCGGAATTCCGCTCGTGGAATCTGGAGGCCTACCTGCCGCAGATCCGGGTTCCCTCCCTTGTCATTCAAGGATTGGACGATCAGTTCGGCACCATCAAGCAGGTGGAAGCGGTGCAGCGAAAATCGGGCGGCCCGGTCGAAACATTGCTCCTACCCAACTGCGGTCATTCTCCTCATCGGGACCAGCGCGAAGAGGTTCTCGCCGCCATGACCAGGTTCGTGAAAAGAATCTTGCCGCCCTAATGTTCTCTGGCGCGCTGCTTGGGAGATCGCAGACGGTGCTCTAGTGCCTCTAGCCGTCGGTCGACGCGGGTCATTTGGCACTCGCATTCGACGGCGCACGGCGACTCGCGGTAAAACCCAACGCGAGAATGAAAAGAGAAAGGGGCCCTCGATGAAGAGCACGATGCAGGACTTCCCTCTCAATATCGGCGCGATTTTCCAGCACGGACGATCTGTCCACTCTCGAAGTCAGGTGGTTACTTGCGAAGGCACGTCGAGCCGTCGTGCGACGTTTGCCGCAGTGGCGGAGCGTGCAGAGCGACTCGCCGCTGCGCTTCACCGTTTGGACATCAAGCCCGACGATCGCGTGGCGACGTTTGCCTGGAACACGCAGGAGCACCTGGAAGCTTACTTCGCCATCCCGCTGATGGGCGCCGTGCTCCATACGCTCAACCTGCGCCTGTTTCCGGATCAGCTCGAGTACATCATCAATCACGCCGAGGATCGGATTATCCTCGTCGACGACTCCGTGGTACCGCTGCTTGCGCGCTTCGCGCCGCGCCTCAAGACCGTTCGCCACTTCATCGTGATTGGCAGCGGGGACGCTTCGGCGCTGGGGAGCGTTTTGCGCTATGAGCAGCTGATCGCCGCTGAGAAAGCGGGCATGGAGTGGCCCGAGGTCGACGAAAGAGCCGCCGCGGCGATGTGCTACACAAGCGGCACTACCGGCAACCCCAAAGGGGTCGTGTACAGCCATCGGTCCACCTACCTTCATTCCATGGCTTTGTGCATGGCTGGGTCGATCGGCCTGAACGACTCGGACCGCGTTCTTCCGATCGTCCCCATGTTCCATGCGAATGCCTGGGGCCTTCCATACGGAGGCTGGCTCGCGGGCTCGAGCTTTCTGTTCCCCGGCCGGTTTCTCCAAGCCGAGCCGCTTTGCGCGTTCATGCAGGCCGAGCAGCCCACCGTCGCCGCGGGAGTTCCAACCGTCTGGACCGGCGTGCTCAACAACGCGGCTGCTAAACAATCTGCGCTCTCCTCGCTGCGCACGGTCATCTGCGGCGGCTCCGCGGTACCGCGCACCATGATCGAGCAGTTCGAGACGCGCTTCGGCGTTCGGATGATCCAGGGATGGGGAATGACCGAGACCAGCCCGCTTGCCGCACTGGCGCGGCCCCCATCGGACGTCCCCAAGGAGGAGCACTTGGATTGGCGCGCGCTGGCCGGTCGCGTGGTACCCGGGGTTGAGCTTCGGATCACCGATTTCGCCGGACGCGTCCTACCCTGGGACGACGAGGCCGTCGGTGAAATCGAGGTTCGAGGACCGTGGGTCACCGGTTCGTACTATTGCGACAATTCCGGCGAGCGTTTCCACGATGGTTGGCTGCGCACTGGCGATGTCGGAACGGTGAACGACCGCGGATTCATCCGGATTACTGACCGCGTCAAGGACGTGATCAAATCGGGCGGGGAGTGGATTTCATCGGTGGAGATCGAAAACGCGCTGATGGCGCACCCGGATGTGCTCGAGGCCGCGGTGATCGCCACCCCGGACGAAAAATGGAGCGAGCGACCGCTGGCGTGCGTCGTCCGAAAGCCGGGTTCGTCGGTTACCGCCGAAGCATTGCGCGAGTTTGTCGCCGGGCGCCTGGGGAGATGGTGGGTGCCAGAGAACTGGACGTTCATCGCCGAGGTCCCGAAAACGAGCGTCGGTAAGTTCGACAAAAAAGTGCTTCGCGCTCGGCAGGCCCAACGCGAGCTCGAGGTGACTTGCCTCTCCCCTTTGCCGCGCTGATTCGCTCTTGCAATCAGAGTCGATTGGGCGTTGGTTACTCAAGCAGCGCAGTCATTTCGCGCTGGCCACGATGAAAAGCCGCCGAAACGGAAAGAGAGTACGGCCGTCGGGGCGCCGAGGATAGGCGGCGGCAAGAAGATCGGCGTAACTCGACTCGAACCGGCTGCGGTCGGGCTCATCCAGCGCATCGAGCAGCGGCTTTAGCCAAGTCCCCTTGGTCCACTCTTTGATGGGGTGCTCGCCTTCCAGCACCTGAAGGTACTCCGTCTCCCAGATGTCAATCTTCGCCGCGTGGGAAGCCAGTACGCCAAAGTAGAAGGCCGGCTCGGCTACCGGCACAGGTCGAAGAAAGGGCTCGAGCGTTCTCTGCCAAGGCCCGCTGCGAACCGCCGTGGCAATGACGGTGTGCGACGGCGACGAAAAGTTGTTCGGCATCTGCACCGCGAGCACGCCGCCGGGCGCTACCGCAGAAAGAAGCGCCGGGAAAAGATGCTCATGGTTGCCAATCCAATGAAGCGCAGCATTCGAATAAATGACCTCAGCTCGCTCCGGTGGCCGCCAACTCTCTAGATCTGCGCGCTGCCACGCAATGTCGGGAAGCGATTTTCTCGCCTTGGCGAGCATCTCTTCCGATGAGTCGACGCCGGTGATTCGTGCCTTCGGCCATCGAAGCTTGAGCAACTGCGTGACGTTGCCGGTGCCGGCGCCGAGATCGTAAACACGCTCAGGATCGGAGATGTCGATCCGGTTGAGCAAGTCAATCGCCGGCCTCAAACGAAGGTCGGCGAACTTCAAGTACTGCGAAGGATCCCAGCCCACGTGCCGCTCCTCCTCTTTTCCTTGAGAGAGATACAGCACTCAACTTCGCCCAGCGAGGGTTAAAGCTCCGGCCTTGACGCGATAGCAGCGGACCTTATGCTCTCGCGCTCTATCTGGAGGTCCCATATGTCGCCTCGCTCGCGAGGGTTTCTCATCGCATCCGTTGCTCTGCTCGTCGCGCAGGGCTCATCGGGCACAGACGGCACCGTAACCCCCAGCGACGCTTACCTCGACAAAACGCAGGCTCGATGGGAGCAGGTTTCACGGCAGCTTTGGGACCTCGCCGAGACAGCGCTGCAGGAAAAAAAGTCCTCGGCGCTGATCGCCGACCTGCTTTCCAAGGAAGGCTTCAAGGTGGAGCGGGGAATCGGTGGAATGCCCACCGCCTTCGTTGCCACGGCGGGCTCCGGCTCGCCGGTGGTTGGGATACTCGTCGAATACGATGCGCTCCCGGAGCTTTCACAAAAGGCCGGGGAGACGCAGAAGGCTCCCCTGGTTCAAGGCGCTCCGGGCCACGGGTGCGGGCACAACCTGTTGGGCACGGCGGCGGTGGCGGCCGCGGTTGCGGCAAACAAAAGTCGAATCGAGAAGAAGCTGCCGGGGACGATCCAGGTGTTTGGCACTCCTGCCGAGGAGATTTTGATCGGCAAGACCTTCATGCTCCAGGCCGGCGCTTTCAAGAACTCGGAAGTGGTCCTCTCCTGGCATCCGGATGACCGCAACCAGATCAGCGTTGGCCGCCGGCTTGCGCTTACCGCCACCGAGGTTGAGTTCTTCGGAAAGACGGCTCATGCCGCCGCATCGCCATGGCTCGGGCGCAGCGCGCTGGACGCGATGGAGTTGTTCGAGCATGCGATGTCGCTGATGCGCGAGCACATTTTGCCCAGTGCTCGCATCCACAGGGTGATCAAGAACGGCGGAGCGGTGGCCAACGTCATCCCTGACTACTCCAAGGTGCAAGTCTGGCTTCGCGACGCAAATGGCGCCGGCGTCGAGGAGATGATCGCGCGAATGCGCAAGGCGGCCGACGGGGCCGCCCTCGCGACGGAAACGCGCGCCAAAGTAACAGTGCTTGGCTCGGTGCGCGACCCGATCAACAACGAAGTGCTCGGGCGTTTGATGCAGAAAGAGCTGGAACGGGTGGGGGCGCCCCGCTGGGACGACCACGACCAATCCTTCGCGAGGGCAATTCAGAAGGAGCTTTCGCTGGAGCAGACAGGGCTCAGCGGCGAAATCGTTCCCTACGGCCCCGGCCACGGATCCACTGCCTCGTCCGACATCGGCGAAGTGAGCGCGGCGGTTCCATTGGCGGAGCTGGGCGTCGCGGCCCGGCCTCTGGGCACCGCGGCTCACCACTGGGCGCAGACCACTTGCGCTGCGCACCCGGTTGGGCTCAAGGGGATGCTGGTGGCGGCGAAGGTGATGGGGGCGTCGCTGGTCGATCTCTTGGCTGATCCGGCGATGATTTCCGCTGCAAAGACCGAGTTCGCCAAGAGCACGAAGGGCAAGCCGTGGGTGAGCCCGCTCGCGGCGGATGCGAAACCCGTCGTGTTTTAGCTTGTTGAGTCGCGGCGGAAGCGCGCGTCAGAAGATCCACAGCGACTCGGACGGGAACTGCAACCAATAAGGCCGCTGCGCAGGCGCGGTCGGTGCCCAGATGCGCACGCGTTGCCCGCCAGCATCAAACAGGTAGTCCCAGCGCTCGCCGAGATAGAGCGTGGTTTCGAGCTTTGCGGCGAGGGCGTTTTCAGCCGGCTGGTCCCGGACGCGCGTTTTTTCGATCCGGATCACCGCCGTCGCCGTTTCCCCATCGCGGCGATCCGATCGCAGCTGTCCCCAAAGCTCCCAGCTGTCGCCCGAGATCTTCGCCATCGCCCCGCGGATTTCAGCGATCGTTCCGGTGAGTCGGTTGTTCGAACCCATGAACTCGGCGGCGAAGATCGTCCGCGGGTTTTCGTACATCTCTTGTGGCGTGCCCTCCTGTTCGATGCGCCCCTTTTCGAGGAGCAACACGCGGTCTGCAATCGCCAGCGCCTCGATCTGATCGTGTGTCACGCAGACCGCGCTGATCTGCAGTTTTTCGATCATCTCGCGCAGCCAGACCCGCGCCTCCTCGCGCAGCTTCGCATCGAGGTTGGAGAGCGGCTCATCGAGCAGCAAAAGCTGCGGGTTGTAGACGATCGCTCGCGCCAAGGCGACTCGCTGCTGCTGCCCTCCGGAGAGCTGGTGCGGGTGCCGCTCGGCGAGCCCCTCGAGGCCCACCTGGCCAAGCACGGAAAGGACTCGCTCTCGAGTCTGGCTGGGCGCCGTGCGGCGCAGGCGCAGCCCATAGGCAACGTTGTCGAAAACCGTGCGGTGCGGCCACAGCGCGTAGGACTGGAATACCAGGCCCAGGTTGCGCCGCTCGGCGGGAACCTCGACGCCGCTTTCAGAATCGAAGAGCAGCTTCTCTCCGAGGACGATGCGGCCGGCGTCCGGGTAATCGAGTCCCGCGATCAGCCGCAGCAGCGTCGTCTTTCCACTGCCTGACGGACCGAGCAGCGCGACGACCTCGCCGCGCCGAAGCTCGAAGGAGACGGCTTTGAGCACCTCATTCCCGCCGAGCCTCTTTTGAATGTTGGAGACGATGAGCTTATCCATGCAGGCGCACTCCCAATCTCAGCGCAACCGCCAATCCGGCAGCCACAAGCAACACGTTGACGACCGAGAGCGCGGCGACGATGTCAATGGCGCCGGTCCCCCAGAGCGACACAATGAGCGAGCCGATCACCTCGGTCCCTGGACCCAGCAGGTAGACGCCGGTCGAGTACTCGCGCACGAAGATCATGAACACGAGCAGCCAGCTCCCGAGCAAGCCGAACCGGATGAGCGGAACCGTGACGTCGCGGGTGACGCGAGCACCCGGGGCTCCGATGATCGCGGCAGCCTCCTCGAGCTCCGGCTGAATCTGAAGGAGAGCGGTTGAGATCAAGCGCATCCCATACGCAAGCCAGACGACGCTGTAGGCGAGCCAGACGCTGAAGAGCGTGCTTCGCAACGGCGAGAGCGGCTTTACGAAGAGGAATACCCAAAGGAAGGCGAGGCCGGCGATTAAGCCGGGCATGCCTCGCGGAACCATTACCAAGTAGTCCATCACCTTCGCCCAGGGGCTCTGCCACCGATGAGTCGCGAGCCCGACGATTGCGTACCAGGCGACTGCCAGCGCGCCGCCAATGACGGCAATGCCGAGCGTGTTCGTGATTCCGCGCACCAGGTTTGGGTAATCCGACAGCTCGCGGAAATTCTCCAGTGTCAGAACCTCGGTGAGGCGCACTCCCTCTCCCCACGCGCTGACGAAGGCGCGCAGGAATACGCCGGAGAGCGGGAGCAGGACGGTCGCAGCCAGCCAGAAGAGCACCCCGCCGAACGCGATCCAGCGCAAGCGCCCCAGTCGCAGCGGCCGCTGGGCAAAACCCTTACCGGCGACGGTTACGAAGCGGCTGGCGATGCCCATCAGCCGCCGCTGCAGGTAAACCAATGGGAACGCGATCGCAATGATGATCACGGCCACTACCGCCATCAGCTGGTACGACGGCACTCCCAGGCGGTTGGTGAGCTTGTAGAGATACGTCGAGAGGACGAGCAGACCCCCGGGATCTCCAAGCACGAGCGCGAGGCCGAAGATTTCAAAGCCGAGGAAGAACACCAGGACGGCGCTGTACAGGATTGCCGGCCGAACCATCGGCAAGCTGACGGTGAGCGCGATGCGCGCCGCCCCCGCCCCGGCGATGCTCGCAGCTTCCTCCACGTCCGCCCCAAGCGCGCGCAGCGCTGACGAAGTGTAGAGGAAGACGTATGGGATATGGGTGAAGCCGGCGATCAAGGTCAGGCTCAAAAGGGTATAGATGTTCCACGGAGCAGCCCCAACGACCTGCTTGGCCCACAGGGTGAAGAACCCGACCGGGCCGGCGGCGACGACGTATCCGAACGCAATGACCACTGGCGAGAGGAAGATGGGAATGAGAACCACGGGCTCGAGCCAATTTCGACCGGGCAGGTCGGTACGCACGAGCAGAAATGCGAGGATCGCTCCCAGCGGCACCGCCACCGCGGTCATCCCAGTGGCGAGGATTGCGGTCGTTGCGAACGCCCGGTGGAAGTCGCCGTCGGTGAGCACGAAGCGAAACGCGGAGAGCGAAAGCTTGGCCGAGGGTTGAAAGAATGGGGCGTCAAGAAGGCTTTGGTAGACGATGATCGCCAGCGGCAGCATTACCGCGGTGCCGGTGATCAGGACCGCCAGGATCCGGTGCCACTGGGGGGCGTGCCGCATCGACTATTTCGTCCCCAGGGCCTCCTGCCATTGCTTCAGGAATTCGAGCCGCTTCGACTGATCCAAATACACCAGCAGCGCCGGGCTCACCGGAATCGGCTTTAAGCTGCTGCCCATCTGCTTGGTGAGGCTCGCCGCCGTCGTCTCACCTTGCACGTCCGGTCGGATGGAAAAGAGCGCGGCGCGATTGCCCATGATCTCCTGCCCGCGAACGGACAGGAGGTAGTCGAGAAACACCTTCGCTGCATTCACGTGCTTGGCAGCCTTGGGGATGATCGCCACCCTGGACATCACCAACATGTAGTCCTTGGGATAAGCAATTCCGAGTGCGGGATCCTTGCGCATCTTGGCGATCGCGTACGAGCCGATCATGTTGAAACCGATCAGGTGCTCGCCCGAGGAGATTCGCTCCATCATCGCTCCGGTGCTGGTGTAGAGCTTCACGCCGACCTTCCCGTAGGTTTTCTCCGTTTCCGCGAAGGCGGGATCCGTCCGCGCGTCCTGCGTGATCAGTAAAAAGCCAATTCCGCTGCGCTCCGGGTCATAAGAGGTCACTTTCCCTTTGAATCGATCCGGGTTGGCCTTGAGCAGTTTGATCAGATCCGCGTGAGACTGCGGAACCTCCTCCGCCTTGAGCAGCCGCTTGTTGTAAACGAACGCGATCGGCTCGAACGTGGTGCCGAACGCCTCGTTCTTCCACAGCGCCCAGGAAGGAACGTGGGCCGCTTCCGGGGTCTGATACTCTTGCGCGTAGCCGTCGTTGGCGAGCTTGATCTGGAGGTCCATCGCGGAGCTCCAGAGCAAGTCGGCCGATCCGCTGCCGGCGGCCGCCTCGCTCACGAATCGGTTGTAGACCTCCGTGCTGTTCATGTCGTTGTACTCGAGGGCAATCTTTGGGTAGGCGGCGCCGAAGTCCTTGAGAAGGGGCGCTGCCGATGCAGAGTCGGTCGTGGAATAGACAACCAGCTTCCCCTCTTTTTCGGCGCCGGCGACGATTTGGGCCGAGGTCGCGGGAGCCTTTGGATCTGGCGACGCGGCAATGGTGATCAACAGAATCGGCAGCAAAGCCGCGAATAGGCAGGTCTGTCTCATGACGTCCCTCTTTCAGGCGCCCTAGCTCTCTGCCCGGGCGCCGGGAGCACAAGGTTCTAGTCGGGGCCATGATGGGGTAGTACTTCTTTCGCCACGCTTTCAACGCCCCCGGGGAAGATTCGATGCGGCTCCTGATCGTCGAGGACAATGAGCATCTCTCCGGCAGCCTGGCCGAGTTCTTCCGCGCCAAGGGATACGCAGTCGACTGCGCGCCCGACGGTGAAAACGCGGACGAGGCGCTTCATACTCAACCGTACGACCTGGTCATCCTCGACCTCGGGCTGCCGGACATCGACGGGCTGGAGGTCTTGAGGCGGGTTCGCCGCCGCAAGTCCCGCGTTCCGGTGCTCATTCTCACCGCTCGCGATTCCATCCAGAAACGGGTGGAGGGCCTCAATCTCGGCGCTGACGACTACCTGGGCAAGCCCTTCGCTTTGGCCGAGCTCGAGGCCCGCGTCGGTGCTCTGGTCCGTCGCGGCATCGGAGGCCAGTCGCCGCTGATAACCCACGGGCGGCTGACGCTGGATACGGTGGGCCGCGTGGCGCGCGTGGACGGAGTCACTCTCGATCTCCCTCGCCGCGAGCTGTGTCTGCTCGAGCTGCTTCTGGTCCGCTGCGGTCAGGTGGTCGGCAAACAGGCCCTCCTCGAAAAGCTCTTCGGCTTTGACGACGAGGCCGGTTTGAATGCGATTGAGCTCTATGTTCACCGGCTTCGAAAGAAGCTCGAGCCGGCCGGCGTTCACGTGCGGACCATTCGCGGCCTTGGGTACTTGCTGGAGAACCCATGATCTTCGGCAGGGCCACGCTGCGAGCGCAGCTTCTCCGCTGGCTGCTGATTCCTTTGGCGGTCGTCGGGGTGGTCTACGCGGTGATTACCCAGGTCACTGTCGAGCAGACGATGAACCGGACGTACGATCAGTCGCTCTATGCTTCGGTTCTTGCGATCTCCAAACACGTCGCATTCGCGGAGGGAAGGCTGATTGTCGACCTGCCGTCGGTCGCACTGGAGATGCTCGACACGCGAGATCAAGAGCGGATCTTCTATCGGGTCTCGTACCGCTACCCGGGGCAAAGCGAAGTGTTTGTTACCGGATACTCCGATCTGCCGAGTCCTCCCGACGAAGCCTCTCCGGGCACGCCGATGTTCTACCAGCAGTTTTATCGAGGAGAAGCCGTTCGGCTCGCCGCGCTACGAGCGTTGCCGCCGGCCGACCAGCCCGTCGAAGCCCTGATCGAAGTCGGCGAGACGGTACGGGGTCGCAACGCGTTGACCGACGCGCTCGTGGGGCGCGCGCTCGGTCTTCAAGTATTGCTGATTCTCTTCGCGGGCGGCCTGATCTGGTTCGCGGTCGGGCGCGGGCTCACTCCGCTGCACGAGCTCAGCCGCGAAGTCGCCCACCGTTCGGCCTCCGACCTCGAGCCGCTTCAGCTGCATGATGTGCCGAAGGAAGTCTCGCCCTTGATCGAGGCGATCAATCAGCTGATCGCGCGAGTGCGGGATGCCATTGCCGGCCAGCGCCGATTCATCGCCGATGCCTCGCACCAATTGCGTACTCCGTTGGCCGTGCTCCGGACGCACGCCGAGCTCGCGCTGCGGCAAGAGGAGCTGGGACCGATGAAGGACGCGGTGGCCCAGCTGCGCGACTGCTCGCAAGCGACGAGTCATCTGGCGAGCCAGCTGCTGTCGCTCGCCCGGGCCGAGCCGGCCACCGGCACCGACGCCGGCCTCGTCGATCTCACCGCGGTGGCGCGCGAGGCATGCTCCGCGCTGGTGCCCGAGGCGCTCGGCCGTCGAATGGACCTGGGATTCGAAGGCAATGGGCCGGCCACCATTCACGGGCGCAGCTATCTCGTCCGAGAAATGATCGCCAATCTGGTGGACAACGCGATGCGCTACGGCGCGCCGGGCGGGACGGTCACCGTATCGGTGGCGAAGCCCGACCCCGGCTCGGTGCGCCTGTCCGTCGAGGATGACGGCCCCGGGATTCCCAGCGACGAGCGCAGCCACGTCTTCGAGCGCTTCTATCGAATCCCCGGCAGCGCGGGAGAGGGCGCCGGCCTTGGCTTATCCATCGTTCGCGAGATTGCGCGCGGGCACGGCGCCACGGTGCGATTGCTCGATCGCCGCGGAGGGGCGGGGCTGCGGGTGGAGGTTCTGTTTCCAAGCAAAGCCCCCGAGTAAACCGCCAGGAAATGAAAGGATCGCGAAAGGAATGCCTGTACATGGTGCGCGAGCCGAGCGAGCCAATTTGCGCTACCGAAAGGAACGATGGATGAAATCCACGAGGTTTCTGAGTCGAATTTCGCTGGTCGCCGCCCTTTTCGCGTCATCCCTTGCTTTCGCGATCGAGATGAAAACGAGCGATGATTTCAAGTTCAACATACGGATTCTCATACAAGCGCGTGGCCAGCTAAGTTGGGATGGGGATGGGCCGAGCGCCACCGCTCCCAGCCAAGCACCGGCCGGAACCCTCGACACCGACTTCTACATTCGCCGAGGGCGGGTTTACTTCGACGGCGTTGCGTTCAAGTACTTCACGTTCTACCTGATGCTCGACACGCCGAACTTTGGAATCCACGGCAACTATGGAACCGTTAAGACCTTTACCCAGGACATTCACGTAGGTTACGAGCCCTTCAAGGATCTCGATATCGAGATTGGCTTTTTGTACATGCCCCTGTCTCATCTCGCGCTCAATTCGGCGGCTGGGACGCTCTCGATCGAGAAGCCGACCGCCATCCTCCTCTACAACAACGCAAACGGGTTGCGCGAGACCGGCGTCCAGGCGCGAGGGTTTCTGCTCGATCGCAAGATCCTGCTGCGCGGCGGCATCTACGAGGGCCTGCACGGACTGCAGGGCCTGGACGTACCGAACGCGTCTGCCAGCTGCCCGACATGCTCCGCGGCGGTGGTCAATCCCAACGGCCGTCCGCTCTTTGCAGGGATCGTTCGCTACAACTTCGTCGGCTACGAGGCTGGGTACGCCTACAACACGATGTACCTGGACGGGAAAACGCGCATCTCAGTGGGCGTGGGCGGGCAGTACCAACTCAAGGGCGCCAACACGCCCAACAAATTCCTGAATACGTCGGGTGCCACCGGCAACGCCACCGCCGTCGCAGATTATGTGGCCCTCGCCGGGGACTTTTTCGCGGATGTCGCGCTCCCAGGCGACCAGGAGTTCATGATTCAGGCGGATGTCTATCACTTTGACTGGGGCTCCGGCAGCGACAAGACCGGCTATGGCACCACAGCCGAGATCGGCTATCGCTTTGGCCAAATTGCGATAGAGGGGAACGGCTACTGGTTTAACAGCGAGTCCCACCGCGGCAACTTTTTGAAAGTCGCCGGGGGCCTCAATTATTTTCTGAAAGGCCACAACGCAAAGCTCCAGCTCGAGTTCTGGAGTCAAAAGAACAACGTCGAGTTGGATTTGTCTCAGGCGCTGAAGCAGGTCACGCTCCAGGCCCAGGCTTACTTCTAGAACCTGACGAAAAGTCGGCTAGTTGGGGCAGTCGAGGATGAGCTCGATTCCCGAGTAGGCGTTTCTATATTTGACTCCGGCGAAGACGGGAATGGTTGTCTTCCATTTTGCTTTCCTCGAAGGCGGAAAGCGGCCTTGACGTCGCTCAGCGCCCGCCAGAAGCTGCGGCGCTTTCAGCTTTGGCAGCGGAGGATCGCAACGATGAGGAACGCAAAAGCTCTGCAAACCGCGACGTCGCTCATTCTTGCGGCTTTGGCAGGGCGCTCGGCCGCCGAAGTGACTCAAATCCGCGCCGCCCAGCAATATGGTTTGAGCTATCTCGCCTTGATGATCATGGAGGACAAGAAGCTGGTGGAGAAGCAAGCGAAGGCGTCCGGCCTCGGAGAGGTGAAGGTGACTTGGGCGAAGCTGGGCGGGCCGGGAGCGATGAATGACGCGCTGCTTTCGGGTGGGCTGGATTTCGCAAGTGGCGGCGTGCCGTCGCTGATTACTTTGTGGGCGAAGACAAAGGACACGCCGATTTGGGTGCGGGGCGTCGGGGCGCTCAACGACATGCCGGTGGAGTTGATCACCAGCAATCCCAAAGTGAAGACGATCCGGGACTTCACCGAGAAAGACAAAATCGCGGTGACCTCGGTGAAGATCTCGACTCAAGCCTTGCTTCTGCAGATGGCGGCCGCGAAGGAATGGGGTGACGCGAATTACGAGAAGCTCGATTCTCTCACCGTGTCGATGCCTCACCCGGATGCAATGACCGCGCTGCTTTCCGGCAGTGGGGCGATCACCGCGCACTTCTCCTCGCCACCCTTCGAGTACCAAGAGAAGGCAAAGCCTGGGCTGCATCAGGTGATCAGCAACTACGAGATTCTGGGCGGCCGGGCCACCTTCAACGTGGTTTGGGCGACGACGAAGTTCCACGACGCGAATCCGAAGGCATATGCAGCGTTCGTGGCGGCGTTCGAAGAAGCGACGGACTTGATCAACAAGGACCGGGGCGCCGCGGCAGCGATCTACAAGCGGATGACCAATACCAGCGAATCGGTCGAGGCTCTGGTGACGCAAATGAGCGACCCTCAGGTGGAGTTCACGCTGGCGCCGCACCTGACGATGAAGACCGCGGAGTTCATGTTCAAGATCGGCCGCATCAACAAGAAGCCGTCCGATTGGAAGGAGCTTTATTTTCCCAACGTCCACCGCCTCTCCGGGAGCTAGTGGACGAATGCCCGAGCCATTGCTCGACGTTCGCGGCGTGACCTTGCAGTACAAGACGAAGGAGCACCTGGTCACCGCAACCTATCGGGTTAGCTTTCAAGTCTTTCGGTCCGATCGCTTCGTGATGCTCGGCCCGTCGGGCTGCGGCAAGTCGTCATTGCTCAAAGCAGTGGGCGGCTACCTCGATCCGGTCGAGGGCGACATTCGTTTGGCCAACGAGGTGATTCGCAAGCCTGGTCCAGATCGCGTAATGGTCTTCCAGGAGTTCGATCAACTTTTGCCTTGGAAGACGGTGAAGGAGAACGTGATGTTCGCCCTCACGGCGAGCCGAAGGCTCTCGGGCAAATCCGCGGAAGAGCGGGCGATGCACTACATCGAGAAGGTGAACCTCGCTTCGTTTGCCAACAGCCTGCCCCATACGCTCTCCGGAGGGATGAAACAGCGGGTCGCGATCGCACGCGGGATGGCGATGGAGCCGGCGATCCTATTGATGGACGAGCCATTCGCGGCGCTCGATTCGCTCACTCGCGGCAAGATGCAGGAGGAGCTGCTGCAGCTTTGGGAGGGCACGCGCTTCACCGTGCTGTTCGTGACCCACTCCATTCCCGAGGCGGTGCGAATCGGGAATCGCATTCTTTTGCTGTCGCCGCACCCCGGCCAGGTCAAAGCCGAGCTGAACAGCACCGGTCGCGATGAGACACCGTCCGGCCCGAGGCTTTCGCTGCGGATCGAGGAGCTGCTGTTCGGCAAAGCCGTCGAAACTGAGGGCGCACGCCATGGCTGAGAAGACAGCACAAGTTGAGCGGCCCGAGTTTGTCGCGCAGGTACAAAAGAGCTACGGCGTAATCGAAAAGCCGCTCACCCCTTGGGAGAGAATCTACAACAACGGCGCCATACGCAAGACGGCTCTCCTCATCGCGGTGGCGGCGGCCTGGGAGCTCTACGCCCGCCGTGTTGACAATCCGTTGCTTTTTCCAACCTTCTCCGCGATGGCGAGCGCGCTTTGGCGCGCCATCGCAAGCGGCGTGATTCCCCAGCGCACGTGGTCCTCAATCAGGGTGCTCCTGCAGGGCTACGCGGCTGGGTTGCTCATTGCAGTCGCGCTCACCGCGCTGGCAACCGCGACGCGCGTAGGCACCGATCTGCTCGAGACCCTGAGCTCGATGTTCAATCCGCTGCCCTCGATCGCGCTGCTGCCTCTCGCGGTGCTCTGGTTCGGCCTGGGCAATGGCAGCCTCATTTTCGTGCTCATTCATGCGGTGCTCTGGTCGGTGGCGTTGAACACGCACGCTGGCTTTCGCTCCGTCTCGGAGTCGCTGCGGATGGTAGGCCGCAACTACGGGCTCACCGGCGTGCGCTACGTCGCCCTCATCCTCATTCCGGCCGCCTTCCCGCACATTCTCAGCGGTCTGAAGATCGGTTGGGCGTTCGCGTGGCGAACGCTGATTGCGGCGGAGCTGGTATTCGGAGTGAGCCAGGGCTCGGGGGGGCTTGGCTGGTACATTTTCGAGAACAAGAACCTGCTGGAGACGGCGAACGTCTTCGCGGGCCTGTTTACCGTCATCCTGATTGGCCTCGCAGTGGAGAACCTCATCTTTCGCAACATCGAGCAAAGGACGGTCCGAAAATGGGGAATGCAAACATGAGCCGCTACAAAATTGCGGTGATCCCAGGGGACGGCATTGGCAAGGAGGTAGTGCCCGAGGGCATGCGCGTGCTCGAAGCCGCCGGGCGCAAATACGGCGTCGAGCTCGCGTGGGAGAGCTTCCCCTGGAGCTGCGAGTACTACTCGAAGCACGGACGGATGATGCCGGAGGATGGCCTTCGCCGGATTCGGGAGCACGACGCGATTTTTCTCGGGGCGGTCGGTTTCCCCGGCGTTCCGGATCACATTTCGCTCTGGGGACTTCTCATCCCCATCCGGCGGCAATTCCGCCAGTACGCAAATCTACGTCCGGTGCGCTTGATGCCCGGAGTTCAATCGCCGCTTCGCGATCGCAAGCCGGGCGACATCGACTTCTACATCGTCCGTGAGAACAACGAGGGCGAGTATTCGTCCATCGGCGGTCGGATGTACGAGGGCACTGAAGACGAAGTTGTGATGCAGCAGAGCACGTTCAGTCGGCGCGGCGTCGATCGTATCCTAAAGTTCGCGTTCGAATTGGCGCGCTCCCGGCCGAAGAAACACCTGACCTCGGCTACCAAGTCCAACGGTATCACCATCACGATGCCGTATTGGGACGAGCGCGTGGTGGCGATGTCTGAAAAATATCCCGACGTGCGGGTCGACAAGTTTCATGTGGATATCCTCTCCGCGCATTTCGTCTTGCACCCGCAATGGTTCGACGTGGTGGTTGGGTCGAACTTGTTCGGCGACATTCTTTCGGACTTGGGTCCCGCGGCTACCGGCACAATCGGCATCGCGCCCTCGGCAAACTTGAATCCGGAGCACGAGTTCCCATCGATGTTCGAGCCGGTGCACGGCTCGGCGCCGGACATCGCGGGGAAGGGGATTGCCAATCCAATCGGCCAGATCTGGTCGGGGGCAATGATGCTCGATCACCTGGGACACAAGGACGCCGGCGATTCGATCGTAAAGGCGATCGAAGTCGTCCTGCGCGAAGGTCCCCGCACTGCGGACATGGGTGGCAAGGCAAACACCCAGGACGTGGGCAAGGCGATCGCCGCAGCGGTCTTATGAGGATCATCGCCATTCGGGAAAAAACGTTTGATCGCCTCGCCGATTCTCAACGCGTTCCAACCCTTCGGCGGCTACCCGGACGATATTCGCGAAGCGGGATACGTGCGAAGGCACGACACGCCTGGGATTGGTTTCGAGCGGAAATCCGAGCTGTACCAGCTGCTGGGGCCACTGGGCAGCGCTTGACGTCGGTTTAGTCTGGGTCCCGCCGAGGTGGTGGCGGCGGCGATGGCTTGGGCACGAGCTCAAAGGGAACCAATTTGCCTCCCACGCCCTGCAGCTCCTCCGCCCTGATCAATGTTTTGTTCACACCGTCAAAATAGAGCTCGAGCATCCCATTAGGGCCCAATCCGAATCGCACTCGCCAGAGGTTGGGGTAGAGCTGCTCCGCTCCCTGCAACTGCGTGTCGGCGTACCCATAATCGGACACGAACGTCGTGCCAAGCGCGACCGCTTCTTTGTAGCCGAGCTCACCAGCCGAAGGCGGCGGCGTCGGTCGGACGGGACGATCGGATGCCCTGCACGCTGCCGCGAGCGCCAAACAAAGCGCCAGGCTTATGCCTGTGATTCTCATCAGAGCTCGGATCAGCAATATGCCGCCGGTCTTGCGACCGCAACCAAATCGAGAATCTGGGCTGGTCGCTAATCAAGGCCGGATCGCACAGTCGCGCGAGCGCCGTTCAAAGTCCTTTAGACAATGCGCACTCTTCAAGTCGTTGCATGAGTTGTTATCAGCGCGATTGCCACGTGCGGAGCGAGTTACTTTGGAATTGACTCGTCCAGTTTCCTTAGCCAAGCCTGAACTGCGCGCTCATTTTCCGGGCCCATTCGCAACAAGTGCTTTTGCGCTGCCGTGAGCTGTTCCAGCTTGGGGTCCTTGTACGCGTAGGCCACGCCCTTTTCCTCCAGCTCGGGCTCGGCATCTGGAACGGGAGTGGCGGTAAGGCTTTCGATCGCTTGACGCAGGACAGTGTCGAACGATTGTCCAGGACGGCCGATCTGAGCGAAAGCGGAATCGATGTACGGCTTGATGCGGCCGTATGTTTTTCCGGTCGCGGCGGCGTCGATCGATGTGAGAACGCGCGTCAGTGTCTCATAGCGGGCATAGCTCTTCGCGGATGCGTGTATGCTGCGGCCCCGCCTTACGACTTCGAACTGGCCAGGGGGAATAAGGAAGCTCAACACCGGCCGTGGACTGTTTCCTTCGGCCACCAAATTGACCGCGGCGACCAGCCGACGAACAATGTCCGGCTCAGCAAGCCACTTGGCCCATTCGCTCGCGTGCGAAAGCTCTGCGCCGAGTTGCTTCGCCAACGCATCCCCCTCCGTTGCGGGAAGATTCGATGCTGCCGGCGCGGGCGCAGCCGGGGCGGGTTTGGGCTCCTCCACCGGTGCGACCGCGGGTAGCTGCGTCGACTGTTTCCATCTCCACACCGCCACGCCGCCCACAGCCAGGACGACGATTCCCAGCACCAGCCAGACCACTTTCGACCCGTGCGACGGCTTGAATGTTGTCTCGAACGGCTCTCGCGGCGGCATCTCGGTCAATGCGTGCTCCTTATCGAAGAAAACAGAGAGCAGTGGAATTCATTTCCCCCGCGGTGTCCCAATGTCCCGGGACATGTCCCACGGATCGCTATCTCAGGCCAGTTTAGCTCGGTCGCAAGGGCGACTGCCCGACGCAGAATAGGGCTGCCGAAGCTCGAGGTCATCCGGTTAAAAGCCCTGTTCACCGCGCTGTGCGCTGGCACGTCGCTTGCTCGGCTTCGGCAGCACGAAGTTCCCGTCAAGCTGTACTCGTCGAACTTATTGTTGATGGCAGTCTTTTTGGTGGGCCCCGACCTGCGTCGTCTTATGGACTTGCTGTTGCTCAATCGACCGACGCTAGCTGCCGAGCTCGCGTCGGGGCTGCCCTCGCGCTGGATGGAATATGCGCGTTTTGGATTGAAGCTCTCATTTATCGGATGGGTTTTGTACACGGATATCAGCAGTGATTTGCAGCGGCGGAAGGAATACGCCGCGCGGCTGCAGCCGAAGACGCCCTTGTTCGGCTATTACGACGTCGAGGAGTACGTCAGAAATCAAGTCATTGTTCCTGCGGCCACCGCGCAGCCAAAGCGCTGGAAGAGGATCGGAATAAACAATGAGATGTTCTCGATTCGCTTGATGGATCAGACCCTGGAACAGTACAAGATGGAACATGATCCGGCAAAGAAGACGCTGAGCCTGTCATCGGGCGACAAGAAGTCTATTCTCACGCTCGAGCAGCTGGACCCCGACCATTTGGTCCTCAATGGCAATCTCAACAGCGATGCGATCCGCGTACAAGTTCGAAAGCTTGACTCCTCCAAGTCACTCCTCGTCACGCGCGGATTCCACTGGATCAACGAGGTGCCGTTCAACCGCTCACTCGAGTTCATGGGAAAAGCGCCTGGAGGGGCGGGTGCGGGAAGCGATTAGGTGCCTGCGGCTGCCGAGGCGGATGGCGGAGCCTTGGTCTCGAGTTCCGACGATCCCGCAAGCCCGCGCAGCTCGAACACGCGCACCGGCGCCTGTCGGCCGCGAACCTTGATCCCGCCGATCGGCTCCGCCGCGACCGAGTCCTGCACCGCCCGGTACGTGGACTCCGAAATAAGAAGCCGCGTGCCGTGCTCTTTGTTGGCGGCTTCCAAACGCGCGGCGACGTTCACCGCGTCTCCCATCACCGTGTAATTGAATCGAATGTCCGAGCCCATGTTTCCCACCACCATCGGGCCGCTGCTGATCCCGATCCCAATCTCAATCTGGGGAAGCCCCTGCGAGCGACACCGCAGATTCAATTCGCCGAGCGCATCGAGGAATCGCAGCGCCGCGCGACAGGCGCGCAGGGCGTGGTCCTCCTGCTGAATCGGCGCACCCCAGAAGGCCATCAGCGCGTCGCCGATGTATTTGTCCAACGTCCCGCCTTCTTCAAAGACGATCTGGGTCATCGGGGTCAGATAGGAATTGATGAATCTGACCAAGCTCTCGGGGGCCAGCTGCTCCGATAGGGCGGTGAATCCGCGGATATCAGCGAAGAGAACCGTCATCTCTTTCTTCTCCCCGCCCAGTTTCAGTCGCTCGGGATGATCGAGCATTTGTTTCATCACGCTCTCGTTCAAGTAGTAGCGGAAGGCGCTGCGCAGCTGCGCCTTTTCGGCGTCCACCGAAACGTATCCGAGAAAAACGAGCACAAACGACTGGGCCAAGACGCTCAGCAGCGGAACCGCGGTGGCGAACTTAAGCCCATGGTTGAACAGAGCTTGGCTGCCGCACAGCCACAGCGCCACAACGCCGAAGCTGACCAGAAGCTTGATCGAGTTACGCGCTCGAGGCAGCACTTCGCACAGCAGGGCACCGGCGAGCAGGATGAAGAGCATTTCCAGCAGGCGCAATTCGTCCGGCCGCCTCAAAAAGTCGGCCGAGAGAATGTTCGAGAGAAACGAGGCGTGACTGAATATCCCAGGCTCCATTTCGGAGAAGGGGGTGACGCGCTGGTCGTACTCTCCCACCAGACTCACTCCGATCAAAACTGCTTTGCCTGAAACATCGGAAGCGTCGAAGCGGCGATCGATGATGTCGCTCAAGCTGACTGTCTTGAACACGGCGGCGGGCCCGGGATAGTTGATCAGCGAATACGGCTCGGAATGCTGAAGCGGTACGTCCACCACGAGGGAGCGCTTTTCAGATCGCAGGCGGGCTGCCACCAGCCGGTTGAGCTGCGGCTCAAAGACAGGCTCGATCACGCCGTCCAAGTAGCGCGCCGCCACCTGGAGCTCCAGGATGGGAAGGAGCCCCGGTGGACTGTCCAGCTTGGTAAACGCTGGAGTTCGCCTCAGCGTCCCATCCGGATCCGGTACTGCGTTGATGTGCGCGAGGTGCTTGGCGGGAGCTGCGAGCAACGCGATCGGCGTCTGTGCCGAGTAGTTTTGCCAACTCTTGATTTGCTCGAGCGGAACGGGATGCCGGGTTCCCGGAACTTTGCCTGAAATTTGGCGCAGCAGATGCGGCTCGAGAATCCGAGCCTCTTCCTGCATCTTCGCCGCAAATTGCTCGGCGTCGGTTTTCGGATAGGCCACCACGCCCAAAGTGAGCTCCGGCATTCGCTCGATCGCGGTAGCCAGCTGTCGATCGGAAGAATCCGCCGCTCGAGCGATCAAAAATTCTCGAAAGCCTTGCATTCTCTCGGCGGCGCCGTTCGATTCGTCGGAAAGGACGCGTTCCAACTGGCCCAGCGAATCCTGGTATGCACGCTGGCCGGCATCTTCCACTTGGTCGAGGAACATCACGTCCAGGCCCACCGCGCGTGCCCCGGCTTGGTGAAGCTCGCTGAGCGCGCGGGCGACCAGCGCCCGGGACCACGGCCAGCGACCAAAGCGCTGCGCGCTTTTCTCATCCACTACCGCCACCACTACGTCCGGATGTGGAGCGCGGCGGCCTCGGACGAGAAACTGCAAATCGGTTGCACGTCCCTCCAAAAAGTGAACGCCTCTGAGAACCAGAGGGATCGGTGCGGCGCTCGACCGCTCATTTCGGCTGTGGACGATTCCCCCGGTGACCGGGGTGCTGTCCGCCCACCAGTGGAAGGCGATGCAGAGGGTGGAGACGCAAAGAGAAACGGATCGGAAACGGCGGTTCATGCCGGGACGGGAGGGCTACCGCCGCCGGGGGTTCTTTTCCCGGCTGCGAACATGCTCGGCTCTGCTCTCGGTGGCTCGCTGATGAGAATGAATGAATCGATCGAATTCCTCACGCGCCGGAGGTGGTCCTTGCTCTCTGCGCATCCCATCCTTGGTGGCTCGAGCACTCTCACCGGCGTTCAGCTCGGTGGCTTTCGGTTTGCCCACGTTTTTTGCCTCGGCATTCCGACCCGCCCGCTCCGCAACTCCAACGCGTCCCGCGATCACGTGCACCAGCGTCTCTTTTTCATTGCCTTCGTTGGCCACGATATCGACGCGAAAAGTGGTTCCGCGAACGCCTGCCACCATCTGATCGGTCACCACCTCAAATTTAGCGTCTGACCCCGCCACTGCTTTGGTCACTCGCGACCAGAGCGAGCCGACAAAGAGCCAACCGGAAAAGCGGCGCCGCTCGAGCTGTTTGAATTGCGCCTCGTCGATCCGAAGCAGTGAGCCGGCGCCGAGCGCAATTTCGCTCTCGTCGGTCAAAGTTATTTTGATATTTCCCGATTTCACCTCGAGCATGTCGCCGAGACCCAATTGCGATCCAACTCGCAAAGCAAATGATTGGCCCGAGGGCGTCAGCCGGACCGATTCCCCCTCGATCGCCGAAACCGTCCCCACCTCCGCCCAGACAGCATGCAAGGGGAAAAGAGCGATCGTCAGCGCGCAAGCGCTGGCGAAATCTCTTACATGCATACGTTCCTCCGGGGCGTCTCGCTTTCGCAGCGAGCTCGAGCCGCCACTTTAACACGGCGGCTGGGTCCCAATGGACTGTGGCTGGATGTATGGCTGTATGGAGAAGTATCGCGCTTAACCCACGTGCGCGTTCAGCGGATCGCCTTATTTGCTTACTGCAAACGGGATGGTGACTCGGCCGAATGACTGGCCAGTATTTGCATCGACCAGATTGATCTCAAGTTGAACGCTCGACTCGCGATTGCTCACGCCCTGAAAGTAGATGAAGCCGGCGACGCGCGCGTTGCTTTGAACAACACCCTGCGGCAGCGCCTGGGCAAGCATTTCGGCGGACGCCACGTTTTCCGGGCACGAGGGGTCCTGCTCTGGGGCAGTATAGGGGAACACGCCGCCGGAGGGAGTCACGCCGGGGTACGAATGCGCAGGATAGGGAGTGTCGGTGAGCCTTTCCTGGTTGCTACAGCGCGACATGACCGGCACGTAGACCGCCGCGGGTTGGTACACCGCCGATCTCATCACGCTGCCGAACCGGTATGGGGCTGCTTCGTCCCTCGTCGCCGCGAGCGGCGAATAGCGAGCTCCACTGCCGCTGCTGAGAAGGAAGTCTGGGTACAAGAGCTGCAGCGGCCTCCCGCTGTGATTCTCCACGGTGATTTGGATCGGCGTGAGCTGATCTGCGAGCGATTCGGGTCTCTTCCACGCGTTGGTTGCCACCAGCACATGGACCCCTTGCACGTCGGCGACTGCGGTGTCTTGCTTGCCGGCCATCGTCTGCGCTGGCGCTTGGGGCTTGAGCTCCGGCGCATGAACGCATGCACCAAACGACGTCAACGCGCCCAGTGCGAGAAGAGCACTTCGAAGTTCAACAGCCTTACGGAGCATATCTTGCCTCCTCATCCGGCCGACCGTACCACATAACACGCCCGCCGGGTTCCCGCCGACATCTTCAATCGGGCCGGGCCCAAACCTTCAACTTTGAACTTTCGCCTCTGAACTTTCGACTTCCCCCATCGACCCCGCAGACTGTCACATTTCGACGCTGGCAGGCGTTGATCCTTCATGGCAAGAAGGGCAGGGAGGTGCTGGTGAGCGCGGACCAAGCCGAAGGCTGGGATTTTGCCCTGGGCGCGGCGACCGGTGCCGCCAGCGAGTCGGTGCGACCCGACGGCGCATTCGAAGAAGTATTTGTCAGCTATTACAGTCAAGTCGTCTCGCTGTTGATCCACGTAGTGGGCGATCGGCTGCGCGCCGAGGAGCTTGCCAACGAGGTGTTTTGGAGGGCGTACCGGCAATCGTCTCGCCCGACGGCGAGCGGCAGACTCGGGAGCTGGCTGTATCGCACCGCGCTGAACTTGGGCATTGAGGACCTGAGGGCGAGCGCTCGTCGCCGCCGCTACGAGCACCAGGCCGGACAGCAGATCCACGCCGCGGGCTCTTCGGGAACGCCGCTGGATGGCCTTCTGCGGGCGGAGCGCGGTGCCCGCGTTCGCTCGGTTTTGGCGTCGCTCAAGCGCTGGCAGGCGAACGTTTTGCTGCTGCGCTCAAGCGGGCTTTCCTATGGCGAGCTGGCCGATGTCCTCGGCTTAAAACCGAGCTCGGTCGGCACGATGCTCGCGCGGGCGGAAGCGCGATTCCAGGTGCAGTACCTTCGAATGTACGGACAAGAGGAGTGATCATGGCCTGTCTCAGTGATGGAATGTTGCGCGCGCAGATCGACGGCGAGTTGAGCGAAAAGCGACAGCTCGAGCTTGGAGAGCACTTTGCTTCGTGCGCGGACTGTCGCCGGCGCGCCGAGGGGATTGCTCGAAGCGCCGAGCGCGTTGCCAGAGCGCTCACCGTCCTGGCGCCCCTCGCAGGCGAGAGCTCACCGGACGCTCGAGCGGCGATCGCCAGATTCCGCACGAGGCGCGCAGCTGTCCAGGGCGACACCCGTTCGGTTGCGCGGATTCTATTGGGCAGGCCCGCATGGATGACGCTCGCCGCCGCCTCTTTGATCGTCGGCGTGCTCGCCTTCACGCCGGCGCGCAGCTTCGCCCAGCGATTGGTGGCCATGCTGCGCGTTCAGAAGATCACCGCGGTGCCGCTTGACTTCGAGGCGCTTGACAACCCGGGCGACCGCGCGCGACTCGGGAAGTCGATCGCTCAATTGATTTCAGAAGAAGTGGTCGTGACGGTGAAGCCCGGTGAGCCGCAGCAGGTGATGAACGGCGCGGATGCGTCGCAAGCCGCCGGATTTCAAGTCAGGCTCCTGGGAAATCGGGCTGACGCACCACAGCTGAAGGTCTTTGGCGAGCAGGCTTTTCACATGACGGTTGACCGCGATCGCTTGCAATCCCTCCTCGAAGAGGGCGGGCGCTCTGATCTACAGCTTCCGTACTCGCTGGACGGTGCGACGATCGCAGCGCAAATACCGAAGGTCGTCCTGGCCGAATATGGCTCCTGTCGCCACCGGGGCCACGACGCCTTACCTGCGGAGGTGGTGGGTGGATTGCCCTGCATCCAGCTGGTGCAAGCTCCAAGCCCGACGGTGACCGTCCCCCCCGAGCTAGACCTGGCGGAGATCGCCGAATTTGGTTTGCAGCTCGGCGGGATGAGTGCTGAGGCCGCGCGGGGCTTTAGTCGCACCGTGGACTGGGCCTCGACCCTCGTATTGGGCATTCCGCAGGGCTCGTCGTATCGAACCGTCGAAGTCGACGGGGCGCAAGGAACGTTGATCGAGCGCGCTGGCCGGGGCGAGAAAACCCCTGCGCGCTACTGGCTGGTGTGGACCAGGGGCGGGTTGATCTACTCGCTCAGGGGTTGGGGAGATCCGACGGACGCCTTGACCCTGGCGGAATCGCTGAACTAGACGCAGATCCTCGATGCAAACGGCCGACCTCGCGATTCGCACGCGAGGGCTCAGGAAAACCTTCCTCAACAATGTCGCCGTGGAAGGTCTCACGCTCGAGGTGCCTCGAGGCGAGGTCTTTGGATTCCTCGGGCCAAACGGGGCAGGGAAGAGCACCTCGATCAAGATGATGCTCGGCCTCGTCGCGCCCACCTCGGGCGAGGCGGAAGTCCTCGGTCGCCCGGCGGGGGAGGTAGAAACGCGGCGCAAGATCGGTTTCTTGCCGGAGCATTTCCAGTTTTACGGCTGGCTGAGCGGGTGGGAGCTTCTCGACGTGCACGGGCGATTGCATGGAATGTCCCGCCAAAAGCTGCGCCAGCGAATTCCGATGCTTCTCGAGCTGGTCGGGCTCACCGCGCACCGAGACAAGCGGGTGCGCGAGTTTTCAAAAGGCATGCTCCAGCGGATTGGCCTGGCGCAAGCCTTGCTGAACGAGCCGGAGTTGATTTTCCTCGACGAGCCCACCTCGGGTCTGGACCCGATCGGCCGGCGACTGGTGCGGGACATCATCAAGGCCCAGCGCGAACGCGGCGCCACCGTGTTTCTGAACTCGCATCTGCTCAGCGAGGTCGAAATCACCTGCGACCGAGTCGCGTTCATCAAGCGCGGCCGCGTTTTGGAAACGCGGGCAATCCAGACATGGATCGACGGCGAGACGACGGTCAGCCTGCGCGCCCGCAAGCTCGATGCTCAAATCCTCGCCGGGCTCACCAAATGGGGAGCGGTGATTCACTCCGACGCGGAACGCCTCTCATTGACCGTCGGCACCAGCGACGTGATTCCCGACCTTTTGCGCTATTTGGTGAGGTCCGGCGTCGATGTCTTCGAGGTTACGCCTCATCGCCTCTCTCTCGAGGAGCGCTTTCTACAAGTCGTCGGTGAGGACGGTGGGTTGTGAGGAGCATCTGGGTCCTGGCGCGATTGACCTTCAAGGAAACGGCTCGCAAGAAAATCCTTTGGATGGCCCTCTTCGTAGGGCTGGCCTTTCTTTTGTTGTTCGGGCTCGCCGAGCACTATCAGACTTTTGGCCCGCGGATCACCCCGCTGATCCGCCGGCAGATCCTGAATACTCAGTTCATCGTCGGCATGTACGCGCTCAATTTCCTCGTGCTGGCGATGACTGTCCTAACCTCGGTGGATACGATCTCTGGAGAGATCGCCTCGGGGACCATCCAGGCGGTCGCCACCAAACCGGTCCGTCGCCACCAGCTGCTGATTGGCAAGTGGCTGGGCTTCGTGGGGATGTTCACCATTTTTCTTTGCCTGATGGTCTGCGGGTTGGCGGCGATGAGCTATTGGATTACCGGTTACTCCGCTCATCACCTGTTGCGAGGTTTGAGCCTGATGTGGCTCGAGAGCGTGTTGCTGCTCACGGTGGCTTTTCTCTTCGGCACGATGTTCTCAACGCTGACCAACGGCATCATCGCTCTCGGACTTCACGGTTTGGCTTTTCTCGGTGGTTGGATT
>DATFTC010000187.1:0-36772 GCA_035262305.1 Myxococcaceae bacterium | reverse complement strand
CAACGAAACCGCAGTGCTGGTCGCCCTCTCGACGTATACCTCGGCGAAATCAGCCCCGCGGGACATCGCCGCGGCGAGGATTTTCTCGAGCCTTTCGGGCGTGAGCAGAGGCGGGGAAGGGCGCGAGGGCGTGGGTAGGGGATTTGAGGTGGTGCGGCGCGGCTTGCGCGACTGGGTCTTCATTGCTTCTCCGAGCGAAAATGCACAGAAAGTGAGACTAACGGCACCGATCGAAGTCAGCAATCCCAGCGCCGGCTTACCGTTGCATGCTCGTCTCGATGTCGCACCCCTTACGGCCAATGGGCGCGCCGGGTCGCGGGGAAGGCCGCAGTGATCTAATGTTTCATTGGCGCGCCTTCGCGCCATCCCGAACATGAATCCTTCTTCCTTGCGTGAGCTGGGCGTTGACCTTCTGAACGAAGAGCAGTTTGAGCGAGCTCTGGCTGTTCTGGCGGAGGCCGTCCATCGATACCCCTCGGATCACCAAGCTCGGGTGCTCGCAGCGCGCTGCTTCGCCGGGCTGGGCGAAAAGGAGCGGGCGGTCATCACTCTTCAGGCCTGCGCAGAGGGTCTTTTGCGGCGCGGTTATCTCTTGTCGGCAATCGCGGCGTGCAAGCGCGCGCATGAGCTGAGCGCAAACGAGAAACGGGTCCAGGAGACGCTTCTTCGCATTCACGCCCGGGCGATTCCGACTGCCCCGGGGAAAGCCTCGGTTCCTCCTCCTCTTCCACCAGAGATTCTCTACGAGGGCAAAGTCTCGGAAGACCTGATGGCATTGGGCGGGCAGTCGCTCAGCGACAAGTCGATCGAGGTATTGGCAGCGCCGGATCTCGGCGAGCCAAGCGGGGATGAAGGGCGAGCGCTCCCGCTGTTCGTTGACCTAGATGCGGAGCCATTTGTCCAGCTCGTGTCTACCATGGGCTACCGGACCTATCGAGCTGGAGAAGCGATCGCCAGGCAGGGCCAGGGGGGCGATTCGATCTTCGTGATCGTCTCGGGCGAGGCGCAGGTGGCGCGCCAATCGGATGCGCGAGAGAGCATCCTCGGTTACCTGCGCGGGGGTTCGATTTTCGGCGTGATTGCGCTCTTCACCGGAGCACCTCCCAGCGTCACCGTGGTGGCTCGCGAGGAGACGGAGGTGTTCGAAATCCGGCGAGAGCACCTCAACTCCATCGCCAAGAGCTTTCCCAACGTACCCCATGCCCTGGCCGAGTTCGCGCAGCGCCGAATGGCGAGGAACCTGATTGGCACCTCGCCCCTGCTTCAGCAAGTCGATGACTCCGGACGGGCAGCGCTGCTGAGCCGATTCCGTTTTCGTGCGCTTCAGCCGCACGAAATCGCGCTGGTGGAAGGCCAACACTCGCCAGGGTTGTTCCTGATACTCGCCGGGGAATTGGTGGTTCAAAAAGAGGATCCGGCCGGAGGCATGGTAAGCCTGGGCATTCTGCGCGAGGGGGACATTGCCGGAGAGATTTCCCTGCTCACCGGGCTGCGAGCGACGGCGACGGTGGTGGCCACCCGAAAGACTGCAGCTGCCTACCTGGACCGGGCGGCTTTCGACGAGCTGATTCGGGACTACCCGCAGATGAAGAACTACTTGGAAGCGCTCTCGCAGCGCCGACTGAAACAGATTGGCCAAGCACTGCGGCCGGAGGAAATCATCGACGCCGATGAGCTGTTGGTCGATGCCGAAGCGGCGGAAAGAGCGCCGCCACCGCCGAAGGCGCCTCCGGCAGCACCATGACGTTGTCGCGCTCGAAACTCTTCGCAGTCTTGGTGGTGGCTCTCGCCGCCGCGGTGGTGGTGCTCCTTTGGCCCAAGGGCTCGCAGGCGAGCTCGGAGGAGCTGATCCGGCAGAAGGTGATCAAGATGGCGCGGGCGGCGGAGAAAAAGGACGTGAGCTACATCATGGAGCAAATCTCCGAGCGCTTCACTTTCGACGAGGGAGGCAGCAAGCGCGACCTGCATCAGCTGCTCGTCGCGGAGCTGATGCGGGGCAATTGGCTTCGGGTGTTCGCGGTGGACCTGGCCGTCACCGTGACCTCGCCTTCCACCGCCAGCTTTTCGGGGAAGTTCATCTTCGGTCGCTCGAACGCAGCGACTCTCAAAGAGCTGGCCAAGGAGAGCGAGCTTAGCTCCTACGCGATCGAAGCTAAGCTGGAGAAGGAGCGAGACGACTGGAAGTTCGTTTCCGCCAAGCACCGCTCGATCGATCCAGCTGAATTCCTCTAGCCGGCTTGCGCTTGACTTAGGCGCAGGTGGTCATCAAACCTGCCCTGGTGGCGGTGTACACAGAGCTCAGCTTCGAGCAGCTGTCCCTAATCGCTCGCGCGTTCCAGCTCGGCGAAGTTCGCGCCGCACGCGGAATCCCGCACGGATCGATCAACACCAATTTTCGATTGGAGACGGATTCAGGGACGTTCTTTCTGCGCCATTCGACGGTTCGAACCGCGGCGGACCTCGAATTCGAGGCGGCGTTGATCGCTCACTTGCTGCGAGGCGGCTTCCCAGCGCCGACCTTGGTGCGGACTGCAGAGGCTTCGCCGTTTCTCGAAATCGCCGGTGGGCGCGCGTCGATCTTTCGCCACCTCGCGGGCGAGGAGCTCACGCGAGCTGACTTGAGACCGGAGCACGGCGAGCGGGTGGGCGCGGAGCTCGGCAAGCTCCACCGGATCGCCAACTCGTTCGACGGCGATCGAATCAATCCCTACTCGCCAGCGCAGGTCGCCCGATGGCTGGACGAGCTGAGCCGCGACCGCGACGCCGAGATACAGTCCATTGCGCTGGAGCTGACCCAGCTGCTGCGCGAGTCCCAGTCCTTCGAATCTGGTCTCCTTCCCAGGGGCGCGATCCATGCCGACCTGTTTATGGACAATGTCAAATGGGTAGGCGATCGGGTTTCCGCCTTCTTTGACTTCGAGATGGCTTGCCGAGATGCCTTCGTCCTCGACCTCGCCATTGCCCTCAATGCCTGGTGCTTCGACGAGGGATACCGCCCCGACCTCTGCCGGGCGATGATCACCGGTTATCAGGCCCAGCGCCCATTGTACGCCCTCGAAAAGGAAGCGCTGTACTTCGAGGCGCTGTTTGGTGCCGTGCGTTATTGCGCGTCGAGGATTCGCGATTTTCATCTCTCCACGCTGCCGCCCGAGCGACTGATGCGAAAGAGCTTTCGAACTTACCTGGCGAGGGCGCGGGCGCTGCGCCAGATGGAGGCGACCGCGTTTAAGGCGATGATCGGGCTCGCCGGCTCCGACGCTCGGCCGAGGCGCTGAGCAGCTCAGATCCCCGAAGAGATCTTCCACTGCCCCTTGTCGCGCTTGAACCACATCTGCTTGATTTCCGATTCACTCTGCGGCTTGTTGTTCAGGCGAGGCATTCGAAAGCTCAGGTTGTAGGTGTAAACCGCGCTCGCGGTGCTGGTCTCGGAGAAGATTTCGATCTTCCGGACGCTGAGATCGAGCTTCACGTCTTCCACCTTGGCCAGCTCCGCCGGCAGCTTCTTTTGGAGGGTCGCAAGATCCATCCGGTCTTCCATCTTCGAGCTGCCGCCTTCGTCCTTGAACGAATCGGAGAGAAGCTTCAGAACGCCCTCCGCATCGCGAGCCTCCAGCGCGGCGCGGTATTGCTCCATCACCTTGAGGATTGCCCTCGTGTCATCGTTGTCCTCGATCTCCGTTCCTGGGATGCGGCGCGCACCACAGGCGACGAGCAAGGTGAGACACAGCGATAACGACAGCGGTGTCTTCATTGCAGGGCTCTCCAACAATCAAAACGCGAACACAAATAAATCATTCCCGTCACGTCGAGCGCGGAGCCTGCGCGGGCGCCCGAATCACCTCCGCGATGAACCGATTCAGCACCGGCAGCTCGCCGTCGAGGATCTTCAGGCCCTCTGCGTGAATGAGCCTTTCTCCAATGATCGCCAAGGGCTTGAGCAGGAACGGAAGGTTGAGCTTGATCTCTCCTTCGAGTGTCCTCTCGCTCCCACCCGAGGTGCTGCGCAGGCGAAGGACGCCGTTGTTCACCAGCATCCGGCTGATCCTCGGCGTCGTCGGCACGTTGCTGAAGGACAATTCTTTCCGGTTTCGGTCGTAGGTCGAGGTTTCGATGAATGCGAACCACTCTGGAGGAACGGGTTTCGGACCGATGGACTGTATCACGGGCCTGGGCCGATACCGCACCTTTCGCCGAACCAGGTGACCGTCCTCCCGCCTCTCCAACGGCTCGACTTCCAACAGAACCCCGTGATGCTTGAGTAAGAAATGAGGGTACCTCTCATCGAGCATCGCGCGCTCTGCTTCCTCCACTGTCCCCTGAATTCGCTGGTGAGTCTCAAACCTCATCGCGCCTCCTGCCAGTGCGCCGTTTAGCGGAAAGGAGATTGCGAAACCAGAGGTCCCTTGAAGATCCGCTCTTCGAACTGGCAGCGTTCCTGCCATTCGAGAATGGACGCCTTGAAGGTTGGTCCGAAATCGGGAAGGTGCCCGACGTCATTTTTCACCCCCGCGCAGTCGCCGGTGATGTACGCCGCTTCGACTTTCAAGCGCACCGCCTCGCGGCGGATGCTGTCCGGCAGCGGGGCCGAGAGCGAGCGTGAAAGGTAACCCATCGCCAGAGTACCGACTCCGAGTTGGGTCAATCGGCGGCCCAATAAATAGCTCAAGTACGTTCTTGCGGCCGGGTCCTGCTCCAATGCCTCCTTCAACCCGAGAAGCCTGAGTTCCTCGGGTTGGTCGCTCAAATAAGCCCAGACCGCCGGTCCGGCCTTCGATCGCAGCACGGCCAGTTTTATTCGCGCCGCGCGTTCCATCAAAGCGCTCGGCCTGAGCTCGAGGACCTTCTTCAGATGCTGTTCCGCCGGGTCGACTCGACCGCGGCGCCATTCGAGATCTGCCACCGCCATTGCCACTTCAGCTTCCAAAGCCGGCTCGCCCTTCACCTGATCGCCAAGCTTGAGGAGAACTTCCAGCGCCTCGCTGGCTCGGCCGAGCAACTCCAGCGATTTTGCCTCGCCCGCGCGAAAGGAGGGCTCGTCCGGTTGGATCTCCGCGCAGCGCTGATATCTCGCCAAAGCTTCGGAGGGGTCGCTCTTGAGAAATTCTGCCGCTTCGCTCTGAAGCGACGCGACCTCGCGCGCGCACGGGCGAGAGAAGATGCTTCCGCGCCTGAAGCGCGCGAACGCCTGATTCACCGCCGCCGCGTCGAGGGGAATCTTGTCCAAGAAAGCTCCCCAATCCGCAGCGAGCGCATCGAGCGAGCGCTGGTAAGCGCTCTGGAAGTCTCCCTGCGCGTAGAGCTGGCGCAGCTTTTCGGACCCGTGGGTCTCGGCGAGATAGCGCAGAAAGGACCCGGCGAGCACGTAGGCCCGAGGAGCGGGGCTTGCGTAGAACGAGTCGAAACGAAAGAGCGAAGTCACGTCGGGCGCAAGCTTGTGCTGGCGCATCGCGGCGGCCCATTCATGAAGCGAAAGCTCGTCGATAGCGTCGTCGGCCGCGACGGCCAACCCTTCCACGATTCCCATCACCGGCCAGATGCCGCGCCTCGAAGTTACGCGGAAGAGCCCAGAGCCGAAGGGAGCCGCCATCGCATGCGCCAGCTCGTGCTTGAGCGTGGGGTTTGGAAACGGCGCATCGTTGAGATGGACCTCGAGGCGCCAGGGCTTGGCAAACTGAGTGTGGGCGGCGCCCACCAGGGCCAGTTTTTCTTCCGGCGATCGGTAGACGTAGAGGTGGATCGGCGCGTCCGGAGCGCCTCCGAGAAAGGCGCGGATCTGCGCGTAGCGAAACTCCGCGTCGCGCGCCAGCCGATCGAGTTGTTCCTTTGGCTTGCCGCGCGGATAGATGATTCGAAAGTGCTCCGTCTCGCGGAGTCCACCCAGCTTCTCGGTCAAGAATCGCTCGGAAGTGCGAAATCCCAAAACGTCTGCGCGCGTTTCGGTCGCAGCGATCGCGGCGGCCAAAATCAGCAAGCAGAGGAATACCCCCGGGCGCGCGCGGGGCGTTTTGAGCAGGCCGTCCTTCATGTCCAGCAAAAACGCCGCTAAGGCGACGGTGCACAAGGCGACGAGAATGGACTCGAGGCGGAACCAAAGAAGGGCCGGTCGAACCACGAGCGCCTCATCGTAGAGGGGCCCGGGAAAGTAGCCCGCGAAGTGATTGAAGGCGTGAACTTGAGGCCCGTAGATCACCGGCCAGCCCGTCGCCAGCGCCGAGCCAACAAAGAGCAACAGATAGAGCGCGCCCGCGGCAAACGCGCGGCGGCAGGCGAGCCCGCACAAAACGCCGGCCGCCGAACCGACGAGTGCCGATGGAATTGCCAGGAGTGGATAGAAAGCGACCTGGGCGAATGGATTGCAGCGAGTCGAGGTCACCGCGAAGAAGATCGCAGCCGCGAACGGCGGGACGAGCGCCGCCAAGTTCAACAGCGCGGCGGCAGCAAACGGCATCCAAACGGAATTGAACGCCTCATCGCTTCGAATCGCACGGCGGGGCCGCGGATCCATTCCCTGGATCAGCCGCCGTTCCTGATTGGCAGCGGCGATGCCGAGCAGCCCGCCCAACAATCCCACCCCGACTGCCATGGCCTCACCGAGCTCATAGCCCGGAAGTCCAAAGAGCGGCAGTTGAACCAACGAGGCTCCGCCGACGGAGAGGATCAAGACTCCGGCAATGACTGCTGGCCTGCGGAGCAGATAAGCTGCTCGAATGAGGACTTGGAGCATGAGCTCCCCTATAATCTCCTAGGCATGAGCGAATCGAAACGGCCCCAGAATCGGAAGCATGCGCGCGCTCCGATCGAGCTGAGGGTCGATTACAAGAAGCTGAACTCCTTTTTTGCCGACTACACCAAGAACATCTCCAAGGGCGGGACATTCATCAAGACGGACAAACCGCTGGCGATCGGAACGCGATTCTTGTTCAAGCTGACGATACCGCGTCGAGATTCACCGTTCGAGCTTCTTGGGGAGGTGGTGTGGTCGAAAACGGAGCCGCCCGATCCGGGCATGGGCATTCGCTTCATCTACGCGGACGAGTCGCAGCGGACCGAATTCGAGTCCATCGTCGAGAAGCTGATGGAAGAAAGCTTGGGCGCTGAGCTCACGCACAAACTTCTAAACAAGCCCCAGAAGTAATGATCAGGCCAATCCGGGCGATAGCCGGAGCGCTGCTGTGCGCGCTGGCCTGCAGCAAGTCCGCCTCGCCGTCCCTGTCGGATTCCGCCGCGCAACCGGCGCCCAGCTCGGCAAATGCGCGCTCAAACCGGACCACCGATCCGACCGCGGAAGATTATCCGATGCCTCAGCTTCCGCGCGCGCGGGTCATTTTAAAGGATGCTTACGGCGGCGCGCACGCCGTGGACGCCGAGGTCGCCGCGAATGAGGAGATCACCACTCGGGGGATGATGTGGCGAACTCAACTTCCGGACGGGAAGGGAATGCTCTTCATCTTTCCAGACGAAAAAGTGCGCTCCTTCTGGATGCGCAACACGCTCATCCCGCTCGATATGATCTTCATCTCACAGGCGAAGCGAATCGTGGGCATCGTCGCGCAGGCCGAACCGCGGACGCTGACTTCGCGCTCGGTCGGAGTCCCCTCGAAATACGTGCTCGAGGTCCGGGGAGGATGGTCTGAGAGGTCCGGCATCCGGTCGGGAAGTCAGGTCGAGATCGAAACCCAATGACGGCGACGGGCGGATGGCGCTGGCTACATGCCGGCGTCGACGCCTCGAGCGCAGAAGTAGGGAGAGCGGGTGTCTCCCAGTTTCTGGCACGTGCTCGGATCGTTGGTGCAGATGGCGCCGAGCGTCGCCTCATCCAGCAGCAGGGCTCGACAGGTGAGCCGCTTGTCCGGGTTGCTATCATCGCTTTTGTTGGCCGCCGGGCAAGCGCCCGAGACGTTCGGCACGCACGCCCTGGAGCAATAGCCGGTGGCGGCGGCGCCCGGTACGCCCGTCTTCGGAACGTTGGCATCCCGGACGCAGACCAAGTCTTCACACTCGGTCGCCCCGAATGAGATGAAGTCCTTGTTGCCTCCCGGCAAGTCGGACTCGAGGATCGGCACCGAGGTGGTTCCCCCGTCCGGGTTCTTTTTAACCAGTTGGCAGGGAAGCCCCAAATCCGTTGCCACCCGGCAAGCGTTGAAAAAAAGCGGAACTCCAAGCAACAGCGCAGCGACCAACGAGCGGCGAACGGGCATCTCGGCGCGTCTCCTCCAGGCCTGTGGCGGCAGACGAACGGTAGCACAGCCGACCGCCGGGCAACATCGCCAGAGTCGGAAATTGTGTAACAATGTAGGCAACTTACACGACCGCACCATTTGCTGGGCCCGGGGGCGGGCGGTAGGATGCAACCCTGTCGCCCAGGTGGCCTAGCGCCCGGGGAATTCTTCAATACGGAGATCCCGTCAATTGATCCGCATACAAGCCGTGCTGGTGCTGCTCGTTTTCAGTGGCCGAGCCTTTGGACAAGAAAAAGAGCTGGGCCTGGACCTGAACGAAGACGAGAAGAAGGAAGAGCAGAAAAAAAAGGAAGAGCCGCAAAAGGCAGACAAATCGGCCAAGCCTGTGGCGGCTTCCGTTGAGCAGACTGCGAACAAATCACCGCCGACGCTGGGCGAGCGAGACATCATTCAGGAAGACCGAGTCAAGAGCGTCCAGCGCAAAGTTTATCTAAAGAAGCATCGCTTCGAGCTCGCGCCGTCGGTGAGCACCTCGGTCAACGATCCTTACTATTCGAAATACGCGCTCAACATCCGCGGGGCTTACTACCTGGCGGATACCCTCGCGCTCGCCGGTCGGTTTTCGTGGATGGGAGTGTTCGGGTCGTCTGTATATCCCAGCGATGACGCGCGCACCGCGAAGAGAGATTTTCAAAGCCGAATCTTCTACTCGGTGCCGCAGTGGTCGACGATGGGCGACGTGGAGTGGAGCCCGCTCTACGGCAAGGTCGCGATCTTCAATTCCATCTTGCACATTGACGCGTACATTCTCGGCGGCGCCGGCGTCGTGCAAACGGACACCTCGGCACAGCGGGGCCTGAACCCAGCGGTGGATCTCGGCGTCGGCATGCGGTTCGTCGCGAAGGACTTTCTCGCGGTGAACGTGGCGCTGATCAACACCGCCTATGTCGACCAGCCCGCGGGAACCACGAAGGGGGCAATTCAGAATCTGATGATGCTGGGAGCGGGGGTTTCAGTGTTCCTCCCATTCCAGTCGACTGGAAGGGAGGCCGAATGATGCGACCGCTGAGCTGGGTACTCGCAGGCTGGACGGTGCTCTGCGCTTCGCCTGTCCTTGCCGACAAAAGCGAGGACGAGGCCGGGGATGTAGCGGAAGTCGACAAGGACCGGCTCGGGCCGCTGCGCGAACGGATCCAGCCGGTCTCCGGTCATCTCTTCCGAAAGAAGGGTCGCTTCGAGCTGAGCCCCTCCGGAGCCCTTTCACTCAAAGACGCCTTCTTCACCAAATACATGTTGGGCGCGACGTTGACTTATCACGCTCTGGAAACCCTGGGCATCGGGTTGCACTTCAACTACGCATTCCCCGTCGTCGCCGGCGCCGCACAAGTCTGCAACCGCGACCCGACTGCCGGTCCAGTCGGCTGTCGCTCAGCCACGATGACCGAGCTGGACGGCAGGGCCCCAGGCCAGATCAACCTGGTCGGCGGACTCGAGGGCCAGTGGGCGCCCATTTACGGAAAGCTTTCCTTGTTCTCAGAGAGTTTTGTCCACTTCGACATGTACGTGCTGGCGGGTCCGGCCGTGGTTCAATACGCCGGTCCAGCCCCAAGCGGCAGTGGCAGCTCTTCAAAGATGACGGTGGGCGGAAGCGCAGGCCTGGGGTTGCGGCTGGTCATGAACCGCTGGCTCACGCTGCGAACCGAGCTGCGCGACCTGGTCTATCAGGAGGACGTGCTTCCGATTCCCGCCACGCAGACTCGACAGCAAATCACGTTTGAGCTCGGGTTTTCGATGTTCTTTCCCTCCGTGTTCACCGACTCGTGACCGCCATGCGCCTGCTTTTGAAAATCTCCGCCCTCGGACTTGCAATCTTGCTCGGCGCGCCGCCCTTTTCGGCGCAGAAGGCCTCGGCTGCGGAGGACCCGACGGATCAGTCCAAGAATGAGGATCCATCGGGCGGGCTGAAGAAGAAGAAGCGTTCGAAAAAGAAGAAGTCGGACGCGAACTCCACCGCGTCCGACTCGGAGCGAAAGAGCACGTCGAAGATGCGCCGCAAGAAGTCCGACAACGGCGACAGCGCGACCGATACCGAACGAAAGGTCTCTTCGAAGACTCGCGGCACCAAGAGCGGCGGTAAGAGCGGCGGCAAGAACGGCAGCAGAAGCAGCCGCACCAAGACGAGCGAGAGCGCGACGGTGCCCGCCACCGCCAGCGACGTTTCGACCCAGACCAAGCCGGCGGAAACCACCGCTGCGCCGACGCAGACGACTGCACCGCCCCAGCCGCCTGCCCCGGGGCTGCAAAAGGTCCTCAATCCGCCGCCGCCAAGCCTCTCTGCGGTTCCACCTCCTACCATCCAAAAGAGCGAAAAGCCGGCCAAGCCCGCGCCGACGATGACCTTCGAGCCGGTTGACGTCTCGGGTAAGAGCGCCGAACGTCAGAAGCTGGACGTCGCCCTGCGCGAATTCAAGGACGAGCACTACGATCTGGCGGCGGTGAGCTCGTACGAGCTGATGCAGGATCCCAAGCTCGCCGAGCTGCACATGGACGCGAATTTCCTGCTCGCGAAATCGCTGTACCGGATGGGCATGTACCATTCGTCTCTGGGCGAGCTCTCCCAGATTCTCGCCAAAGGGCCGCAGTCGCGATTCTTTAAGAGCAGCCTCGAATGGCTGTTCTTCATCAGCCACAAGACAACCAACGAATCGGTCATCCTGGGAGAGATTGCGAAGTACTCGAACGCCGAATTCCCCGAGAAGTTCCGCAGCGAGTTTCGCTATCTGCTTGCGCGATATCACTTCGTCCGCGGACGAGCGCTGGATCTGGTCGAGCAAAAGGCAGAGGCAAGCAAGAGCTTCGACGAGGTCAAACGGCTCGCGCTGTCGATCCCCAAGGGCGACGCCTTCTACGCTCGCGCAAAGTACCTCGAAGGCCTGGCCTATTTTCGCGAGGACAATTTCAACTCATCCCTCGAGTCGATGAAAGAAGTGATCCGAGTGACTCGGCCGGGGGGCGCGAAAGCAGAAGCGCAAGCGCGTGCGGACAAGGACGCGCGCGAGCTCGCCTTCATGCAGCTGGCGCGAACTCACTACGGCCACCGGCAGAATCGCTACGCCATCTACTACTACAACAAGGTCGAGCGCGGCGGAAAGCAGTGGCTGGAAGCGCTGTTCGAGTCGTCGTGGGCAAGCTATCGCATCGGTCAGTACGAGCAGGCGCTCGGCAATCTGATCACGCTCTCCTCGCCATTTTTCCAGGAGGAGTACTTCCCTGAGGCGCTGATCCTCAAGGCGGTGATCTATTACGAGAACTGCCGCTATCGGGAGTCCTCGTGGATCCTCGAGGATTTCGAGCGGATCTACCTGCCGGTCCACGATCAACTCGACGTACTTTTGAAGAAGGAGATGGACGCGTCCGCGTACTACACCGTGCTCGCGGACATTCAAAAGAAGAACAAGACCTCGGCTGCGAAAAACAGCACCGACCTGATCCTGGAGCGAATCCTGCGGCTCGCCTTGACCGACAAAGACCTCAAGAATACGAACGACTCCATCCTCGAGCTCGAGGCCGAGCTGGATGCGCTCAGTCAAAGGCCGGACAGTTTCAGGTACTCGAACCTCGCCAAGACCCTGGTCGATGACCTCAAGAAACAGCGCGAGGTGCTGATCAAGAAGGCTGGAATCATGGCCAAGGGCAAGCTCGAGTTCGAGCTGGCGGAGCTGAAGAAACTGCTGACCAATGGGCTGCGGATCAAATTTGAGACCACCACCAAGGAGAAGGAGTTCCTGGAGGAGCAGCTTCGGGCCGGCGGCGCGACTGAGATCGTGAAGAAGTACAAATACTCCGTTGCCGTCGCCGACGATCAGCTCTATTGGCCCTACGAGGGCGAGTACTGGCGCGATGAGTTGGGGACGTACCAGTACACCCTCACCAAGGGCTGTATCGAGCGAAACGCCAACCGGGTGGCGGAGCAGGCGAAGCGCGGCGAGTACTGAGCGGTCTTCGCGTAGTCCGATCCGGCGCAGCGACGAGCGGCCGTGATGGGGGCAAGGTTGGTGACGCCAACCAGCCTGCTCTCCTCCTGCGAATCCGCACGCCGGAACGGGCGCATTGCCCTATAAGATGCCGTTCCCATGCCCGGGCCGATCACCATTGCCTTCGACGTGATGGGCGGCGACTTCGGGCCGGCCGAGCTCGTGCGCGGCGCGGCCCATCTGTCCCTGGAGGCGCCACACATCCACGCCCTGCTGGTGGGAGATCGCGATGCGATCGCAGAAGCGCTGAAGGAGACCCGGCACAGCGGCGAACGCATCTCCGTCCACCATGCTTCGAGCTTCGTGGCGATGGAGGAGAAACCCGCCGAGGCGCTGGCGAGAAAGCCGGATGCGTCGATCGCCTTGGCCGCGCAGCTGGTCGCCGACGGGGAAGCGGATGCGCTGGTGACCTCCGGCAACACCGGGGCCGGCATCTTGGCATGTGCTCAGCGCTTCAAGCTCATCCCCGGCGTTCGCCGCGCAGCACTGGCAGCCGTGTACCCGACGCGAAAGCCCCATGGCGAAAACGAGGATCCGTTCTCGCTCATCCTCGACGTCGGCGCCACCGTCGAGGCCTCGCCGGACGATCTGGTCGCGTTCGCGGTGATGGGAACCGCCTACGCAAAAATCGTGTCGCGCAACCCCAACCCGACCGTGGCCCTGCTCTCGAATGGGACCGAGCCGCTGAAGGGGCCTGCGAGCGTCGTCGAGGCGCATCAGAAGCTGCGAGCGCTGCAGGGGCTGAGGTTCGTCGGCAATGTGGAGGGAGTGGACATCCCGAAGGGGACAGTGGACGTCATCGTCTGCGATGGCTTCGTCGGCAACGTCTGTTTGAAGATGCTCGAAGGTGTGCAGGAAACGGTGCTCGAGCTCGCGCAGTATGCTTACAAATCGAAGCTGCGCTGGCGCGCAGGGTTGGCAATGCTGTCCTCTGGAATCCGCCGCCTCAAGGAAGTGACCGACTGGCAGCAGTACGGCGGCGCCCCGGTCCTCGGCTTTGATCGAATATTCATCAAAGCCCACGGGCGTTCGAAGGCGCGCGCGATTGCGAATGCCGGCAAGGTCGCGGCCAAGGCAGCGGCGGCGGATCTTTGCCGCGCCATCGTAGAAGGTCTGCCGAAGTGAGTCTCCCGGACCGAATCGATCCTCGACCTCCTCGCCACATCTACCGCTGGGACCTGGACAAAACCTATCTGCAGACGGAATTCGATACTTTTCGGCAGCTGATGCGCACCGCCTTTCAGAAGGCAACCGAAAAGGTGGCCGTCCCCGGAGCGGCGGCGCTCATCCGCGAGCTTCGCTCCCGGGGCGATGCGCAGCTCTGCATCATTTCGGGGAGCCCGCGGCAGATGCGGTCGGTGCTCGAGCAAAAGCTGCGGCTGGATGGCGTGGAATGGGACGAGCTGGTGCTGAAGGACAACGTCCGAAACCTGCTCCGCGGGCGCTTCAAGGCGCTGCGCGGCCAGGTTGGCTACAAGCTGCCGGTTATGCTCGAGAGCCGAGCCAAAGCGCCGCCTGAGTCCGACGAGGTTTTGTTCGGCGATGATGCCGAAGCCGACGCATTCATCTACTCGCTCTACGCCGACCTCGTCGCGGGAAGGGTGAGCGAGGCGGTTCTGCGCCAAGTGCTCGAGGCGGCCGCAGTCTATCCGGATGATGCGGCGCGGATCGTCGTCAGCTGGAAGAAGATTCCAACCGCCGATCCGGTCCGCCGGATATTCGTGTACCTCGACCGATTGACGCCTCCGGGGCGCTTCTCGCGCTACGGCCCCCGAGTCGTTCCGATTTTCAATTATTTTCAAGCGGCATTGGTCTTGATGGCCGATGGACACCTCAGCGCGCCGCAGGTGATTCGGGTGGCAATCGAGATGATCCAAACTTCGGGTTACAACCTGCTCACGCTTTCGAACTCATTCCAGGATCTCGTCCGGCGTGGGCTTCCGCTCGAGAGCGTGGCCAAGTCCTTGATGCAAGCGCTGGAGGGGCCGGAAGCGCTGATCGGCGCCATTCGCCCGTTTCCAGACATCGTCAGCGCGTTTACCAAGCGGCTCGCCGCCCTCGGATCCGCTCCCCCGCCTCCGGCGGCCGTCGCCATCGATTACCTCGGCTTGATCGAGGACGCCCGTCCTCGGCGCGTCAAGCAGCACGATCGATTCGAAGATTGACTCGCTGCAGTCGAGCAAAGTCTAGCGGCGGTTGAATCGATTCATCGCGCTGGCGAGCCCGTCGCGACTCCACGCGTCCACCGCGTCGGCAGCTCTGCCCACCAGCTCCTCGAGCGCGGCTTGCTCCTCTCGGTTGAAGTCAGACAGCACGTGGCTTACCACCCGTTCCTTGGCACCGGGGCCCTCGGGCTTTCCGATTCCAAAGCGCAGCCGCGCGAAGTCCTCTCGACCCAGGCACTCGATGATGCTGATCAGCCCGTTGTGGCCGCCGGCACCTCCGCCCAACTTGAGCTGCAACCGTCCGAAGGGAAGGTCCAGCTCGTCGTGAACGACGAGGAGGTCCGCCGCATCGATCTTGTAGAACCTGACGGCCGCCGCCACCGCTGCCCCCGAGGCATTCATGAACGCCTGCGGCTCAAACAAGAAGACCCGGAGCTTGCCGATTTCGCCCTGACCGATGCGTCCCTCGAATTTGCGTCGATCGAGCTTTATCTCGAAGCGCTCCGCCGCAGCGTCGATGACCCGGAAGCCTACATTGTGCCGGTGCCCCTCGTATTCCGCTCCAGGGTTGCCCAACCCGCAGATGAGCTTCGTCGCCACCCTCTGTCGGCGTCGCCAGAACACCGTCAGGCAGATCGATGCTGCTTCAGTGGAAAGCTACTTCTTCTTCTCTCCGCCCTTGGCATCTTCTTTCTTGGCCGGAGCTGCCGCGGCTGGGGCCGCTGCTTTCGCCTCGCCCGCGGGCGGCGCAGCGCCGGGAGCGGCTGGCTTGGCTTCCCCAGGCACGCCCTCGGCCGGCGCAGCGGCTTCCGCGGTCGGAGGAGGCGCGACGACCTCTTCCTTCTCCGGCACCGAGACCACGGCGACGGTGAAGTTGACGGTCGTTTTCACCGCGATGCCCTCCGGCAGCTTCACGTCGTTGATGTGAAGAGCCTGTGCCATCTTCAAGTGCGACACGTCGACCTCGATCTTGTCGGGAATTGCGGTCGGGAGCGCCCAAACCTCGAGCTCGCGCCGCGCCTGCGAAAGAATTCCACCCTCCTGCACGCCGATCGGCTTGCCGACCAATACCAGCGGAACCTTCACCTTCACTTTTTCGTTTTCCCGCACCTCCAGAAAATCCGCGTGGAGCATGTCTCGGGTGACCGGGTCGAGCTGAAAATCCTTGAGCAGCACGAGCGTCTCCGCGCTTCCGTCGAGCTTGAGCTGAATCAGCGTGTTCAGCTTGGCTGGCGTGGCCACCGCGTGCTTGATCGCGAGCGGGTCCACCGCGATGTGCTGGGGCGCATTCAAGTGACGGCCGTATACCACCGCGGGAATCAAACCCTGCGCCCTGAGGCGGCGGGCAGGTCCCTTCCCTGCGCCATCGCGCGGCTTGGCTTGCAAAGCAGCTCGGGGATTCATCGTGCGCTCCTTCCGGACGCGTTTCGCCTCCGCCGCGGCATCCTGCGCTGGCAGGCCCCGAAAGCGATGGCTTACGCGCAGCCTGCCTTTTGCCAGGGCGGCCGCGCCAAAGTCAAGGATTAGACGAACAGCGAGCTGAGCGAGTCGCCTCGCTGGATTCGCGCGATCGCCTCGCCGAAAAGCCGGCCGGTACCTAAGACGCGGAACTTGGGAATCGCCTCCGCTTCCTTCGAAAGCGGAATCGTATCCGTCACCGTGATCTGTTCCAGCGGCGACTCCTGAATGCGGGTCAGCGCGGGTCCGGACAAAACGGGGTGAACCGCGTAAGCGACGACCCGCCGCGCGCCGCGTCCTTTCACCGCGCTCGCTGCTTGAGTCAACGTTCCGGCGGTATCCACCAGGTCGTCGAGCAGGATGGCGACTCGACCTTTGACTTCACCGATCAGGTTCATTACTTCGGAGGCGTTCGGTCGCGAACGCCGCTTGTCGACGATCGCAAGGCTGCTGTTCAACCGCTTGGAGTAGGCGCGCGCCCGCTCGACGCCCCCGGCATCCGGTGAGACGATCACCACATCCTCGCCTGCGCCGAAGCGCTCGCGAATGTCTTCCACGAACAACGGCGACGCGTAGAGGTGATCCGAAGGAATGTTGAAGAATCCTTGAATCTGCCCGACGTGCATGTCCATCGACAGCACCCGGGTGGCGCCCGCGACCTCCAAAAGGTCCGCCACCAGCTTGGCGGTGATCGGCGTTCGCGGTGCGACCTTGCGATCCTGCCGCGCGTAGCCGTAATACGGAATCACCGCGTTGATCGACGCGGCGCTGGCGCGCTTGAGCGCATCGCACATGATCAGCAGCTCCACCAGGTGATCATTCACCGGCGGACAAGTGGACTGGATGATGAACGTGTCGAGGCCGCGCACGTTCTCTCCAATTTCGACCAGGATTTCGCCGTCGGAGAACCGAGCGACTTCAGCGCTCGACAAGGGCCGCTGCAGATAATCGCAAATGCGCTGCGCGAGATCCGGGTTGGAGTTGCCGCTGAACACCTTGAAATCGCGCTGACACATTGGACCAGAATCCGAATGGCCGCCGCCGGAACGAAGAGGGTCAGTGGCGCTCACTGGCAGGTGACTCACTCACCGCTCCATCGCGGGAGCTCTGTATCTGCCGCTCGTACGCAAGGAGGATTGTCTTCTCCATGCGATCCCGAGTCACGGCGTTCAAAGGATGCGCGATGTCTCGGTAGGTGCCATCTTTGCGGCGCTTGGCCGGCATGGCAATGAATAGGCCCGTATTGCCGTGGATGATTTTGAGATCGCGGATGACGAAGCAATTGTCGAGCGTAATCGTTACGTAGGCCTTGAGCTTCTCCTCGTGGACGGGAAAAACGCGAATGTCCGTAATCTCCATCGGAGGTCCCCCGCCTCCCATCAAGAGTTGAATAGATAAGTCAGACAAAACAAGGTGCGAATCTGTTTTACCTCCAAGCGAGATGCGCGACGAACGTCAGATGATAGCTCACGATGCCGACGTATACCGCGGCCACCGCGTTCAACGAGTGCTGAGCAACGGGAACTCGACGGTTGTGATGAAGAATCAGAATGCCCACCTGAACCATTGCCAGCTTGAGCAACACGAATCCGACCGGCGAGCTGCGGTAGGCCAGGCTCATCAGCGGATTGGCTTCCTCGGCCAGATCGAACTGCAGGAATGCGAGCGTGAAGAGCGCGTCCAGCAGATTGAGCACCAGGATTGCTAGGCAGATCCCGAATCCGGGCAAGTTCCAAGGACCCGTAGGTACGCCCCCCCGTGCAAACCTCTCCGCGAATACCGCCATGGCCTCTCACTAGCGTGTGCGTTACTGTGTTCGAGTGTCCTTCATAGTGTACCCTTCTTGTCCTGTCCACGAGTCGTTTTCTTCCAAGGGCTTTACACATTGAAGCGCGCTTGATTGAAACTGGACCGTGAAAGACTATCCCGCGCCGACGGCGCCATCATCCGGTGCACCGCTCTTGCATAATTTCCCTAAAGATATCGGTTGGATAGAAGTAATTTGCGGCTCGATGTTCTCCGGCAAGACCGAGGAGCTGATCCGCCGCGTCAAGCGCGCGCTCTACGGCAAGCAGCGGGTTCAGGTCTTCAAACCCAGGATGGACGACCGGTACGACGAGGCCCAGATCGTCAGCCACTCGCATCTCAAGGTGACTTCCACGCCGATCGAGCGGGCGGAGGAGATACTCGTTCGCCTGCGCGACGACACTCAGGTGGTGGCGATTGACGAGGTTCAGTTCTTCGGGCCGGAGCTGGTTTCGATCTGCGAACGGCTCGCGGCGAGGGGTTTGCGGGTGATCTGCGCCGGACTGGACCAAGACTACCAAGGCAAGCCTTTCGAACCGATGCCGCAGCTTCTGGCGGTGGCGGAATACATCACCAAGGAGCTGGCGATCTGTGCGGTGTGCGGCAACCCCGCCAATCGATCGCAGCGAATCATTCCTCGCGAAGAGCGCGTCCTGGTGGGTTCCTCCCTCGAGTACGAAGCCCGCTGCCGCAAGTGCTTCGTCGGCGCTCCGGTGGAGGCGACTGCCCCGCAAACGATGGACCTGTTCGAGGATTGAGGAGCGCTTCAATGCGAGACTCTCTGTACGAAGACATCCGCTTCCGGCTCAGCGAGATGCCGCACCACTACGGCGAGAACGTCCATCTGCTGACCGACCCATTTCTGCTTTCGCAGCTCGCGGTCCTGTGCGCGAAGGGAACGGTTCAACCTCAGCTCAACCGTCTGGTGGGAAGGTTGTACTCCGACCTGGTGAAGACGGTGATCAACGCCGAGTTCCCCCGAAAGATGGCAGCGATTCCCTCCCGGATGATCGACTCCAACCCGCAGGCGATCTACCAAGGCGAGGTCATCGATCCGGAAGTTCGAGCGGTGGCGGTGAACATTGCCCGCGCGGGGACGCTTCCCTCTCAGGTCACCTACGATCTGCTCAACACCATCCTCTCCCCCGCGCTGGTCCGGCAGGACCACGTGGTGATGAGCCGGATGATCGACGCCTCCTACAAAGTTGTGGGGTCGGCGGTCGGCGGCGCAAAAATCGGCGGCGACGTGGACGACGCGATCTTGTTGTTTCCAGATCCGATGGGCGCGACCGGCGGAACGCTCTGCACCGCAATCGAGATGTATCGCGAGAAGGTCGCCGGCAAACCGCGGAAGATCATCTGCATCAACCTGATCGTGACCCCCGAATACTTGAAGAGGATCACCAGCCAGCACCCGGAGGTGTTGATCTACGCGATCCGGCTCGATCGGGCGCTGTCGGCCGCGGAGGTCTTCGGAACCGTCCCCGGCCAGCTTTGGAATCAAGAGCGCGGATTGGATGACCGGCAGTACATCATCCCGGGCGGAGGCGGTTTCGGAGAGTTGATGAACAACGCCTACGTCTAGCCGCGCGAGCCGGAGCAAACGTGTCTTCGCACGCACCATTCTACAAGGGCGAAGTGGATGTCCTGATCGACGCGAAGAAGCTGGCGGAGCGAATCCGCGAGCTCGGCGAACAGTTGACCAAGGACTATCGCGGCAAGGAGCTGACGGTGGTCAGCGTCCTCAAGGGGTCGGTCTTTTTTGCCACCGACCTGGTGCGCCACATCGCGCTTCCGCTGACGATGGACTTCCTCGGCGTTTCCTCCTACGAGGCCATGCAGACGACCGGCGAAGTCCGGATCACCTCCGATGTCACGAAGCCGATGGCCGGGAAGGACATCCTCATCGTCGAGGACATCATCGATACCGGACTGACGATGCAGTTCATCATCGAGAACCTGCAAGCCCGGCATCCTGCTTCAGTGAGGGTGTGTGCGCTGCTCGAGAAACCGGCTCGCGCTCGGACCAAGATCCAGATCGATTACCGCGGCTTCGTAATCGATGACGTTTTCGTGGTCGGTTTCGGCCTCGATTACTGCGAGAAGTACCGCAACCTGCCGTTCATCGGCGCGCTGCTGAAAACCCCGCCGACCTAGTCAGGGCTTGCTCGGCGCCGCTGACCCATCGGTCGCCTTAAGCTCGGGACCGCCGAACGGCGGATTCTTGGCCTCGGGCTGAGCGTCGGCCGGCGAGCTCAATCCGTGGGCGGCCTTTCGAAGCGATTGCTCGAATGCCTTCGCGGCTGGCTCGACCTCGAGGATCATCTGATTCGCGCTGTGGGCGTGCCGATTGGGCGTGGTGGCTGCCAACTTGAGCTGAGCGAGCGCTTCGGCGACCTCGCCGCGGGCGTGGTCGAGCTTGGAGCGCGCGAGATAATACGCAACGTCAGAGTGCATCTCCTGCAGGCTTTGCCGCTGCTCGTCGCTCACTCCGGAAAGCCTCTCCGCCCGGCGCAAGTAGTACAGTCCCTGCTCAAGGACCTTGGTATCGTCCGAGTTCACCCTCGCTTTCGCCATCCTGCTCACTACTTCGAACATCGCCCGGTCCAGCTCGTCTCGCTCCGTAAATCGCGCCTCGGACAGGCTGCCCGCGCTGGTGCCATCCAAGGGAATCGGCGCATAGGCTTCCCGTAGGGCCGGATCCGCCGGCCGGTATGGCTCGGTGCCATAGGGCAGCATCCGTCCCTTCATCACCACGAGGTTCCCGTCGACCACCTGGACGCTGTAGGTGCGCGCGTTGAGTTGGGAAAGAAGAAACGCAACGGCGCCGCCTAGGGCGAGGACCAGTAAGAGGATCACCAATCTTTTGAGCGAGCGCATGAATTCGGTTTTGCGGCAGACTTGAGGTTAGTAGGGCGGCCTGCACGGTAATACACCCAAACGGGGTCGCCATTGCACTCGCGCTCGCTCGGTTTCCTCCACTGCAAAGAAGGAGGGCTATACTGGCAGCGTCCGCGTGCACCCATGAGCTCCACATTTCGCCCACTCGGTCCCAGCGAGCTGCTGCCCCGGTACATCTTTGCCGAGGGCCTCTTCGCCGGCCGGCGCGTCCTCGAAGTGGGAGCGGTTGCATCAACCGGCGGCCGGTCCGCTCAATTGCTGGCCGCCAGGGGCGCGCGGTCGGTGCTCGCGTGCGATGCCGATCTCGGCGCGGTGGAATCCGCGCAAAAGGCCTTCGGCGGAGCGAATCTGCGTTTTCGCGCGGACGTCTTCGATGATCTGGAAACTGGAAGCTTCGATCTCGCGCTGATTGCGGATTTGGGCGAGTGCGTCCGGTCGCCCCAGCGGGTTCGGGAGCTGCGGCGCCTCCTCGCCGACAGCGGCTATTTGATGGGTGGGCTGCGAAATCCGGCCGGGCTCGCGCTGTCACAGCTGGTCCAACCAGAATCGTCGGACGCGCCGGCCACGTACGGCCAATTGGTGGACGCCCTGTCGCCGCACTTCCAGCACATCGAGGTCGCGACCCAAACTCCCATCCTGGGGTATCAGGTGGCATTCGACCGAGGAGCGGGCCTTCAGGTCGACGGTACGCTCGCCTCCGCCGGCGAAGCGGCGTACTTCGTGGTGGTGGCCGGGAAGGAGCCCTGCCGGAGCATCGAGCCGACCTGGGTGCAGCTGCCGGCCGAGCCGCTCGCCTACATGGGCAGCAGGGTCGATGAGTACTCGCGGCGAAGTTATGAGTTGGCCGAGCGCTCCACTCGGCTGAAGCAGGCGCTGGAGCAGGCGCGGAGCGAGTTGTCGCTCCGCGAGATTGAGCTGGAACGCGCTCACCTTCAGCTCGATCGGACGCGCGAGGACTCGGCCAGGGCCTGGGCCGAGCTGCAGACGCTCAAGAGCGATGGGGCGCGCGGCGCTGAACGCGACGAGCTGGCGGCCCGGGTGCGTCGGCGCGAGTCTGAGCTGCAGGCGGCGAACGAGCGAGCGGCAGAGGCCGAAGCGCGCATTGCCCAGCAGCGCGAGCAACTCGAGGCTGCCCAGAACAACAAACTCGAGCTGGAGTCGCGGCTGGCGGCCGTCGAGGAGTCATCCAGAGTCGAGCGGCTGCGGCGCGAAGAGCTCTCCAAGCTTGTCGAGGACGCGGCTTCGCGGCTGTTGAACGCGCGGGAAGAGCTGCGCGCCGCACACGACGATGCGGCAGCTGCTCGTTTGGAGCTGCAGCGGGCGCGAGCAGCGCACGTCAAAACGCAGGAAGAAGTGGACGCGTCCCGGCGCGACCTCGATGAGGCTCGGGCGCGGGAGCTTCGACTCGCCGACCAGGTGTCCGGGCTCGCGGCGGAAGCTGAACAACTGCGCGGGCAGCTCGGCCAAGCCACTGCAGCCGCTCAGGCGGCGCAGGCGCAAGTGTCTTTGGCTCGAGGCGAAACGGAGGCGGCGCTGCGCGCCTCGACCACCGATTCAGAGGCCTTGCGCGAGGCGCGCAAGCGCTTCGAAGAGGACCAGCAGCGCGCACAAGCGCAAGCGGCGGCCGCGATCTCCGCTCGCCAGGACGCAGACTCTGAGCTCGCCACTGCGCTGGCGGAGGTCGGGCGCCTATCGCGCGAGCTGCAAGCGGCGGCGGTCTGGGAGAAGCGCTCCAAGGCGCTTAGCGCCGAGCTGGAGACCAAGCTCGCCGAGGCGCGCGATTCCTCCGGAATCGACCGCCTGGAGCGAGAGCTCGAGGAAGAAAAAGCGCGGGCGCGGCGGCTCGAGAACGATGTCGCAACCGCGGCGGGCGCAGAGCGCTCAACGCGCGAGCGATCCGAGATCGCGCTTCGCGAGGCCGAGGAAAGCTGCGCACGACTGCGAGCAGACCGCGATCAGCTTCAGTCTCGCCTGAGCGAGCTCGAGGCCACGGGCGATGACCTTCGGCGGGAGCTGGAGCGGGAGTCGTCCGCCGCGGAAGCTCGCCTCGACGACTCCAAGCAGAAAATTCAACAGCTCCGCGAGGAAGTAGGGCGGGCGGAGAACCACGCCGCCGCGACCGCTCGGGAGCTGGACAGCCTTCGCGTCGATGCACAGCTGGCGGCTGACCGCGCCGCCGAGCGAGAGCATCGCGTCAGCGAGCTCGCCGCCCGCGTGCGCGAGCTGGAGGGCGGGATCGACGAGCTCCGCGGCCAAGTCGCGGCGCGCGAGCGAGAGAAAGCCGACCTCATCCAAGGGCTCGCGACTGCGCAGAGCGAGAGGGCTTCGTTCCACGGCCAGCTGCAAGCAAGAGAAGGGGAGCTCGCCGACGAGTACGAGTTTCTTCGCGGCCAGCTGGAAGCGAAGCAAGCGGAGCTGACCCGTGAGCACGCGCTCCTCCGCGGCCAGCTGGAGGCAAAGCAGGCGGAGTTGGTCGCCGCCCAGCAACAGCTCAGGTCATCGGTGAGCGGCGCCGATGCGGCAATGGGCAGGCTGCGCGGCGAGCTCGCGTCGGAGCGGGCGCGCAAAGAGGAAGCTCAGCAGCAATTCCGCGGCGCTCAAGCAACCATAGCCGCCTCGGCGGAGGAGGCGGAGCAACTTCGCAGCCGCATCGAAAGCGCCGGAGCAGAGGTGAGAATCCTGCAGGGTGAACGACTTCGCCTGTCCACCCAGGTCGAGCACCTCGAAGCGGAGCGCGCCTGGATGGCGGAAAGGCTCGAGGGAGCCGTGGCGGAGCGGGACGCGCTGCAGCAAGCGGGACAGGGAACGCAGGATCGCGAGGCGGAGCTGTCCACCGCCCTCGCCGATCGCGAAAGCAAGCTCGAGATCCTCCAGCGCAGATTGGCCGCCCAGGATTCCGAGCTGGCCGCCCTTCGCCGTTCGCTTAGCCGCACGCCATCCTCGCAAGTACAGCAGATTTACGAGAGGGCGACGGCGGAATTGAGCGCGGTGAAGGCGGGGCTGCGCAGAACTGCCAGCCCGAGCCAGAGCGCGCCGGACAAAGCAGGTTCCTCCTCGGTGCCGACCAGTCCTGTCGGTGCTGGACGGAATCCGGCGGCGCTGCCTGCGGCGCCGGGCGGACCTTCGATGAAGGCCAGCGAAATTGAACCGAAGAAGGATTGACGATTCCAGGGCTGAGCGGAGCCTGCGCGATTACTTGTTGCCGCGGCACAACCGGATCGGCTTGGGTTCCCGAGAGCGATGAAACGAGGCGGCGATCGCGAAGTAGTCTTCAAGTACCACGGGCTGGGAAACGACTTCGTGCTCCTGGATCGGCGGCGGTCCGGCGCGGACATCGATTCGAGCACGGCGCGGCAGCTGTGCGATCGCCGCCGGGGCATCGGGGCCGATGGGGTGCTGGTGTTGCTGCCCTCCGATTCTGCGGCCGCCCGCATGGTGGTCCACAATGCCGACGGCAGCGCCGCGGAGATGTGCGGGAATGGCCTGCGCTGCGCCGCGAAGTATCTGGTCGACGGCTCCGGCGAGAAGCCGAAAAGCGTGCGGCTGGAGACCGCGGCCGGTCTGCTGAGTTGCGAGCTGTTTTACCGCGATGAGGCGGTGGACGAGGTTCAGGTTTCGATGGGGCCGGCTCGGCTGGTCGCGGACAATCTTCCCTCTCGCCTCTCGCGTCAGCCGTTCATCCACCAGGAGCTCTCGGGCTTCTCGGGCCTTAAAGGCACTGCGATCAGCATGGGCAATCCCCATCTGATCTTGTTTGAAGCGCCTCTGGCGGACGCTGCCCGGCTGGGTCCCCAGTTGGAGCACAGCGACGCATTCCCCGGGCGCACCAACGTGGGCTTCGCCGAGCTGCGCGACGGCGGCATCCAGCTTCGCGTTTGGGAGCGGGGAGCCGGCTTGACGCAGGCCTGCGGAACCGGCGCCTGTGCGGCAGTAGCGGCGGCGGTGGCCGAGCATCGACTTCGCGCGGGAGCCTGGATTCCGGTTACGGTGCCGGGCGGTGTTCTTCAGGTTCGCTGCGAGCCCGATTTTTCCAATGTCGAAATGCGCGGCCCGGCCGCTTTTGTTTTCGAGGCATCTGTGTCGCTTTCGCCGAGTGCGGGCGAGCCATTTGATTTGCCGATCGCCGACTCGAGCGCGATTCGAACTCCAGGCAGCTCCTGAAGCAGCTTGAATTCTGGCTCGTCGAGCAAGGAGATGCGAAAGCCGCGGGCCCGCTCCAATTTCAGCTCGACTCTGGGCCCGCCTTCTTGTTCGAGCGGTCGAAGCCAGGCGCCGCGACCCTCGCCAGCGCAGGCGAGAATGTCGCGCTGCAGGCTCCTCAGTCGGCGCGAGATGCGAAGCGCCCGGCGCCCTTCCGCGCTGCGAAAGGCGTGAAAATGCCGGTTTCGAGACAGCGGCTGCGAGTCCTCGCACAGTCGACGAACCAGCTGTTCCACGAACGCATCCATCGCCGTCCGAGGATATCATCCTCGTTCATCGCACGGGCAGCCCACCGCCGAAGCTCCCCGCGGGCGGGTAGGGTGCACAACGCAAGGGGCGTCACGCCTTCGGTAACCTGACCACGAACGTGGTGCCGGTGCCGGGCGAGCTTTCGCAGGAGATCGACCCGCCGTGCGCTTGCAGAATCTGCTGCGAGACGGCAAGGCCCAGACCGGTGCCGCCTTCCTTGGTCGAAAAGAAGGGCTCGAAGATCCGCTCTCGAACCTCGGCGGTCATCCCCCGGCCGCTGTCGCAAAAGACGATCTCCGCTTGGCCATTGACGGTCCTCGACTCCACGATCAGCTGTCCCCCGCCCGGCATCGCCTCGCGACTGTTGCGCAGCAAGTTCAAGAAAACTTGGCGTAGCTGTCCCTCGTCGGCGAGCGCCCGCGGCGCGACCGGGTCCAGCCGGCGAATCACTTTCACATTCGACCGGTCGAGCTCTTCCCGCGAGAACTCGAGCACGCTGCCGACCACCTCGTTCAAGTCCTCCGGTGCGAGCGAGGGCTTGGGCAGTCTCGCCATCCGCAGGTACCCCTCGGTGATCTCGCCGAGGCGGTCCACTTCGCGGACGATTGCCGCCAGGACGTCGCGAGCCTCGGTCGCTTCGAGAGCACTGCGAAATCCTGCCTTGCCCAACGCCTCTTCGAGCAGCTCGACGTTGAGGCCGATCGAGGACAGCGGATTTCGCACTTCGTGGGCAATCTGTGCGGAGATCCGTCCCACCGCAGCAAGCTGCTCGGCGCGAAGCAGCGCTTCTTGCTTCTCCTTGAGTTGCCCCTCGCGATCCTGGAGCGACTTGGCCATCTTGTCGAACTCGCGCGCGAGCACCGAGATTTCGTCGTCGCCCCGGACGTTGAGTTGCGGCGTGTAGTCTCCGCGGCCGATCCGCGACACCGCTTCGATCAGCGTCTTCACCGGTCGCACCGTTTTCGCCGAGAAGGCGGTGGCTAGAAGACCAACCGCGATCGCAAAGACCGACCAGCCGATGATTAGCAGGCCGGTTCGCCTCTCCCGCGCCTCCGCCTTGCTCACCCGCTCGCGGATTCGATTGTCCACCGAGGCATGCAACTTGCGGATGTCGGTGCGGATCGTCAGTTCCAAGTTCCGCATCCGATCGATCTGCTGATTGGTCAGCGCCCTGTCGCCGCCGCCCTTTTCCAGGCTGGCGAACACCGCTTTGGTCGCGCCCTCGTAGTCGGCATACCTGCGCCTGAGGTCGGCGAGCTTTTGCTCCAGCTCTTGAATGAACGGCGCCTCCGACGCGGGCGCAAACTCGTGAAGCCCCTGCGCATTCGCCTGAGCTTCGCCCAGTCGCTCCGACATTTCGGTCGAGTACTGGCGTTCCAGGGTGATAAGCGCGCGCCTCTTTTCCGCACTGGCTTCTTCGAGCAATCCCTCGGTTTGCTTCTCCACGCTCGTGTAGAGCGTATTGATCGTCGCAGTGTGCTGCGAAAGCTGCAGGTAACCCTGGCTCACCAGCTGGATCTCCACCTGATTCTGGTGCATCTCGATCACGCTGAATGCGGAGACCAGCGCAAAGGTCACCAGGACCGCCGCGTAACCGAGGAAGATTCGCGTGGCGAGCGACAACCGCATGGCAAGACTATACCGCCTTCGCTGCGGCCAAAATCTAATCCCCAGGGTCGATCGAGCTAAGAGGCGCTTCCGGCGCCGTGGTCGAGGCCGACATCGGTGGGGGCGTCAGATTCCGGGGCGGCGCTCTTCTCCTGTTCCACCTCCTCGCGCTCTGCTCGCGCCTTGGCGCTGGCGGCGAGCTTTTCGGCTTCCGCGGCAGCGGCTGCCGCTTTCTCTTCCACCGTGCGGTCCGAGGCGGCGATTTCCTCTGCGGTGAGCTCGACTCGCTCGGCGGCGATCCCGCTCTTCCGCTCCAGGTCCAGCAGCGCGCGACGGATCAGGTCGCGCTCGAGCAACGTTCGATTCAGCCGTTTCTCGAGCGCCTTGAACTTGTCTTTCACCAGGTCTAGCTCGCCCTTGGTGACCACGTAGACGCGATGCTGCGTCTCTGCGCGCGCGCGGAACCGCTTCACCTCGCGCTCGAGATCGACGGCGCGGGAGCGTTCGCGGGAGGCTTGCTGCTCGAGCCGTTGCATTCGCTCGCGATCTGCATCCGAGAGTTCCCTGAACTTCCTCGCTGGCTTCTCCGGCTCGGCAATCGGGGCAACCGGGGCGGCGGGCTCAGGCGCTGGCGGGTTCTTTCGCAAGCGGCTCGCGTCCAGGCTCTGTTTGAGCTTTTGGATCTCGGCCAGCGCTCCGGCCAGCTCGGCGCGCACGTTCTCCAGTTGCTGAGACGCGCTGCGTTCAATCTCTTCGCGCGCGCGGGCCAGGTGTTTGCTGTCGCGCTCCGACTCCTTTTGCTCGAACAACTTGCGCTTCGCTTGCTTGAGCTGGTCGCGCGCTTCGTTGAGTTGGAGCTTGTGGTCTTCGAGCTCTTTTTTGCGCTTCTCCAATTCAGCTTCGGCGGAAGAGCGCGCTTGGACTTCCACCTGCAACCGCTGTTCGAACTTGGGCTCGTGCATCGAGCCGCGCCTCGAGCCGAAGAGTAGAATCCCGACCGTCACGCAGAGCGCGATCGACACTAGGACGAGTACCACCGTGGTCACGGAAGCCTCCAATGCGAAAGACTGGCCAGCCTAGCGATCGTTCAACGCCCGTCAACCCCCGGCGCGGATGCGCCGCGCTGGGCCAGGGAGCTCAAGGGACTCGGCCAGCTCCCCGCCGTGCGCTCCCATCGCCCGGCTGCCGCTCTTTCTCATCCGACGCCCCTTCCGCCTCGCTGGGCATCTGGCCCGGCGCGAGGTTCAGCGCCTGCTCTAAACGCGCGAGCCGAGCCGCCAGCGCTTCCTCTCGACCCGCCAGCGCTCGCATCACATCCGCCACCGGGTCCGGAAGCGAAGCATGATCCAGCTCCTCGCTGAACCTGCGCCCTGCTTCCGGAACGACCCGTCCGGGTACCCCGACCACGGTCGCGCCGGGAGGCACGTCCCGAATCACCACCGAGCCGCTCCCGATCCGAGCGCCCTCGCCAATGTGTATCGCGCCGAGAATGCAAGCGTTGGATCCCACGACCACATTTCGATGCAGGTGCGGGTGGCGCGTCCGCCGCTCCAGCAGCGTACCGCCGAGGACCACGCCCTTATAAATGAGGCAGCCCTCCTCGATGACCGACGTTTCGCCAATCACCACGCCCATCCCGTGGTCGATGAACACGCCGTCGGCGATCTCCGCTCCGGGATGGATTTCGACCCCGGTCAAAAACCGGTTGTAATGCGAGGACAGCCTGGCCACGAGGCGGAAGCCGCGCTTCCACAGCAGATGCGACACGCGATGAAGGGCGAGCGCGTGGATGCCCGGATAGGCAAGCAGTACCTCGGCTGCCCCTTGCGCCGCCGGGTCATGTCGAATCGCGGCCTCGACGTCTCTGAGCAGCGCGCGGATCATCTGGCCGACGATACACCGAGCGAAGCGCCCATCAATAGGGCGAGGACCCGCGCGCCATCGCGCGCAGCCGCCGAATCCTCTCCTCAATCGGGGGATGGGTGGAGAAGAGCGACATCACGCCGCCGCCAGAGAGCGGGTTGACGATGAAAAGATGTGCGGTGGCCGGAGCCCGATCGTACGGGAGGGCCTCGACACCCTGCTCGAGCTTTGCCAGCGCGTCGGCCAGCGCCTCCGGATCCCCCGACAGCTCGGCGCCGCCGGCGTCGGCTCCATACTCGCGGGTGCGGCTCACTGCCAGCTGCAGCAAGGTCGCCGCGATGGGAGCGACGATCAAAAGCCCAAGGGTGGCCAGACCCGATCCCCTGTCGCGGTCATCGTCGCGGCCGCCGAGGAATGAGCCGCCGAACCAGAACAGCATCTGAACGGCGTAGGTAATGACACCCGCCAGCGTCGCCGCGACCGTGCTGGTGAGGGTATCTCGGTTGCGCACATGGGACAGCTCGTGCGCTAAGACGCCGGTCAGCTCCCGCCTGTCACAGAGCTCCAAAATCCCGCTGGTCACCGCCACCGCGGCATGCGCCGGGCTTCGGCCGGTGGCAAAGGCGTTCGGCGTGGCGGTCGGGATGAGGTAGATGGGCGGTGTGGGAATGCCCGCGCGGCGGCTGAGCGACGCGACGATTTCATAGAGCCAGGGCGCCTCGCTGCGCTCCAGCGGTCGCGCGCCATGGATCGCCAGCGCGATCCGGTCGCTGAACCAGTACGAAACGAAGTTCATCACCAGGACGAAAGCTCCGGCGATCGCCAGGCCGTTTGGCCCCCCCAGCCGCTGCCCTATCCAAAGACAAAGCGCGGTGAGGCCCGCGAGCAGCGCAGCGGTCTTGAAGTAGTTGCCGAACCGGTGCCAGCCGCTCTCGCGAAAGCCGGCGGTTGGCTGGGGCAAGGTCGAGTGTGTCTGGTACGACATAGACAGAACTAACGCCCTTCGGAACCGTTTAAAGCCAAAAGCGATCCGCGACTCCTGCGGTGAGCTGGAGGATCGTGGTCCATCCGACGAATTGGTCTATCGACCGCTCCAAAGCGTCCCGCGGTATGCCCAGGATCTCCATCGATCCCGTACAGGCGTACAACGTGCAGTGGCCGGACTCTCGAAGGTAGGCGAGCAGCGATCGCAGGGTCGGCAGGCGGCGCCCCTCGAAGCGGTCGATCAGATCCTCGCGCTCGAAGTCCGGCTCGTCCAGCCGTCCTTGCGCCAAACGCTCCAGCGCCCACCAGGAGAAAAATACGTCGGCGCGCTTCTCAGCGGCCACCGCCGCGGCGGCGATCGAAAGTCCCTCATGCACCCGGTCGTACTCCCCGTTGTGCAGGAAGATGGCGACCCTGGAGACATCGAGCTTGTCGGCGGACGGGCGCATTCGGGGTGCGAAATATCGACTCGGCGCAGCGGACACAACCCTTGCTTAGGGGTCGATTACCTTGCTTCGCTGAGGATCCCTTGCTAGGCATGCTGCAAGATCCGGGAAGCTAGGCGGTTCAATGGCGTGGGAGCCTTAGCAGCGCGCCGAGACTGCCTGAGCCGCCGGGACATAAAATGGGCGAGGAGACAACAGCGCGCCGCAAGGACTCTCACCTCGATCTTTGCGCTTCCGAGGATGTCGAGCCGGCCCAGAACAGCACCCTGTTCGAGTGCGTGCATTTGGTCCACTGCGCGATGCCCGAGCTGTCGCTGGACGAGCTCGAGACCGGCGCCGAGCTCTTCGGCAAGAAGCTGCGATATCCCGTCGTCATCACCGGCATGACCGGCGGCACCGACCGCGCCGCGCGCGTGAATCGCGACCTCGCGACCTTGGCGGAGAAATACCAACTGGCCTTCGGCGTAGGGAGCCAGAGGGCAATGATCGAAAACGCTCAACGCGCGTCGACCTTCCAGGTGAGGGACGTTGCTCCCACCGCCGTTGTGCTCGGCAACATCGGCCTTGCTCAGGCTGCCGCGCTGGGAGTGCGGGGCGTCCGGGCGCTGGGCGACGCGATCGGCGCGGACGGGATGGCGCTGCATCTCAACGCGGGGCAGGAGCTGACGCAGCCGGAAGGGGACCGGGATTTTCGCGGCGGTTATGACGTGGTATCCAACCTCGCGCGAGCGCTGGGCGATCGGCTCGTTGTCAAGGAGACCGGCTGCGGCATTTCTCCCGAGGTAGCGCGGCGCCTGGCGGACCTCGGGGTCCGCAACATCGACGTTTCGGGACTGGGGGGCACATCCTGGGTCAGAGTCGAGCAGTTGAGGAGCAGCGGCATTGCGGCCACCGTTGGCCAAGAGTTCTCCGGTTGGGGCATTCCCACCGCTGCCGCAGTTTCCTCCGTGCGCCGAGCGGTCGGCAACGGGGTGAAGCTGGTCGCATCGGGTGGAATTCGCGGTGGGCTGGAGCTGGCGAAGGCGCTGGCGCTGGGAGCGGACGTGGGCGGTCTCGCGCTTCCGCTCTTCAGGGCGCAGCAAGCGGGCGGCGTGGCAGCGGCCGAGACGGCGCTGCAGCAGGTGCTTCAGGGGCTTGCCCAGGCGATGTTGCTGACAGGGAGTCGAAAAGTTTCTGACCTTCGCGACCGCCCCAAGGTGATTACCGGACAGTTAAAGGATTGGTTGGCAGCGCTGTAGAGAGGCAACGCTCGCTTAAGCTCTCAAAGGAGATGGCATGTCCGAGAAGGTGACATCCCGGTTGGCCGGTTTTCACAAGCTCCCATTTGCGGAGCGCCTGAATCAAATCGGCCGGATGTTCCGGCTCACCCCGGAGGAGCTTGAGATCGCCCGCGGCGAAGGCTCGCTGGCGCCGGAGATCGCCGACCGGATGATCGAGAACGCGATCGGAACTTTCAGCCTGCCGTTGGGGTTGGGATTGAACCTCACCGTGAACGGCAGGGATTACATCGTCCCGATGGCGGTGGAGGAGCCTTCCGTCGTCGCGGCCGTGTCGTTCGCAGCGAAGATCGTGCGCGAGGCCGGCGGCTTCATCGCCGAGGCGGATGACTCGATGATGATCGGCCAGGTCCAGGTCACGCGCTACGGCGACCCCACCGTTGCATCGCAGCGTTTGCAGGCGGCGAAGGACCAGATCCTTGCGCTCGCAAACAGCTTTCAGCCGCAGCTGCTTCGCCGCGGCGGCGGCGCCCGAGACATCGAGGTCCGCGTCTTGCCCGCGCCCGAGGGTCCGCGCGGCGAGCCGATCATGATCATCCATGTGATCATGGACACGCAGGAGGCAATGGGGGCCAACCTGATCAACACCGTAGCCGAGGGGATCGCGCCGCTTATTGAGCAGATCACCGGTGGAAAGGTCTATTGCCGGATCCTCTCCAACCTGGCGGATCGGCGACTTGCGCGTGCGGTTTGCAACATCCCGGTGCCGCTGCTGGCCGACTTCGACTTGAGCGGAGAGGAGATCGGCCAAGGAATCGCGCAGGCCAGTCGCTTCGCACAAGCGGACCCCTACCGCGCCGCTACCCACAACAAGGGCGTGATGAACGGCGTTGATGCGGTGGCGATCGCCACCGGCCAGGACTGGCGGGCGATCGAGGCGGGCGCACATGCCTTTGCCTGCCGCGAAGGACAGTATCGACCTCTTTCGACCTGGCACCTGGAGGACGGTTGTCTCGTCGGGCGGATCGAGCTGCCGCTCGCGCTCGGAACGGTCGGCGGACCGATCAAGATTCATCCGGGGGTGCAGCTGGGCCTCAAGATCCTTCGCATTTCGACCGTTCGAGAGCTGGCGATGGTGTTTGCCTCCGTCGGGCTGGCGCAGAACTTCGCCGCGCTGCGAGCGCTGGGTTCGGTCGGCATTCAGAAGGGCCACATGGCTCTGCACGCGCGCTGCGTGGCGGTCACCGCGGGAGCGCGCGGCGACTGGGTGGAGAAGATTGCGGAGCTGCTCGTCCAGGCCGGACACGTGAAGGTGGACAAGGCGAGAGAATTGATGGCGACTCTGTCGGCGAAGGACTCGGAGGCAGCCACCGGTACCGGCTGATACTGCCCCAGCGGGGCCGATTGAACGCCATGCCGACTGCGAGCACGCTGACGTCTTTCGGTCCCGGAAAGGTCATCCTGCTCGGAGAGCACGCGGTGGTTTACGGCGAGCCTGCGCTGGCCGGGGCGCTCTCATTGGGCGTGACCGCGCAAAGCTCAAAAGCGTTCCGGTCTCAGCTCAAAATCCCAAGCCAGGTTCGGGGTCGCGGCCGCACGCTTTTGACCCAGGCTTTCAATCGCGCCGCATCGGCCTGCGGCAGCCCGAAGGTGAGCGTCGCGGTCAGCAGCGATCTGCCGATCGCCATGGGGCTGGGCAGCTCAGCCGCTCTGTCCGTTGCCTGTGCTCGCGTCCTGCTGCGCGCCGCGCAGAGACCGGAAAAGCCGGCGGAGGTCATTCGGGTAGCGGGGGAGATGGAGCGCGAGTTTCACGGACAAGCTTCGGGTTTGGACCACACGTGCAGCGCGTTGGGAAAGCTGATTCTCTTCCGCCGACCGCCGGGCGCGGCGGCGCCGTCAATTCGCGCGGTCCGAAGCACGCGGCCGCTGCGGCTGCTGGTGGCGCTCACCGGCGACCGCGGGCCGACGTGGAAGACCGTCGCGGAGCTAAAGATGCGCATCGCGCGATGGCCCTCTCGCTACCACGGATTGATCCGCGAAGTTGGGCAGCTCGCCCGAGAGGGTGCCCGAGAGATCGAGCGAGGAGACCTCGACGCGCTGGGCGATGCGATGAATGTGAATCACGGGGTGCTGAACGCGCTGGGCGTCTCCTCGGGACCGATCGAGGAGATGGTCCATCGCCTTCGGCGCCTCGGTGCACTGGGCGCCAAGCTCACCGGCGCGGGCGGAGAAGGGGGAGCGGTGATCGGCCTCTTCTTCGAGCCGGAGCCGGCGCTGTTCAAGCTGACTCAAGCCGGCGTCAAGTGCTTCGTCAGCCAAGTAGCAGGACCGCAAGCGCTGTGAGCGGGAATGCCAAGGCGACGGCGAGCGCCCATCCGAACATCGCCCTCGTCAAGTACTGGGGCAAGCGCGACGAAGCGCTGGTGCTTCCGCACAACTCGAGCCTGTCCATCACCATTGCACCGCTGACGGTGACGACCACCGTCGAGTTTGGAGCAAAGAGCGAGCACGTCGAGTTGAATGGCCGCGCGGCGGTCGGAATGGAGCGCGACCGAGTGCTCGCCACCATCGCGCGCGTTCGCTCATCAACGCCGAAAGGCTTGGGGCACGTCAAAGTGGCGTCGGTCGGAAATTTCCCGGCTGCCGCGGGACTCGCAAGCAGCGCAGCTGGCTTTGCCGCACTCTCGGTGGCCGGGCGGGCAGCGGCGGATCTGCTTTGGAACGAGCGCGAGTCTTCGCTGCTCGCGCGCCTCGGGTCCGGTTCGGCCTGTCGGAGCATTCACGGCGGTACTTGCGTTTGGCATCGAGGGAACAGGACGGATGGGAGCGACAGCTTGGCCGAACAGGTCTTCGGGCCGGAGCATTGGCCGGACTTGCGCCTGCTCGCCGTGCTGCTGGACGCGGATGAAAAGGAGATCGGCTCGCGAGAGGGCATGCGTCGGTCGGTCGAGACCTCGCCCTTTTTTGCCGCCTGGTGCGCGGACGCGGAGGACGAGGTACCTCGGGCAATCGAACGAATTCGGGAGAGGGACCTCGCGGGCCTGGGAGAGATCGCCGAGCGCAACGCCTGGCGGATGCATGCGACGGCGATTTCCTCCGACCCGGCCATCTGCTACTTCGCGCCGTCGACGATCGCGCTGATTCGCGCGGTAGCAAACGAGCGCAGGCGCGGGCTCGGGGTGTGGTTTACGCTGGACGCCGGTCCCAATCCTTTCATCCTGACCGACGTCCACGGTGAAAAGGACGCCGAGCGATTGGCGCGAGCTTGCGGCGCGCAGAACGTGATTTCATGCCGGCCGGGCGGGTCGGCGCGCTTGATCGACGAGCACCTGTTCTAGGAAGGGGGCGGGGGATGGACGATCCAATGCCTGCCGCGTGCATCCCGAGTATCGTGGAGAGGTGAACCGCTCCGTTTCGGCGCCCGGCAAGCTCTTCCTCAGCGGCGAATATTCCGTGCTGTGGGGCGGTGCCGCGCTGATCGCCGCGGTCGCGCCTCGGATGTCCGGAGCCGTGCGCACGCGGAGCGACGGCGAAATCTCGCTCGTCACCGCCGCCGGCCGGCTCCGCGGTCGATCCACGCCGCTGGGTGCGAATTGGGGAGGGCCCGTGCCCGCGCCATTTCTGTTCGCTGCCCGAGGCGTGGACGAAGCTCTAAGAGCTCACGGGCGCGAGGCGCTCGGATTCGAGCTGGTGCTTGCACTCACTCGGCGCTCGAGCGTTGGTGAGAAACTCGGTATGGGCGGCAGCGCTCAGGCTGCGCTGATCGCGGTGGAATTGAGCCGGTTCGCGCTGGAGGACAGCTTCGATCCGCTCAAGGTGGCGCTGCTTGCTCACGCCAAAGCGCAAGACGGCGCGGGAAGCGGCGGCGACGTTGCGGCGGTGTTCGCGGGAGGAATCGTGCGCTATCGACGGTATCCCATCGAACCGTTGGCCAAAGCATCGGCACTGGGCTTGTTGTCGTCCGCCTTGTCGAGCGCACCGCCGGTCGAGCTCCGTCGCCTTCCGCCGACACAGTTTCGTTTGAGCTACGCCTACTCCGGAGAAAGCTCCTCTACCGCCGCACTGATCTCGAACGTCGAGGGGCGACTGGGTGCGGCCGACCGCGAGCGATTTCGTTCCGAGTCGGACCAGCTGGTGCGCGCGCTCGAAGAATCGATCCTGCGAAACGATTTCCGCTCTCTTCGCCAGGCCGTTTCGAGCTTGCAGGAGCTTCTGTCGAGCCTCGGCCCGCTCGAAACGGAATCGATCCACCGAATCGTCGCAATCGCGCGCAGCTACGGCGCAGCCGCGAAGATCTCCGGCGCCGGCGGAGGAGATGGATGCATCCTGTTCTCTCCCGATGAAGAGACTGAGCGGGAAATGCTCGCGGGCCTCCGCACGCGCGGATTTTGGGTAACGACGCTGGCCGTCGAAGCTGGAATGCGAGGCGAAGCGGAGATGCCCCCCGACGCGCGCGCGCTCGTCGAAGAGTGACTGCGGCGAGCAGCCGCACGCGACCTAGAGCGCAGCACGCGCCCCGCGCGAGTCAAAACGCGATCGGCGCGAAGGTGCCCAGGAGAGGACTCGAACCTCCACGGTGTTGCCACCACTAGACCCTGAATCTAGCGTGTCTACCAGTTCCACCACCTGGGCGTATTCCCCCACGTACAACATCCCGCCGAGGGTGCCAAGCGAAAGCGATGCACCGGCCGAGTGGCGACGATTAGCGTCGACGTCTGGCGCGGTCGAAAGCCGCTCCTACTTCTTCATTGGCTTCCAGAGGGCGAAGACGGCGCCGGTGGGATCCTGGAGGATGCTGAACCATCCGTACTGCGGCACCTCGCTCACGTCCTTGATGATGGTTGCACCAAGCGACTTGGCTTTCTTGGTGGATGCCGCCACATCGTCGACCATCACGTAGGCGAGCCAGGCAGAGGGTGCGCCGGGCATCGGGTGTTTCATCATCCCGCCCCCGGTCCCCTCTCCGACGTTGATCATCGTGTAGGTACCGCCGCCTCCCATCGGCATGTCCTCGAGCTTCCAGCTAAACAGCTTGCCGTAGAAGTCCTTCGCCTTCTTGACGTCAGTCGTATTGAGCTCTAGGTGAACGAACGGATTTCCCACGATTCCTCCTTGAGTCTGGCGAGCACTGCGTTGGGTGACAGCCACTCTCGTACAGCTCAGCGCGAACGCGCGCCACCGGAAATGAATATCAAGTTGGGTATACGCTTCTTGCCGAGGCTTTCCTCTCGAGGCCAAGTAGACCAGACGTGTTTGCCCGCGCCTACCGGCACCAGGAGGGAGAGAACTTTTTCGAGCTAGCGACGTTACAGACAGAACCTGGTGCGAAACAAAGGATGGTTGTCGAATTGCATTTTGCCCGAAACTCGCAAAGAGCAACGGTCCTATTCTTCCTAGCGTTCTTTCTCGTTCCGATGGCATGCAACCGAGAGACTGAGAAGGAGCCGGCCATGCTCGCATCTAAGGCGAAAGACGCATCTGGTACAGTCACGACTTGTACCTTTGATCAGAAGAACGCCTGCGTAGACGTGCGCCGCCTCTTCGAACCCCCCTATGCGCCGGTGAGCAACGTAAACAACTTCAAACAGGAGGCGCCTAAACCAAACAATCTCTCAATGAGACGAAAAGGTTGACTCGGGGTGCCGCTTCACAGAAGGAGAC
>DATFTC010000186.1:0-4911 GCA_035262305.1 Myxococcaceae bacterium | reverse complement strand
TATTTCACCGCGCAATGGCCTCGCTTCGCGCACTACCCGGGTGGCGTGCTCGCGCATTCGACGCATGTGAAGGGCCTGGGACGATACGACGCGAGCACGAGAACGGAGACGCCCCGGATCCAGGTGACGCTCGCCACCGGTGTTCCCGAGTCACGCTGCAAGAGGATCAACCTCGGCTACCTTGATCCGGCGAGCGTCAAAGTCGACCAATGGAAGAATCGCGAGGACGAAGGAATTCTCGTCGTTCCTCGCGCGGGAGAAATGCTCTACCGGCTTCGCGCCGACCGCGCACGGTTGGGAAACTCGCGAAAAACGGCCTGACCAGCGTGCCGCCATTGCCCTGGCAAACGGCGGTCACGCTACTTACACGATCTCTCCACGAGGCAGCGGGGTATCCGGCAAGTTGTCGGCCCAGATTTTCGCGATCGCGTCGAGCGTCTCTTTCTTTTGCTCTCCTGTGAGGTTCTGATCCTCAGCAGAAAGCTGCTCCCAGAAAGCGAAGTTCAACAAGACAAGCTTGCGGTTCGCCAGGACTTCGCACGCGAAATCCATGCGGTTGTACACGGCGGTGTCGGAGAGCGTCCGAAGTTGAGCTCGGACAGGATGACCCTTGAGGATCGTTGGTAAGGACTGCGGCCCGCGGTACAGTTGCCCATAAAACGCAGATGCGATCACGATCTTGCCGACAATGTGCCGGTTGAATTCAACCAATTCCTCCGCTGGGATCCAGAGCTCGGAATGGTGTCGTGCACCAACCACGTGCTCACTGAATTTGCCAGCGTAGTTCGCTTCGACCTTGAAGCTAGTCGTGAAGCCCGCGAAGTCCGGCTCCGTGGTGTTCCACTGGCGTGCGATTTGTTCGGCGTACGCTCGGTTGAGCACCGGATAGAAGATGGGCTGTTCCGGTACTCGAGGCGGGAATGCCTCGGCGTTGGCGTCGAGTATCAACTCGACCTCCTTCAAGCCCACCGGACGAAAGAGAACCTTTGTGGTCATTGCCGGATCGTCCAGACACTTTGCGATCACGGGCTCGCAGACGGGAAATCGTCTTTGTGCCGAGCCAGAGGAAGAGTGAAATGCACGGCAGTGCCCTGTCCGGGCGCACTGTTGATCCAGATCCTCCCCCCGTGCGCCTCAACGATGCCCTTGGCAATATACAGTCCCAGTCCGCTGCCGCTTCGATCGCCCACTTTATGCTGCCAGTAGCGGTCAAACGCATGCGCCGCGTGCTCGGCGGAAATCCCCGGACCGTCGTCCATCACCGAGAACTGAATTTGCCCCGCCACCTCTTCGGCCACGACGGAGATGGAACCGCCGCTCGGGCTGAACTTGATCGCGTTGTCGATGACGTTCGAGAAGACGCGCAAGATGAGCTCACGTTCACAAAGCACGGACAGTGGGTGAGGGGGCCCCACTGGGAGCAATTGGATCGACTTCTCCAGAGCGATGATGCGAAATATCTCCGCCGCCGAATTGACGAGTGATGCGGCGTCCTCGGGCTGAGGAGCCGTCTGGAGGACGCCGGCCTCGAGCTTCGCGGCGTCTTGCAAGTCTGCGATCATTCGAGTCATGCGTTCGACGGAGCGATTGATTCGTGTCGCGATGTCGCTGGCCCGACTTGTTCCCACGGTTCTGCGCAACATCTCTGTCGAGATTCGGATCGTGCTCAGTGGGTTTTTGAGATCATGGGAGACCGTCGCGAGTAAATCTTCACGCGCGCGAGTTGCCGCCAATGCCTGGTTGTACAGCCGGGCATTGACGATCGCGACCCCCACGTACGCAGCTAGCATTTCTGCCGCGCGCTCATCGTCCTCGCTGAACGCGGGTTCGCCTTGCTTTCGCGCCAGGTACAGATTCGCGACGTTGCGGCCAGCGCGAACAATCGGAACGCCGAGGAATGGCCCCATCGGCGGATGATGTGGCGGTAGCCCTCGGAATTCAGAGTGGCTCGCAAGCTCGTCGAGCCTGATCGGGTGGCCTTCCCCGATCACCGCACCGAGCAATCCGACGGGCCGGGGTGGGCTGTCGAGGGCTTCCGCCACAGTGGGTGGCATCCCGGAAAAGACCCAAGGATCAAAAGGGCGGTCCGGATCGTCACCGCAGCCGAGCGCGCAAAACTGAGCATTGACCACTGAGCGCGCCTCGTCGCAGATGATGTGGAAGACGCTTTGCAGGTCGCGGGCAGTGGTGATGGTCTCCGCAATACTGACCGACGAGACAATCAGGGATTCGAGCCTCGACTGGAACGTGGCGACCTGGCGGGCGTGCTCTTCAATCAATTGCTTCTGCCCGGCGAGGAGCCGCGTGTACCGCCCGATCGCGCGCGACACCAGGCCCATCAGAACCACCCCCAGGATTGCAGTGGCCCCTTCGAGGACATAGCCGATGCGAGCCGCCTGGGTTCGAAGCCTCGGGATTTGCATGCCGAGGCGGTGTTGCTGCTCAGTGTTGATCGCAATGAGACGCTCGATCGCGCTGTCTGCGCGCAAGGCTGCTGGTGACAGGCGGGTTCTCAGAACGTCGGTGGCGCCGGGAAGGTCGTGATGTGACACAAGGGCCAAGAAATCGGAGACCTGGATGCTCAGGAACTGCAGGGTCTGTTCCGCTTCGGGGTATTGCTCGAGCTCCTCTGGATAGAACGGGAGCTCGCGATAAGCAGTGAGCTCCTGCCGAAGCACCGAGAGCGCCTCATCGAAGGGATTTGGATCGACTGGAGCCCCTTCGCTGGCGCGTTGGATCGCCGAGACCGCCGCGAGCTCAATCCGAAGGATCTCGCCTCGCGCAATTGAGAGATACCGGATCGATGGCGAGGCATCCATTGCAATGCTGATCGCATTATCGTCGAGCTTGGACGCGACCTTCTGTGAGTAAATGATGGAGCCGCCGAAGCCCAGCATCGTAGCGATGAGGACGACAAAGATGGGTTTCGTCGGCGGGGCAGCAGGCTCGCCGGTCTTCTGACCAGAGGGTATTCCTCTATAACGCTTCGGCACCCCGCCTCGGGCTCCTTACCCTTGCCTCCATCCCGGTGGCACACTAACCCGGCAGGGTTTGGAGTTGAATCGGCAAAAGGAACCTTTGCACAGCCGGCGCATGTAAACCTGCCAGCGTGGGATCAAGCGTCGCGCCCAAGTAACCTCGGCACCGAATGGATGTACCCCTCGAAACGATAGAAAGGGCGAAGGCAGGGAACTTGCAAGCGCGGGAGGAGCTGCTCCGCGCTTTTGCCGGCCCCTTGCGGGCATTGGTGCGCCGCTGGGGCAGTCCGGCCGATCCTGAGGATCAGCTCCAGGAACTGTTCGCGAAGGTTCTCCGAGTCCTTCCGCAGTTCGAGGTCGCGGGAGCGGCGCGATTGTCGACGTGGATTTTCACGGTTGCGCACCGCGCTCTCTTGGAGCAGCGACGCCGTCCGCAGCTCAACGTCGTCCCGCTCGAACAGGCGAAGCAGATCGCCGATCAGCAATGCATCCACCGGGCCCTGGAGGAGGGAGAGCTGCGCCGCAGATTGGAAGATGCGATCGCAGAGCTCCCGGACGAGCAGAGGCGCGTCGTTGTCCTGGCTCAGATTCACCATCAGCCGCTCGAGGCGATTGCCGAGGCGGAGGGAATTCCGATCGGAACGGTCAAATCGAGGCTCCATCGAGCGCGCGCGCGGCTCGTTTCGAAGCTGGCGAACGCGCTCGAGGAGCGTGAAGGAGGACGGCATGTTGTCACTCGACGAGCTTGAGCGTCTCTCTCGATTCGCCGCCGGCGACCTGTCGGAGAGCGAACGGCGCCAGATCGAGGTGGAGCTTCGCGCCAAGCCCGACGTTGCGCGAGCGCTCGAGCAGTTCCGCCGCCTAGACGCAGCTCTGTTTGAGCTCGAGCCGGACGTCAGCTCAGAATCCGACGACCGGCTGATTCACCGCGTCGTGCATCAACGCGGGCGCAGCGTCTGGTTGATGGCTGCGATCGCCGCTGGAGTCGCGATCCTCGCCGCGGGGACGGCGATGGTATTGGGCTACGGCCGAAAGGCCGAGCGAATGTCACCAGGAACTGGTTCAGCGGCCGGGCCTTCTTCGACACAGTTCCTTGCGACCCGAAACACTGGCGCATCCGGGCCGCTCATTCTGAAGGCGGCGCAGGGGAAGATACTGCTTTTGAGCGGAGCAAGGTCGCAGGTGGACAAGGCCGGGGCTCTGTCGCTCGAAGCGGGTGGGCTTGTCGTCGATGGCCGGGCCGTCGTTTTTGCAAATGGCTTGCGATTCGCAATCGACGGGCTCGCCGCCGTCACGACGGAACCTGGGGATGCCTTCGCGCATGTGATGCAAAGGCTTCAATCCATGCCAGAGGGAAAGGACATACAAATGAGACTCTCCAGGTGGTCGGGACCTCCGGCCGTCATCGGTACTGCCTCAGTCGCCTTGCTCGTCGCCTCGGGAACGGCGGAAGCACAAGCCCCCGATGGCGCGCCGGTCCATGTCAAGTCAGGACAATCATGGTCCCAGACTGCGCCAGGAAAAACGCTTGTCGCGAACTCCACCCAGTCCGCGTCGAGGCCAGCGACCGATCCAACGCCGGAATTCATTCGGAAGATGAATGCCGTGAGCGAGGCTCTGAAGCCCTCGGTCGGCGCCCTCACTGAGTGCTACAAAAAGGGTTTAGCTCAGAACCCGAACCTCGAAGGCAGCATCATTGCTGACCTGACGCTCGGTACCGGGCCTGATGGCATAGGCCAGGTGACAGCCGCGACCATCGCGAAGGATTACACGCTCGCAAGTCCCTTCGTCGCGAGCTGCGCGCTTCAAGAGTTGAGCCGAGCCAGCGTACCCGCGCCCGCGGGAGGGACCGAGGTCGTTACGGTCTCCATCTATTTTCAGCGCGGCGAGTCGGGCGGCGATCCCTCGGTGAACATTGTAAGTCCCAGTGTCG
>DATFTC010000185.1:0-27051 GCA_035262305.1 Myxococcaceae bacterium | reverse complement strand
CGCGAGGGTGCGATCAAGCATTACCGCCTTGCAGCTGATCGCACCGCCAGCATAGCGGAGCGCGTGTATCTGCTGACGCAGGCGGCTCGGCTGTCCGAAATAGACTGATGTCGAAATCTCCGCGGCGGCTCCGACCATGGATTGACGCGTCACTTGAGGCGCCGGCGGCGTTGCGCCCGACGGAATCAACCTCGGACCGATCGGCGGAAACGGCGCGACAATGGAGCGAAGCGTTGCCGGCGCAACGTCCGCGCTACGCTCGAGTAAGTCGTTCGATCAACTCGCGCGCTTGCGGATATCGCGCAGATAGAGCGGCTCGCGACGGCAGCACGAAGTCCGCAAACTCGAACCCCGGCGCCACGATGCACGCGCACAGCGAGAATCGTTTCCCCGCTGTCTCGGCTGCCTGAAGGACGCCGGCCCGGACCACCGAGACTGGCTGTTGGCCGGCAGCGAGATCAGGACCGAGCCGGACGGTTCGAGTCCCGCGCTCGTCGAGCAAGTGGAGCAAGAGCGTGTCGCCGCCGCAGTGATGCCAGGTCTCGTCTGCGCCGAGCACCTGATGGAACGCCGAGAACTCGCCCGCCGGGAGTAGGAACCAGACACCGGTGGAGGCGCTGCGAGTGCCGCGGGCAGTAGAGAGCACGACCGTCGAGCGGAAAAACTCACGATAGTGGCCGCCCTCCGGATGGGGAACGAGACCGAGCTGCTCAATTAGGCGTAGCGCTTCGCGGTCCATGGCGCTTCCTCCTACCGCGTCATGGCGTGTCCTGTCAGCGGCTGAAATGCTCCCGCAGATCGCTGAAGCATCGGCACGAGCTCAGCTGCGGTGAATAGAATTGGACTGAGCCGGCTCAAGTCCTTGGCACGCTGCGGAAACGTTCGGTAGGGTCGCCTCCCTATGGCGCGAAAACCCACGACGATCGATGAATACCTTTCCACGGTGAGCGCGGAGAAGCGCAGGACACTCGAGAATCTTCGGAAGGCGATTCGAAAGATCGTCCCGGACACCGAGGAATGCATCAGCTACGGGATTCCAGCGTTTCGCCTCCGTGGCTCGGTGGTTGCTGGTTTCTGCGCGACGGCGAAGGGATGTTCTTACTTTCCCTTCAGCGGATCGACGCTGAAGACTCTCGCGCGTCAGCTCAGTGGCCACGAGATGACGAAGAGTGCCCTTCATTTTCAACCGGACAAGCCGTTGCCGGCGACCCTCGTTCGCAAGCTCATCCGAGCGCGCATCGCGGAGACCCTCGACGTTTCCGGGCGCGGCTAGTGACTCGACTGAAGTCGCGGAATTTGGGAGACGGCCAAGCCGACGAGCGCGGCCAAGAAAACGCCGCCGGTGTGGAACGCCAAAAGGTGGGGTCTGACCCCGGAAACTGGGCACGTTAGATGCAGCGCTGCCTGCCCTGCCAAAGCTCCCAAGGCTGCGGCCGCGGAGAAGCGCCAAGCACCGCCGATGGCGCGGCGGCTCGCGACGAGAAACGCGGTCGTCGCCACGGGCAGCGATGCGGCAATGAGCTCGATGAGAACGCACTTGACCCCAATGGCAGGAAAGAGCATGCCCTCTCGCCCCAGGACAGACGAGAAGATCCCGGAAACGACCACCGCCGCTGCGGTCACTGGCGCTTCGAAGCGCATGATGCCGCCAATCCCAAACAAGGAGGCGGTCAGAATGAGCGCCGACCAAAGCCAGCTGGCGCGATCCTCGGCACGGTGCTTCGCTAGCGAGAGAGCAACGCACCAGCCAGCGATGATGGAGCTTGCCCAGAGCAGCGCAGTTCCCGCGCGTAACCTTGCATCGACCGGCCGAGCGCGTCCGGCCTCGAGCTCTCGGAGGATCGGCTCGGAAGCCCTTTTCAGCGCAGCTTCGGAAGGCATGGGCAGCGGGCCAAGCTCGTCGACCAACGCGATGGTTCGCTCCCCCTCCGCGAGCGCCTCGGCACACGCAGCGCAGCCGCGAGCGTGCTCCAAGGCGAGCCGGCGTTCGGGATCCGTTTCCGGCAGCGCGGCCAAGTAAGCGGCACGGGCCTGAATCTCTTCGCACCGGCTCATTGGGCCGCCTCCTCGCGAGAGCACTCGCGTAAAAGCTGACGCAGCCTCTCGTACGCTCGAAACGCGCGCAGCTTGACGGCGCCTTCGGTGGTGCCGAGCACGTGGGCAATCTGGACGAATGTCAGCCCTTCGAACCGGTTGAGATGGACCACCACGCGCTGGGTCTCCGGCAATTGGTCGACGGCTGCGCGCACCCGGCCGGCGAGCTCTTTTCCCTCACCGGCATCCATCTGAGATCCGCGTTCGTCGCAACCGGCGTTCGCAACCTTCTCCAACTCCTTCTCGCCGGCTTCCTCCGGCAATCGATAGCGTCGCCGGAATTCGTCGAGCCGCGCTCTCGCCGCGATCGTGAACACCCATACCCGGACAGGAAATTCTGAACGGTAGCGATCTCGGCTTCTATGAATCCTCAGAAAGGTGGCCTGCAGCAAGTCATCGGCGGCGGCCGCGTCGCCCAACGACCGCCGAAAGAAGGCATGGATTCGCGGAGCCAAACGCGCGAACAACAAGCGGAATGCCTGCGCGTCTCCCTCAGCGTAGGCGATCATCAAAGACTCGTCTGTCGCATTCTCCAGGGCTGTTGCCGCCATATTCCGCCAATACGCGGATGGGGGCGGTTGGGTGTCACACTCGAACATCGCCTTCGCAAATTCGCTGGCGCGACAAGAAACGTTACCCAATGGACACCTAGACGCGACAGCGCGGGTCGCCCTCGATGAGCTCGGGGCGCCCGTAACCTTCCGGATGCGCCAGGCGAATACGCAGCGAAACCATGCGCTGTGCGTTTCGGCAACCCAATTCATAGGGAGGATCATCGATGACAGCTCAAGCGACGAGTTGGTTCCAAGTGGCGATGTCGACTGTGGCGGCTGCAATTCTGTGTCAAATCGGCAGCGGCACGGCGTACGCGACCGAGGACCGAGAGAGTGACGACCGAGAGCATTCGCGCGGAGGCGCGATCTATACGCTGACGAATGAAGCGCAGGCCAACGCGGTTGTCGCCTTCGACCGGTCGGCGCGCGGGACGCTCTCGCACCCGAGAAGATTTGCGACAGGGGGCAGGGGCACGGGTTCAGGTCTGGGCTCGCAAGGTGCGATCGCGCTATCGCGAAACGGGGGCTGGCTCTTCGCCGTCAACGCTGGAAGCAATGACATTTCTGTCTTCTCGGTGCGCGGGACGGAGCTGAGGCTCGCCCACCGGTCTTCCTCCGGTGGGACGATGCCGATCAGCGTCGCGAGCCATCGCAACCTCGTCTTCGTACTCAATGCCGGTGGAAAGGGAAACATCGCCGGCTTCACCGCAACCAGCTCGGGCGCACTCCGGCCTCTCCCGGACGCTGTTCGATCCTTGAGCGGACCGAATGCCGGCCCAGCGCAGATATCGTTTTCTCCGGACGGCCAATCGCTGGTGGTGACCGAGAAGAACACCGGCCTGCTCGATTTGTACTCAGTTGGTGAGGATGGGTCGGTAAGCGAAGCCACCCAAGTGCCCTCGAATGGCGAGACGCCATTTGGATTTTCCTTCACCCGCCGCGGCCTGCTCATTGTCTCAGAAGCATTTGGAGGGCGGGACGGCGAAAGCGCAGTTTCTTCTTACCAGCTGGAGGACGAAGTCCAGCCCATCAGCGTATCAGTAGCAGATCACCAGACCGCGGCTTGCTGGATATCCGTCACGCGCAGCGGGCGGTTCGCGTACACCACCAACACCGGCAGCGGCACCATTTCCGGATACCTCGTCTCAAGCTGCGGCACGCTGTCGCTGCTCAACGCGGATGGCGTCACGGCCTCTACGGGAGAGGGAAGCAATCCCACCGACCTGGCGTTATCGGCCGACAGCTCGTTTCTCTACGCCCTCGGAAGCGGAAACGGGACCATTTCCGCTTTCCAGGTCGGGGATGATGGCGGCTTGACGCCTCTGCAGCAAGTTGGCGGATTGCCCACTAGTGTCGTTGGGCTCGACGGTCGATAGAGCGCTACTCGGCCATCAATCGTCGTGATGGCCGCCGTGCTTACGCCAGCGGTCGTCCCTCGGATCGAATACCAGCGGCCGCAGGTAGTCGTTTGGATCCACCAGCCAGATCAGCTCGGGTCGCTGGTCGAGCGGGATGCTCATCGCATCCTGCACTCTCAGATAGCCGACCTTCCACTCGAGCGATGAGCTTTCCACGGCGACGGCTGTGGTGTGGTTTGGAATGAAAACTTTCGGCGCGATGGCCTGGTTGTAAGTGACGATGTCGCGCTCGCCATTGATTCCAAATCCCAGGCTGACGACCGAACCGATCTCCACGTCCGTCGGCCCCAGCGATCCCATCACTGCGGCCAGCTGCTGGCCCACTTCGGGACCGAAGCAGCCCTGGGTGTCTTGCCCAGGCTGGCTGGGTGTGCCGTCAGGAAGATTGTTGGGCAGCGCGCAGCCCTCCCTCAAGGCGCCAGTGGTGTTGTGCCAGGCAAAGGTGAACTGATTATCGCCGTGGAGCTTGAACTGGTAGAAGATGCTGATGGGTCCTCCCTGGCCGGTGCGCGAGGTGGAGATGTCCAGCACGTCGGAAAGAGGAGTGCCCCGGGGGAACATGCTTGCATCGCGCGGGTCGGCCAAGTTGCACGGCGTCTCGCACTGTCCATCAACGGGGCTGTTGATCACCACTGCAGGGAAAGTTGGATCCTGCGGAACGGTATTGGTTGAGTGGAGGTGCTTGAATGCCTTGATGGTGGCCACCGGTTCGAGCTGATGAATGGTGATGATCTCGGAGCCGGGAATCGATCCGCTGGAGGTCATCGAGACGCAGGGCACCGTGGTCCCCTCGCCGAAGATTCGGGCCGCGTCGAGCTGCATGTTCTCGCACGTCTCGGGCGAAGCGTAGATCGTGGCCCCGGTCAGGTTCGAGATATATGCCGCGTTGTCGGCGTGATCGAAGTGACCATGCCCGACGAAGAGCGCCTCCGGCCGCAGGTCGACGAGATCTTGGATTACCAGCGGCGTGCGGCCAGCCTCCACCTCCAGCCGGGTGACGAACGTATCGAGGAGAACGACACGTCCCTTTATCGACGCCGCGAACGAGGCGTTGGTAATCCACGAGAAGATCACCTTGTCGTTGCGAACGCGGCCAGTCCTTGCATCGACATTGTTTTTTCCAAATATCTTCTGGCGTGCAGCGACGGTTGCGCGCGAGACGTGGTGGCTGCTGTCATCATCGCGCGCGATGACGACAGTGCTCATGCAGAGAGCGGCGAACGCAGCGGTGCGTAGAATCGACAGTTGTCTACCCATGACGAGCACCTCCCTTTAGAGAAGGGCGCACCTATACGCTCCGGCGAAATAGTGGGCAAGGCGCTGTCCGCGGCCGCGCCCGGCGCACGCTCTTAGTGAGTAGTTCCAATCACGGAACGTACCAGCGCGGGCGACGTTTCGGTCTTCTTTCCCCGCGCCGACTCGAATCAGGTGAACTGATTACTTGGCAACAGTCTTAATGAGCAGCCCGGTCAGCCGGCAAAGTCCAACGAAACTCCTTTGCCTTCACGCAAGGCGCGTTCATAGACGACGGCGGCCGCAGCGGCGTCTTGCAGAGCAGTCCCGGTGCTGTCGAATACAAAAACCTCGTCGAGGGAAGCGCGCCCCGCTTTTCGCTCGGCGACGATTTCCCCGAGCTGCGCGTGGACCTGCTCCCGCCGGATCGCGTCTGACTTGAGCGCGTGGTTCAGCTCGCCCATTTCCGCGCACTGCTCGAGAATATCGACGACCACCTTGCTGGCGCCGAGGATGGCGGGCTCCAGTTCCTGTTTGTCTGGACTGTCCGCCCCCACCGCCGCCACGAACAGCCCGGCGTGGATGTGTTCACGCTTGAGAAATGGCTCGCGCGAGGGCGTACACGTCACGCAAACGTCGCTTTTAGACACTGCATCAGCCAAGTCGCGCGTCGCGGTGATGTCAAATTTCAACTCCGTGGACAGCTCCTGCGAAAAGCGTTGGGCGCGAGCGCCGTCGAGATCAAAGGCAAACACTTGCTGCAGCGGCAGCACGCGGCTGAGGGCCTGGAGTTGGATTCGACCCTGATTGCCACAGCCGCAAATGGTCGCCACTTTCGAATCGGCGCGAGCGAGTCGCTTGGCCGCTACCGCAGTCGCCGCGCCCGTCCGCAGGATGGTGATCTCGATCGAGTCCATCACCGCCAGCGGAGAACCGTGCTCGGCGTCGCAGAGTAGAATCAGACCTTGAATGCTCGGCAGATTGAACCGCACAGCGTTGTGGAAGAAATTTCCGTTGAGCTTTGCTGCGAAGTAGCTCCTGGGTCCGGGAAAGAGCGCGGCTTTGATGTGGAAGCCGCCGCCGTCGGTGAGAAGCGAGAGCACACCCGGTGGTTTCAGTTTCCCCTCGCCATGCAGTTTGAAGGCATGCTCCACCGCGGCGATGCACTGGTCCAAGCTCAACAGCGAGGCTACCTCCGCTCGAGTCAGCAAGAGCGTTCGCTCGCGCTTCATGGCCGGCGTCCTTGGCTCGGGGCGGACAGCAGCTCGCGCAGCTCGGCGCCGGGCTTGACCTCGATCGGCGCCTCACACCGTCGAAAGATGCGCGCGCCGCTCGAGCCCTTGAGAACTATGGAACCACGCTCGATTCGAAGGAAAGAGCCCTCGCGAAGGCCGACGACGGTCTGCTCGTTCTCTTCGAGGAATTGCTGAATGCGCTCTTCCTGTGTTTCTCCCATGTGAGTCGAGGCAGGATCTGGGTCGAGGTAGTGGGGGCTGATCTGGAAGTCGACCAGACCCAGCGCCTCGAACGAGCTCGGCTCCACCACGGGCATGTCCTTGGTTGTCTTCAGGGTGGGGCATGCCACAATCGCGCCCGCGCTCGAGCCGATATAAGGCATGCCTTCGACAACTCGCTTGCGCACCGCCGGCATCACTCCGGACTCTTGAAGATTCTTGAGAAGGCGAAAGGTGTTTCCACCTCCGACGAAGACAGCCCCCGCACTTTGCAGTGCGCGCAACGGATCGCTCGCGCGATGGATCGACTGAACCTCGTAGCCCATCGCCTTCAACCGAGCAGCGACCTTCGCCGCATAGGCGTCGCGCTCGAACAGCGCGAAGGGTATGAAGAGAATTCCTTCAGTGGGCGGGAGGAAGTCGCGCATTTCTGGCTCGACGTGATCCAGGAAGCCTCGGCCGTGTTGCATGGAGTTGCTGATCAACAGCAGCCTGCTCGACTCTGCGCGCTTCATCGGTGGCTCCGGCCTTCGCGGCTATTTGCGTCCTCTGATTCAGTTGTGATACCACATGTCGTCAAAGATTCAATTGCCTCAAACTGAACGTGAGCGCGTCCAATCAACTCACCGCGAGACGAGTGACGCTGCTCCCGTCGGGCGCTACGCGCGACGCGAGCACGCTTCTGACAGCGCGGTCGCTCCGAGCCTTTGCCGATGGCTTCGTCAGCGTCCTGCTGCCGGCCTACTTGATCCGCCTTGGCTTTAGCGGTTTTCAGGTGGGGGCCATCGCTACCGCGACGCTGGCCGGCTCAGCGGCGCTCACGCTGCTGGTTGGGATGGTGGCGCACCGCTTCTCGCGCCGGCGGTTGCTCGTCCAAGCGACGATACTGATGGCGCTGACCGGCGTCGGTTTCGCATTCGTTCACCAGTTTTGGCCCTTGATGGTGATCGCGTTCGTGGGAACCTTGAACCCCTCCGCGGGCGACGTGAGCGTGATTCTGCCGCTGGAACAGTCGCTGCTTCCTCAGACGGTCCCGGACCAGCAGCGGACAAGCTTGTTCGCTCGCTACAGCTTCGTCGCCTCATTGGCCGGAGCAGCCGGAGCGCTCAGCTCCGCGATTCCCGCCTTGGTCGCGGCGCACCGTCCATCCATCGAGCTCGGGGCGATGGAGGCAATGTTTCTGCTCTACGGCGCTCTGGGAATTGTCGCCTGTTTTCTCTATCGCACGCTCTCTTCGGCGGTCGAGCTGCCCGGCAACGAAGCCTCGTCTGCGCTTGGCAAATCAAGACGGCGGGTCTACGCGCTTGCCGCGCTCTTTAGCATCGATGCATTCGGCGGTGGATTCATCGTGCAATCGCTGCTCGCCTTGTGGTTGTTCAATCGCTTCCATCTCTCCCTTGAAGCCACGGGCAGTATTTTCTTTTGGACCGGAATCCTTTCGGGCCTCTCGTATCTGGCCGCCGCTTCCATCGCTCGGCGCTATGGCTTGATTCGGACGATGGTCTTCACGCACCTGCCCTCGAACATATTGCTCGTCCTTGTACCTCTGATGCCCAGTCTGCCGTTGGCCCTGGGCTTGTTGCTCGCTCGCAGCGCGCTTTCGCAGATGGACGTCCCCACCCGAACTTCGTACGTGATGGCTGTCGTGTCGCCGGCGGAGCGTCCGGCCGCCGCGAGCGTGACCGCGGTTCCCCGCAGCCTGGCCGCTTCCGCCAGTCCTCTCTTGGCCGGCTATCTGCTGGGGCTGACGACATTCGGATGGCCGCTGCTTCTCGCCGGCGTTCTCAAAGGCGCATATGACATTTTGCTCTTGACGATGTTCGCCCAGGTTCGACCTCCCGAAGAGGCGGCCAAGGGCTGATCTCTCTACGCGGTTGCGCTGTCGGCCGTAAAGCGGCACGGCCTTCGCTATGCCGTCAGTGAACGCCGGTGACCCTTGTCGTCTTTTTCCATCGCTTTCCGATCTCATGAGTAGGGCCGACGACATGCCTTGAAAGGGCACGAAAGGAACCGACCATGGCGAAGCTGCGAGTCATTTCCGCATTCACAAGTTTGGCGTCTGTCTTCACGAGCGCGCTGGTCGCGTTTCGCACCCGCCGAGCTTCCCCACCAGGCGCGCAGTTGAATCCGGCAGGCTCGCGCAGCACCTTCGAGCACGGCGCGTCTCAAAGCCAACAGCGCGACGACAGTAGAGCCTGGCCGCCTGCGGACGGCGTGTACTGGGGAATGTAGCGCCGCACTGCTGGTTCGCGATCGAATCGGAAGAGTTGTATTTAGCCCCTGGTGAAAGACGCCGAGCTCGTTCTGACAGGTGGGACGATTTACGCTGGACCGGCTGAAAGCCCAATCGCGAACGGCGTTGTCGTTATCCGCGACGGCAAGATCGCCGCGGTCGGGGGGGAGGATTCTTTCCGCGCGCCCGGCGGCGCTGAGATATTGGATTGTACCGGGCTCACCCTCGTCGCCGGATTCTGGAACAGCCACGTTCATTTTTTTGAACGAAAATGGGCCGACGCCGTGAACATTCCGGGGCCCGAGCTCGCCGCCCAGCTAAGAGCCATGCTCACGCGATTCGGTTTCACCAGCGTGTTCGATACCGGCTCGCTTTGGGAAAACACGCGGCGGATCCGAGATCGCATCGAGTCAGGTGAGATCGCAGGTCCGAGAATCCGCTCGACGGGCGAGGTTTTGATGGGGCCGGGCTGGCTGCCACCCGAGACGATTCTCAAAGCGCTCGGGTTTATGCACGTGCCGCCGCTGGAAGTCAGCGATGCCGCCGGAGCGCTTGCCGCCTCGAGGAAGGTCCTCGACAGTGGTACGGACGGCCTGAAGCTCTTCGCAGCTTCCCCATCTCAGCCGTCTGCGATTCTTCCCGGCGAAGCGATTCGAGCCGCCGCCGCCGAGGCCCATCGGAGGAACAAGCCCGCGTTCGTTCATCCGACGAGCCGCGACGGTCTACTCGCGGCGCTGGCCGGGGGCGTGGATATCGTGGCCCACACCACTCCCCAGTCGGGTCCGTGGGACGAAGCTGTTTTGGCAGCGATGCGGCAAGCGAAAGTCGCCGTCATACCGACTTTGAAGCTGTGGAAATATTTGTTGCGCCACGACCGCATTTCCTTGGCCGATTCGCTGACCCAGACCGCCGTCGGCCAGCTGCGAGCATGGCTCGCTTCAGGAGGCGAGATCTTGTTTGGGACGGATGTCGGTGGGATGGACGAGTACGATCCCAGCGACGAGTATGCGCTGATGGCGGAGGCGGGAATGACCTTCCGCCAGATCCTCGCCTCGCTCACTACGGCTCCGAGCGAGCGATTTGCCGAATCGGGCATACGCGGGCGCATTGCCCCCGGTCTCGCCGCAGATCTGGTTGCCTTGAACAGGGACCCGTCGCGCGACGTTCGCGCATTTGCCGACGTGCGATACGCGATCAGGGGCGGCTCGTTGATCTACGAAGCTTCGCGGCAAAAGCATTGAAGGAGACGCTCCCACCTCCTGGCGAGTGCTTAGTAAAATGCGAATCATCCGAGGTGAGCAACCTTGGCGGAGATCGCAAGGGACGGCGCGGGCTCGACAATAAAACAGATTCGATGTCAACTTTTTGGCGAAATGCCCCACAAGTCATGATCCGGATCCTGTGTGTCACTCGTAGAGACGCACGACGCTCAGGATTTTACGGGCAAGCATCGGTTCCAGGTTGATTGGCTGGACCAAAATCCCTGAGTGCTCCGAGACTCCGACAAATAGTTCTCTGCAAGCGACTCTCGAAATGGCGTGAACTCCTTCGAAATCCGCGACCAGGAAGCAGCGGGGATACTCGATGCCGCGCAACGCAGCTCGGACCTGTTGGCGAGTCCGCAGCTGCGACAATCCAAGACTGCTGAATGCTACGTAGGCCAGACAAGCGCAATCCCTCGCAATGGACTTCCACAGGCTGTGCGCCAATGCCCCCCGTGCCACACCGCCCGACGTCCCGCTGTCCCGTCCACGGACGTACTTGCGACGGCCTTCGTCAACCGTCGCAAGCTCGCCAGATAAGACGCGAGATGCCAAGAGTTGGCTGGCTCGTGCGCGCGAGACGCCGAGCGCTTGCGCCAGATGCTTGTTTCGAAATCCGCCAGGCCATCTAGCGAACAGCGCCTCAAAGACGTGCTTGATATCCCTCATCCCGTCGCACGTTGCGACGGCCATGCCACCGAGCCCGTTCGTAGGCCCCGCACAGTGATAAAGGCTTTCAAGCTTAACAAATATTTCGCAAGCTGCTGAAACAATTCAGAAATCGTCTGCGAGATGTTAAATCTAATGTGTTTACTCCTATGCGCGCTCTCTTAAACTCTCTCAGGAGCACGACCTAGTTCGTCTGCCATTTCGGACTATCGTCCATCTGTAATTCGGAACTGGCTATGGAACGGTACAGATTCCCAAGCGGGTCGATCTGGAAGTCGAAGCCAGTTTTTGGACGGGACAGATTCCCAGACTGTCGCGGGAACCGAGTTGGGCGCGGGCTGCAAGAGCGCTGGGTAGGCGCCACGTCAACTGGCCGTCCCCTCTGAGCCGTAACTGGTGCAAAGAGCCTGAGCGATCGGCGAGGCCTGCCTCTGCCAACTGCATTTCTCAGATCCAGTCATCGCTGCACCTCACCGTCGCCGGTGTTGCGGGGCTCAGTCCGAGACCGCAATGCTGTCCCCAGTTCCGTGATCTTCTATTTGAAAACGCAGGAACTGATGAACCGCTCGCAATGCCTTTGGACTTGCCGTGGCGATGACGACGCGGCCGCCGAGATCCGTTTCCTCGAACCGGTACTGAATGAGCGCCTTGAGCTTTTTCATACTCGAAACTCCGGGCGGTGATTTGGCGTGGATGAACATCGGCAGCTCGAAATCTCCAGATGAAAACGCTTTGGCGATGTGTTGAAAATGTTGCCGGATTGACTGTGTCGTGGCTGTGTCAGCGGCATCGCTGGCCTCGGCCAAGATAAATCCTCCATTCCGAGTGAGTCCAAAGTGATGCACTGCCTTTTGATGGGAAAAACCCATTGCCTGGTCGCCGCGCTCGGTCACGCCGGCCAAGTGAGCGTTTTCTCTTTCTGACTTCCCTGCGGTCACCTCAACCGAGTGCTGCTGGTGCAGGGGACATCCCGACATATCGCCGGTTCTCTCAACTGCATTCATCGCCGCTCCGACCAACAAAACAATCAGCGCAAACGAGCTCAGTTCCATTTCATCTCCTTTGTATCGTTCGGCGCCCGAAACGCTCCCTGAGAGGTCGAGGGGTGGAAGGAACAGGAAGGGGTTCATTCGCGGCCAGAGCATCGAGCAATCCGGCGCGCGCTCCGGGCGCAGCCTTCGCGAGTAGGTCGTCCCAATCCAGCAGCACAGATGCTAAGAGCTTCCGTTGGCGGGTCAGCTCTTTGAGACGCTCGTCGATGGCCTCCAGCTTTTTTCCGGCGAGCGCCCGTACCAGGCGACAAGGGGCTCCACCGTGATCTCGCATCTTGAATATTTGCGCCAATTCGTCGAGCGCAAATCCGAGCGCGACTGCTGTCCGAATGGCTTGAACCCTCTTCACAATCGATGCCGGATATTCGCGATATCCGCCGGACGTTCGAGAGCTCTTGGGCAGTAGACCCCTGCGTTCGTAGTACCTGAGCAAGTCAGGGCTTACGCCTGTCCGCCGAGCCAGCTCGCCGATGCGCATCAGGCCATTTCGAGTCTCTGCCGTCACTTCGCGCAGTTTCCAACCTGGAATGCATTCCAGAGTCAAGGTCGATCGGACGTCAACCGTTCCAAGCTCGGAGCGAGGGAGGAACCAATACCTCTCGGCGCCTCTTCGAGGCATCGGCTACGCGCTCGCCACCCGCCGCGGGCCTCGGTGCCGATCGAACCAGTGTACCCAGAGGATTAACAACCAGCTCGCGGTGCCAACCCAAGCGACGGCTTTCCAATCGGGCGGCGGCGGACCGAAAATGCTCGAAACATAGAAAAAAAGAATGAGTGCAACGAAGGTCCAAAAGGCGATGATGCCGATACGATCGCGGGCTCGGGTCGCATTGACGTAAATGCCTAGACCGGCGAGGAATAGCGCGCTCTCAATGGCAATCGTTCCACCCGTCGAGCTCCAAAGTCCGAGCCCTACCTTGGGCCCGCCAGGATACAGCGGCAAATCCGGGCGGTGGACGATGAAGTCAAGCACCCAGTGGCTGAAGACACCAAGGCCGATGACGATTCCACCGGGCCTGTACTTCGTGGCCAGCCAATAGCCTCCTCCAAACAGCACCGACCAAACCACGGTCATTAACAAGCTGTGAGACCATGGATAGTCGTAAAGATCGATCCGAAGAAAGGGCGGATTGTCCCGCTCGATGCGCGCGTGTTCGATGCCCAGCAGCAAAAAGATTGGCCATAGCAAATCGAGCAGCAGCGGCGCCGCCATCAACAGGCCGAGTGACGTCCGGGGCGCAAAGCGCTTCGAGGCGAAACCAACTGCGTGGTGACCGATGAACACGGGAAATCTTGTTCGACGTTTCTACGCGCCGGCGCTGCCGAAACGCAAGCTTCGTCGTCGAGCCGAGCACTCGAATGTCAGGAGTCGCGGGCCAAAGCCTCAAGAGGCTTTCAGCCGGTGATGTCTCACTCTACGTCCAAGCGTTACCGGGCTCATTCCAAGCTCGAGGGCCGCCTTGCGCACAACTCCGCCGTGGCGATTCAGCGCTGCTTCAATCAATTCGCGCTCGAATTCCGCCACCCGTCTTCTCAAGAATGTCCCGCTGAGGGACGTCACAGGCGCTTTGAGCACCTGCTTCGGCAGCACCGCGACGCCGATCGGCTCCCCGGGTCCGGTCAAGAGAACCGCTCGCTCGACGGTGTTGCGCAGCTCGCGAACGTTGCCCGGCCAATCGTACGCGGTTAACGCCGCCTCCGCCTCGGCCGTCAGCGGCCCGGGCGTGCGCTCCATCGACTCGGCGAATCGCCGGACGAAATAACGCGCCAAAGGCACCACGTCTTCACGCCGCTGCCTCAGCGGAGGTAAGTCAATTGGAAATGTATTCAGACGATAAAAGAGATCGGCGCGGAATCTGCCGGCGTCTACTTCGGCGCGGAGGTCGCGATTGCTCGCCGCCACCAGCCGGACGTCCACTCGGTGAATTTTGGTGCCACCGACGGGGCGCATCTCGCTGGTATCGATCACCCGCAAGAGCTTGGCTTGTAGGGCAGGCGTGGTGTTTTCAATCTCATCGAGGAAGAGAGTGCCCCCTGCCGCAATCTGAAAAAGCCCGGGGCGGTCGGCGGTCGCTCCGGTGAAAGCGCCCTCCACGTGCCCGAACAGCTCGCTTTCCAGCAGCGTCTCAGTAAGGACGCCGCAGTCGATCGCCACGAACGGGCCATCGGCGCGCGTGGAGAGGGTGTGCAACGAGCGCGCCACCAGCTCCTTGCCCGTTCCCGTCTCTCCTTGAAGCAGCACGTGCACCCGGTGTGGGGCCACGGTTTGAATCAGTTCAAACACTGCGCGCATCGCCTGGCTTTCAAAAATTATCTCCGCCAGCGGAACAACTTGAGCCAGATGCGCGGCGTTGGCCCTGGCGTGCCCTCGAAAGAAGGAGCGCTCGAGCTCGACTCGCAGGCGCCGCAGCTCGCTGCGAATTGCGTAATCCTCGCATGCGCGTTTCACTGCCAACCTGAGCCAATGCGGATCCACAGGCGGTGCAAGCGACTGGTACAGTTTCCCTTCATTGTGCAGGCGCACTAGGCTCGTTGCATCCGCCTTGGCACAATAGACAACCCGCGGAGTATGGCCGAGCGTAGCCATTTCGCTTTGCGGATTGCCCCCCGCCTCTTGACCGACGATTCTATCGACCACCTCCAGCGCACCCGTCTCGTCTTCTCCAAAGACGAGCACTACATACACGTCACCTCGGCTCAGCAGCTGGCTGAGCTCTTCTTCGGATGAAGCCGCGTGGACGTCCACGTCCGGCTCGAGGACCCTTTTGCAAAGATTGCTCTCCGCCAGCGAGGGATAGACCAGCGCAACGCGCGGGCGATAATCCACCAGGTATCGCCGCAGCACCGCCCGGTCGTTCGGCCGGACGTCGGTGAAGCAGATTCCGAAGGCGAACCGGTGCGGGCTGCGTAAGTGTGCGGCGTTCTGGTCAACCCATTTGACGCGGCCCCGCATGCGCAGGGGTGAGTCGTTCCCCGGGAGGAGAAATTCCACGTCGATCGAGGTTTCCTCGCGAGGAGGATCCCCCGATGGTGCTGCCACCGCCAACGCCATCCCGCCCGAGCTGAGATTGAGCGACCAGCATTCGCCGTAGCTGGGCCGGGTGACAACTCTCACGTACAGCGGAAGCCGGGGTTCGCGATCGGCTCGGTTCTCCGAGGGACGATGTTTCACATTTGTTCGTTGCACGTCGAAATTGAATCATAGCCAAACGCAGACATTCCTTGTTGATTGGCTTGTTTCTGCGCTTTCAATACACAAGGTTGATACACCCACACTCAGTCGCGGCGAGACATTTCAAGAGGATGCCGTAGGCACGGCAGCTGCTTTGACTCGCATACATGCGCGTAGGCCTGGACGTGTGGCCCTTGAAGGTCGCAAGCCCCACGTTGGAGGTGTGGCGAATGAGCAGCATCAGTCGACGAGGTGGGGCATTGAATACAACGTGGAGTACGGCAGGCGTCTGCCTGTTGGCAGTCCTGCTTGCCGGAAACGTCGCTGCGGCCAGTAGCGCGAGCCATGGAAACAGAGACGTTGACCGAGATGACGACGACTCAAAGATCGAGATTGAGCGCGCGGATGCCGACGCCACGCTTACGTGGCTTTTCATTCATGGGCGCAACCTGGGCATCAAGGCTCCGGTTGTCGTGCTGGGCGGGACGAACCTCGTCGTTGAATCCTCATCGCCGACCGATGTCGTCGCGACGCTGCCCTTGGGCATCTCGGCGGCGACCTACCGGCTCGTCCTGGTGAGGCACAACGGCGCGGAGGCGATCTTCGACGTGAGCATCGGAGGTGTTGGCTCCCAAGGCCCCGCTGGAGCGCAGGGCCCTGCCGGCCCGCCGGGAGCACCTGGCCCGATCGGACCTCAGGGACCTGCCGGACCCAGTGGAGCCACCGGACCTGCGGGCCCTGCGGGACCGCCCGGACAAACGGGCCCTCAAGGAGCGATTGGTCCGCCGGGGCCCGTCGGGCCAACCGGAGCTCAGGGCCCTGCCGGCCCGCCGGGAGCAGCTGGCCCGATCGGACCTCAGGGACCTGCCGGACCCATTGGAGCCACTGGACCTGTGGGCCCTGCGGGACCGCCGGGACAACCAGGCCCCCAAGGAGCGATTGGACCGTCTGGGCCCGTGGGGCCAGTTGGAGCTCAAGGACCTGCCGGACCGCCGGGACAGACGGGTCCTCAAGGAGTGGTTGGACCGCCCGGACCCGTCGGGCCAGACGGAGCTCAAGGACCTGCCGGACCGCCGGGAGCGCAAGGACCCGCGGGAGCGGTCGGCCCACAAGGCCCCGCCGGTCCCCAAGGAATCCCCGGACCGTCGGGATCCGCGTTCGTCGCTCTGAATACACCTCCGAGCGCCCGACCCAGTTGTAAAGATGTACTCACCCTCACGGGCGTCCACTTGAGCGGCACCTACTGGCTGCAGCGCTCTGACGGCACCTTGTACCTCGCATTTTGCGACATGAATACCGACGGCGGCGGTTGGACAGCGGTGTTTTCAGGTATCAACGGCTCGAGCAACGTGTTCGATCACTTCGATGTCGGCGCCTACGGCGCCATCTGCACAGATCCCTCCAATAGATGTCTCAGACGCGCCCCGGCCTCCATTGACCCGGTGAACACCGAAGTTGCCGTCTCTTGCGGCGGCGCGATGGTCAAATTCCTGATCAACGATCTCGTTTATCAGTGGATTACGAGCGGGACTCAAAACGGCTGGATAAGTCTATCGTCGACCGCGGCGAGCATCGGCGTCACTCCGGTGAACCCGAACGCGTTTCCACAGATGCTTTGGACCGGCATGGGACCCAACACCAGCTTCATCTTCAACAGCCAAGACATGGTCGCCGGAGCGCAGTTCACGTTTGCCCAGTCATACAATTTCCAGACCGTTTTCGACGGTTGCAACGGCCAGCCGGATCAATCATCCATCGTTCGCATCTACTATAGGTAACGCTCAAAGCTGCCTGCCCCGGTCGCCCCGACCCCGTCGTTCGGCCGCTGCAATGGCGACTGATTAAATTGCGTCGCGTTCCATGGCGGCCGTCGCACCAGCAGGCGGAGGACAGCCGTGGGTGGGCTGGAGCAGCTGGTGGTCCAGCTCTGCATGCGAAGTCGCGAGAATGGGATCGCACCACTTGACGCCTCTGCTCAGCGGTCCGGTTGTTTGCGGTGGCGGCGATCCCAGCTCTCCTCCCGAAAGCGAGAAGCAATTTCCAGCGCTCGCGGACGCTGCGATTCGCTGAAGACTTTCTCTGCCTCGAGGTAAGCATTGGTATCGTTATCGTCCATCCGCTCTTCTGCGGACATTGGACCATTCGCATTCGATGGCGCGCCTCGCTTGCCCCCCGTCGCGTGCCCTCCCATCCCGCCTCGGGATCGACCGCCCATCCCGGGCTGGAGTGCGTTGCTTGGGGGTTGACCACCCGCTTTCTTCTTGTCCGCTTCTTGCCGGAGCGCTGCATTTTGGCGCTCCAGCTGGTCATTGAGGTCCTGCAAACGGCGAACTTGCTCCTCGCTGAGCTGAAGCTCGCCCTTGTGTTGGAGCACCGCTGCAATCGACGAGCGCGGTAAAGGCGGCTCAGGCGGCGTTGCCCCGGCCGCTGGCCGCTGCGGTGAGCTGGCGCATGCGGTCGAGAACAGCGCAGCGCACACCACAATGCTACTCCTGCAGATCATGCCTCAGCCGTTTCGAGCGTTTCTGCTGCATTCCGAATCGTTCCGGCCCATCTCGGTTCGAAGTTTGATCAAATCGCCCAGCGATGTTGCGGAAAGTTTTCAAAAGGACGAAGAAGTGCGAAGTCAAGCAGAGTTCTCTCTTGACGTCACGACAGCCTAGGCGCGCGTGCGCCTGTCGCCCACACCTCGGCTGGAATCGAGGTCGAGCCTGCCGTCGATGATCGCCAGCGCCGAGTCATCTATCGGCAGAACGCGATAGTCTTACCGAACATGGCTTGGAATCGGCGCCACTTTGTGTGGCTTGGATTGCTACTTCTGCCGAGCTGCGCCTCGCCCACGCTGAAGGCCCGGCTGGTCAATGCGGAGCGCCGCGCCACGGAAGCCGAGAAGCTTCTCGACGAGGCAGAAAGGCAGATGGCGGAGCTAGAGCCGGCGCCGGCTGAGCGCGCGCTCAAACAAGCAGAGCAGGCAATGTCCGACCCGGATGTTGGCTACTATCCGGAGCGGCAGCAGATCCGGGAACGCCTGGCAGCGGATTTCAGAAAGCTGCCGGAGGTGAAGAAAAAGCGCGAAGCCCGCGATCTGGCGATTGCGGTCGACGCGCGCCGGGTCGAGATTGAAAAAGCCTTCGCGGAATTTACCCCTGCCAGCGCGGCACTGAAAAAGCCGGACGTTGTACGAGCCGAGATCGATCGAGCCGCGGAAACTGCGGGCGCGCTCAAGGATGCAATCGATCACGGGAGGGACCTGGAACCCAAAGACCAGAGCTACGCCGCGTATGTCCGCAGGTTGCGAGGTTTCCTCGATCAATCCCACGCCGAGATCGAGCTCGCCAAGAAGCGTTTGGAATTTGCGGCCGGTCCGGGAAAGCTTCGCAGCGAGGGCCTCGAGCTTGCTCAGCTCGCGAGGTCCGAGCGCAACCGTGAAAATCGGGCGAAGCTACGCGCAAAAGCAATCGAGAAATTCAGCGCGTGTGCAAATGATGGTGAGCGCATGCTCGGTCAGCTCCCGGCGCTTGCCACAGCGGTTACCGTCATTGGCGCTGAGTCGCTGGCGCCTCGAGCGGTGGTTATCGGCTGTATCAAACGGGCCCACCTGCTCAGACAGGCCACTCGTGAGCCAGTGAAGTCCGCGAGCCGAGTTAGACGCTAGACGCCCGGACTACAACCTGCCGTTGCACCGGTAGAAGAAACCCTCTTCGGTCCGAATGATAGTAGTCTCCGGTGGATTGAGCCAAACCACTCTGCTCGGGCCCTGCGTCTTAGTCTCATCGCGCACCGGATTATGGACGCCGTAATCCAATAGCTCGCCAATCAAATAGCACTTCGTCTCTCTCGTACTATCATTTTGAGCGACACGGGTCGGCTGTGGAGACGTTGTCGCGCAACCAAAAGCCATTGCCAATACAATCGCCAGCGAGAGCTTCATAGCGTCCTCCTGCGGAAAGTGTTTCCCACCTAGCTCGCAGAGTACAGAGTCAAGCACTCGGCCGTCCCGAGCGCAAGTGTATCGCGAAGGACGCCAGCCACTACCGCTGCTTGACCGATCCAAGCCCTAGGCGTACAGCGTCCGCGCATCGCAAAGGGAGGGGTTCCCTCGGTCGCACCCTAACTAAAAGGAGGTTGGTCATGAGCGCTATCGCCTGCCGTCCGCACGTAACTGCCGCATTGGCCGCGAGCCGATCCTTTCGCTACCTCATCTTTGGTTCGCTTGCCCTGCTGCTGGGGGCTGCAACCGCCAATGCGAACGAGGAGCAAGAGGGGCACCGAACATCGTGTGCACGCCTGACTCGGCTTCGATTCGAAGGAAACACGACCGTGACCGCCGCCACCGAAGTGACGTCGGGCACCCTGACCACCCCCGCTGGCCAAGTCCTCACGAACCTTCCTGATTTTTGTCGCGTCCAAGGCCTCAGCAGGCCTACGCGCGATTCGAACATTTACTTTGAAGTATGGCTGCCCACGCGCACCTGGAACCGGAAGTTTCTCTCCTCGGGCGAGGGCGGCTATGCCGGCACGCCTAACTATACACGCCTTGGGTTGGATGGCGGCTTGGATGAGCTCCTCCGGAGGGGTTACGCAACCGCATCGACGGATACCGGCCATATGGCATCAGACATGTGGTGGGCGATTGGACATCCTCAAAGGGCCATCGATTACCTTTATCGTTCGAAGCACCTCGTCACCGTCGCCGCCAAAGGCTTGATTAGAGCCTTTTATGGGCGGCCGCCGAGCCATTCCTATTTCAACTCTTGCTCGAATGGCGGACGGCAAGGTCTGCTCGAAGTTCAACGGTATCCGGGAGACTACGACGGAGTCGTCGTCGGGGCGCCGTGGAACTTCCAGTCGCACTCAAATGCAGGATTTGTCTGGGACGCACAAGCGATCAGCGCCGTGGGTGCGGCGATACCAGTTTCAAAGCTGCCCGCGATGAATGCCGCCGTCCTCGCGGCTTGCGACGCCGATGACGGCCTCGTCGACGGCGTGATTGCCAATCCGCCAGCCTGCACTTTCGATCCCGCCACCCTGCTTTGCCAGGGTGAGGAGACCGACCAATGCCTCACTCAGCCGCAACTTGACGCGCTGAGAAAAATTTACGCCGGACCTTCGAATCCAAGAACAGGCGAACAAATCTTTCCCGGCTTTGCGCTCGGTGGGGAAGCTGGATGGTCGGGCATCGTCACGAATTTCACCGCTTCGGGCTTGGGGCAGGGCTACTTCGCCAATCTGGTATTCGAGGATCCGGACTGGGACTACAGCACCTTCGACTTCGACGGCGACATGGCATACTCCGACCTCAAGGTCGGAATTCTCGGCAATGCCATCGACCCCGACCTCTCCGCAGCGAGAAGGAGAGGTGTGAAGATCATCCAATACCACGGATGGAACGACCAGACCCTCCAACCGGCTTACAGCCCCGAGTACTACGAGTCGGTCGTGCAAGCCATGGGCGGGTTGCGTCGGACGCAACGGTTCTATCGACTCTTCATGGTTCCCGGGATGACGCATTGCTATTTCGGGCCTGGAGCGACGAGCTTCGGAGGCGTCGGGCAGCAGATCCCGCCGTCGCGCGATCCAATTCACGATGTGCAGACCGCGCTGGAGAGATGGGTCGAGCACGGCGTCGCGCCAACTCGAATGGTCGCCACCAAATACACCGACGACGCCGCCACCACTCGCACCGTGCGGTTGACTCGCCCGCTCTGTCCGTATCCGCAGGTCGCTCGGTACAACGGATCGGGTGATCCCGACGACGAGCGAAGCTTCACCTGCGATGGGCGCGGCGCAGGCGACGAAGATCAAGAGGGCGATGAAGACTGACGACCAGCTTTCCAGCCTCGCAACAGGAAGCGATAAGAAGCTCGTCCCTAGCTACCGACGAAGTTCGGGTCGAATGTTCCGTGCACGTTGTTGATGTAGTTGACCCCGACGTCCGCCGGGAGGCCGACATACGCGTCGATCAGCGTACCGAAAAAACCGCAATCGCTCGTCGTCGGAACGGTGAAGCTGTTGTTGACGTAAGTGGCAGTACCATCGTCCATACTGTACGCAACCCCGGTCAGCGTTCCGTCAGTCCCCGTCGTGAGCGCGACGTCTATCTCGTCGACCCGGCAGTCAGGTGGGAAGTTCGGGTTCATCAGGAAAATGCGAAGGGAAATATTGAACGCCGCGTCGCCGGTAACCGCGTTCAGCGAACCTGTCTGGTCGGACAGAGAGACGAAGTGAAGAATCACAGCGCCGAGTGGGGAAGACACAGTGATGTCCGGCACCGTGATTCCGTCGGCAGGAATGAAGATGTCCCCCGCGGTATCAAGCACGGTGCCGGCGATTGACACTCCATTGAAGTCTGTCTCCGGCAAGGTTCCAATCTTGATCCTGCCGGCGTCGAAGGTCTGGGTGTAGTCCGATGGGTTATCTACCGGATCGGCAGCAGCCATTGAGGAAGTCAAAAGAGCAGCAGCTACCGCAAGCGATGAATTCTGATTCATGAGAGCCCCCTGAAAAGAACGCTGCAGCCGTGCAGCGTGCGCTAGTTAACTCGATCGGCCGAAAGACTCAATACCTCTATCTCATAAATCCGATCGCACCGGGCGTCCGTACAGCGGCCTGAACTCGAACGATCGAGATTCGCTGCTCGTCCTGTTGCGGGCAGCAACCAGGGAGAATCGGCATGAAAAATCGTCGCAGTACGCCTGCCCCAATAGTTGGGCTGGCGGTTCTGATCTCACAAGCTGCGCTGGCAGCCAATCACCGCGAGGCGCCAATCACCGCGCTCGACCACAAAGCAGACATCACGGACGTCTACGCTTTCGTGAGCTACGGGCCAAGGCAAGCTCCAAACGAACCCCCATCCAAGGTGACGATGATCTTGTCCGTGGATCCATTCTTGGAGCCTGCCAACGGCCCCACGCTGTTTCCGTTTGATCCGGATATCCTCTATGAGATCAAGGTGGATAACGACCACGACGCGATCGCCGACGTCACTTTCCGCTTTCGCTTCAGCAGCGAATATCAATTGCCGACCGTCTATACCGCGGTGGCCGGTATCGGAGACCAAGGCGCTTTCCAGCCCGGCACCGACATCCTGGTGGTCCCTCCGCAAATTCGCGACTTCAACAACCCCGGTCTGAATCTGCGCCAGACCTATACCGTGACGATGGTCAAGAATGGGGTGGAGACTCCCATTGTCAACAACGACGGCTCTCCGTTCTTTACCGTTCCCGCCAATGCTGGCCCGCGCACGATGGATTACGCTGCCTTGTTTAGGGCAGGTACGTACAGCAATCTGTGCACCACCGGCATCTCTGTCTTCGCTGGGACAACCGATGACGCATTCTGGATCGATCTCGGAGCAGCTTTTGATACCGCCAATTTCCGCACTCTAGGAAGCGGCGTTCCCGGCGTCTTGACCGACGAAGAGGACGAGCCGATCTACGTCCGGGCCCGAAACTTCGCCAGCGACACGGTATCCGGGTACGGCGTCAACTCGATTGCAATCGAGGTTCCGATCGAGCTGCTGACGCGGACTGGGGCGATCGAGCCGCCGGGCTCCCCAGATGCCACCATTGGCGTTTGGGGATCGACGTCGCGGCCGCGAGTTACCGTGCGGCGCTCGCCCAATCCGTCCGAGAGTAGAGGCCCGTGGCGCCAGGTACAGCGCATGGGCAATCCGCTGATCAACGAGCTGCTCGTCGGAATTGGCTCGAAGGATCGCTTCAGCATGGATCAGCCGGCGAATGACAGTCAGTTCGCTGATTTCTTCCTCGATCCGCCGATCGTACACATCGTGGAAGCGCTTTACGCCGGAGCGCTGTCGGTCCCCAGCGCCCCTCGCCTCGACCTGCTGCCTTTGGTGACCTACGCGCCGCCGATTGCCTCCCCGGACACGCCGCCGGGGCCGATCGCGGACCTGCTGCGGCTAAACACCGGCGTGCCGGCGACGCCATTCGAGCAAGCAAGTCGCCTCGGGCTGATCGGCGGCGACCACGCTGGCTACCCAAACGGGCGGCGGGTGTTTGACGACGTCACCGACATCACCCTCCGAGTCGGCGTCGGCGGCGTGCTCATTCCCGATTTCAATCACTTCCCAAACAATCGCCTCGGCGATGGCGTAAACGTAAACGACGCTGAGTACCGGACCAGCTTCCCCTTCCTGGCGGACTGTCCCAATGGCCGGAATCGGCGGCACATCGACCCGGGCGAGCCCGGCGGCGGACCCATCCAGTAGCCACTTTGCTCTCGTGGCCGCGCGCAGGTCGCGCGGCCGCGAGGGCATCCTCCTGGGAGAAATTGCAATGTCACCCATGACCGCTGCCGCTGGAATCTTGCTTGCTTTCACGACGTCGGGCGCGATCAGAGGCGCTGCCGACAAAGGCGTGAAGGCCTCGCCCGCCGAGCAGAAAATCGCCTGGGCGCAGCAGGCGATTGAGAAGAATCCGAGTCGACACCAATCCTACAACGAGCTGGCGATGGCGCTCGCCCGGCGCGCTCGAGAGACATCGGATGTGAGCTTTTACGCCCAGGCAGATGCGGCGCTGGAGAAATCATTCCAGCTTGCGCCGGATAATCTCGAAGGCGAAAAAGTGCGCACCTGGGTGTTGTTGGGGAAGCATGAGTTCGCGAAAGCCCGAGAGCTGGCAAGAGCGCTCAACAAGCGCACACCCGATGATGTTTTGATTTACGGTTTTCTGGCGGATGCAAACATCGAGCTGGGCAGCTACGACGAGGCTGAAGAGGCAGCTCAGTGGATGCTGGACATCCGGCCCGGCAACGTCCCAGGGCTCACGCGGGCCGCCTATCTTCGCGAACTGTTCGGAGACATCGACGGCTCAATCGAGCTGATGAATTCTGCCTATCAGCAGACTCAACCGGCGGAGACTGAGGATCGGGCGTGGATCCTGACGCAGATCGCTCACCTTCACATCCTCACTGGCAAGCTCGCCGATGCGGAAAAACTCTTGCAGCAGGCGCTAACCCTTTTTCCGGGATACCATTACGCGCTCGGAAATCTCGCTCAGGTCCGGATCGCCCAGCGACAATATTCAAAGGCGGTTGAATTATTGCGCCAGCGCTATGAAGGCGCTCCGCACGTCGAAAATCTGTATGCTTTGGCAGAGGCGCTTGAGCGAAGCGGTAACCTCGGCGAGGCAAAAGCCGCGTATCGAGAATTCGAGCGACGAGCGTGCAAAGAAATCGCTTGGGCCGACAACGCCAACCGCGAATTGATATTCTACTATGCGGACCATGCGCGACAGCCAGAGCGGGCCTTGCGGATCGCTCGGCTTGAGGCGGGACGCCGCCGCGATGTTCATACTCTGGATGCTTATGCATGGGCGCTGTACGCGAGTGGACGTTTCGCCGAGGCCCGCCGCCAGATTGAATCGGCTCTGGCGGTCGGAGTTCGAGACTCCAAGCTCTTCTACCGCGCCGGCGCGATCGCCCTGAAATCGCGCGACCGGCTGGCCGCAGCGCGCTACTTCAAACAATCACTTGACCTCAATCCCCGCTCAGAGTCTGCCGGCGTCGCGCGAAAGGCGCTGCTGAGACTCGAGCAACAAGCGTCGACACGATCGCGTTCAGGATCGCACGGCTCGTAATCGTCAACGTTAAGGGCACCGCCCGAAAGGCGCGGCAGAGGCTCGAGCAACAGGCTACGGGCGAACTAGCCCGGTGTCGAGCAGTTCGTAATCGGAAAGGGGCGAATGGGCCGCCCTGGGCTCGGCGGACTCAGGGGAGAAGCCTCTTCAGCAGAGCGAAGACCCACGGCCAAGGGAGTCGCCGTGGGTCTCGCCGCCTGCGGAGGCCTGCTTCGCCTCGTCATTCATCATTGTCCGAGTCGTGCCCTCGGTGCCGTGGAAGCAAGAAGTGATCGACGACGAAGTCACCCACTCGGCGCCCAAGTCGTTGACCTGCGGTGAGGTCGAAGCGGAAGTGTTGGCCGGCAAAGATCCGGCTGAAGGTCGCCTCCTCTGCGGCGGCCGAGAATCTGGTGAAAGAACGCTCCACGCCCGGCAGCACCTCGGAAGTGACTTGGAAAGCGAAGCGATCTCTTTCGAAAAAAGAAACCAGCACCGTCGCTCCGACGGCGGCAATGGCCGCGTGCGCGCCTGGGTAAGTCGGATCCGGGGCGGTATTGGTGACTTCCGGCAACCAAGTTTCGTCCGGCAATGTTTCCGGATTGATTTTGGGATCGGCTGCCCGGATGGCGGTGACCGGCCGCCAAAAATTGTATGTGTATTTCCCATCATAAAAGGCAATCACGCCATCGGCGATCGCTAGGTCGAGCAGCGCAAAGAGGCGCGCGCTTTGAGCCGTGCTCAGATGATGCGCCAGCACCGCGGTCTGGGTGATCTCGTTCCAATAGTTCTGAATTGGCCCATTCCAAAAGCGCCCGATCAACGCCTGCTCGGGAGTGGCAGTGGTGCTGTCGACAATTCCAAGTGACTTGACTTCGTTGAAATCGTCGGCGTAACTCTCGCTCGCCAGAGCGGGAGGAGGGCGAGAGCGAAAGCGGTCTGCCCGCGGCAGCGCAAAGGGTGTTACGAAGCGCCAATGCGTGAACTGAGGCTGGGGCGGGAAGTTTGGCGGAGTCGATTGATAATCGCCCGGCTGAGTTCCAAAGACATACGGAATTGGCGAAGCATCCGACCCGTCGCTGCTGCGCAGAGCCAAGATTCGATCGGCGACCGTCTGGCCCACCCTGATGCCCTCGGCCTTGGCTCGTCCGTCGGGAATCAATGCCAATGTGTTCTGAAGTTCCTCGTCAAGCATCGCCTGGAAGGACGGATACAGTTGTGTGAGGATTTCATGCGCTGCCGCATCCGCCGCCGCGTCTTGCGAAGCATGCCGCGAGACGCCGGAAAGTTGGACCAGGTAGGGCCGATGCGTTCGGTCAATCGAGTTCACCGAATCATAGATTGCCGCGTGCATCAGCGCGAAGCTGCGCGTTGGATGGACCGTCGCCGGCTGAGCTCCCGGCGTTCGAACAATCGCCAGGAGCGTCCGGTTCCACTCGACAACCGGGTTGACCGACGAGCTCTGCGGAATCTGCTGCCCATCATCGTCGGTGGCTGCGTAGGAATTGCCGACCTGTACGGATTGACTCGCGAGCAGGACAGTAAGAGCCATCAGAGTCTTTGACATCGCAACTCTCTCCTTGTGTGGTTTATCGGACGATGGCGGAGCTCTGCCCAATCGCGTTGCCCCGCGTTCGGCAGCGACTACACCGCGGCCCACGTTTTGGATTGCATCGCGGCGTCGATCATTCGCGCTTGACCCGATGTGCTTCGCACTACAATGTGTTGACCGTCCGATGAAGCGCGATCACCTCCGAGGGGACCGGTGTCATCTTCCCAGCTCGCGTTCGGCGCGACGCCGATGGTCGATCATCTCTCTAATGTTGCTCGCGTCAGGCGCGAACGAAGCGTGCCGCGGATCCGATGCGAGCAAGGCTGAGCTCGATCGCCTGGGCCGACTGCGGCTTGTGTTCAAATATCAACCTCTCGGTCCAGACCCAGGGCCAATGCGCGAGCTGCTCGCCGATTTTGAGCGGGCGCACCCGAATGTCGAAGTGGCCACCGAGGTCCTGCCCAACGACACCGACGCGGCGCATCAATATTTCCTCACCGCGCTGGAGGGGGGCGCCAACTTTGACATATTCGTCGTGGATGTCATCTGGGTCCAGGAGTTCGCGCGCGCTGGATGGATCGCCGACCTCTCCGATGCATTTCCAAGCGAGCTGATCCGCCGCGATTTCATCTCCGGCGCTGCGGATGCGGTGCTCTCGAACGGTCAAGTGTTTGCAGTGCCGTGGTATGTGGACGTCGGTCTGCTGTTCTACCGCAGCGATCTCGTTCCGAGGGCGCCGAAGACGTACGCGGAGCTCGAGCAATTCATCAACGATGCTCG
>DATFTC010000184.1:0-2713 GCA_035262305.1 Myxococcaceae bacterium | reverse complement strand
GCTACGGGTCGCTCGCCGATGACAATCTGCAGCGCAGTGGGCGTGCCACCGCGTATCAATCGGAGATCAACGGTGCTCCCGATGCTTTCGGGTCCGAGCAGCCGCATGATTTCCCGCACGCGCTCGATCGGCTGTCCATTCCAGGCTGTGACGATATCACCAACGAGGATTCCCGCATGCGCGGACGGTCCGTTCGGGTCGATGCTCACGACCAGAACGCCGCGCTGGCCGGCCGAAGCTTGCGACCCATTGGACGTGCGTTCCCGCTTCACGGATTGAAGGCCGGCGCCGAGATAACCACGAAAGACATGTCCCCTTGCCAGTAGCTGATCGACGGTGCGGTCGATAGTTGAGCTTGGTATTGAAAGCGCGCGACGGCGCGGACCGAGAACCGTCATTCCAATGACACGCCCTTGCACATCAACGAGCGCACCGCCTTCGGCCGCGGGACTGAGTGCCAGATCAAGGCGAATGAGCCTATCGATGGTGCCACCGCGAAGGCTGTGCCAAGCCCCGCCCGCGAGAGCGACGATGCCGAGCGCGGCGAGTGGCGCGCCATCGTGATTTCCCACCGCGACGACGACGTGGCCAGCGCGCGGCGAGGCCTCGGTTGTCGTTGCTACTGGAAGTCCGTCCGGCTGAAAACGAAGCACAGCGACATCAGTGGTGGGGTCGCGGCCCGCGAGCGAAGCGTCGGCGACGCGCCCGCCGGGAAGCGTGAGCTTGATGTTTTCGTCGCGTTCCAAGACTTCTTCGGCAGTGACGATAACTCCGGAACGCCAATGGATGCCGCTCGAGGGCCACCGCCCTCCATTTTGAACAGCAACGACGCTGCCGGCGGTGCGCTCGACGAGCTCCGCGGCATGATCAGAGAATGCGAGAAGGGGGCTGCCCGGTTCGACCATGACTATTTCTCCAAGTAAGGATTGCTGGTCGCGATATGACATCGACGCGAATTTCCGTGTACTGGCCGAATGGCTGGGTCTCGGACTTCCCGAGAGCGGTGGCCTTTCCTGAGCTTCAGTGGCCCAGTGGCGCGGATGAAAATCGTGCCTCTGCAAATTTCGGGGAGGCAGCCGGCTCGACCTTCCACCGATCCCCCATTGACTGGATGTTCTCAGTTTGTTCTCATGGCCGAGGAGTGTCCCGGCGTGATTGCCTCCCAACATTCGAAAAAATCCGAGGCCGAGACCACAGCCCTGGTTGAAGCGGAGGTCGACGAGGCCATTGCGACCTGCGGCGGGATTTGCGCGCGGCTTTGCGCGCGACTCTGATCGCGAACGCGTACCTGGAGGCCGAAATCGAACGATTGACCGAAGCAATCTCGACGGGCTTCGCGCGAGGCCGGATGCGCAAGGCACCTCAACGGATCACGAAAATTTAGAAGCCAGCGGAGTTGTAACTATTACGATTGATCAGCTTCCAATTTTCGGAGGTGGACGGTGGGGATGGAGATAACAGCCACCATCCTCCACGCTGACCTCGATGCCTTCTATGCATCGGTCGAGCAACTGCTCGACCCATCCTTACGCGGCAAACCGATCGCCGTTGGCGGCGGGGTGGTGCTCGCCGCCTCATACGAAGCCAAGTCATTTGGAATCAGTAGCGGTATGCCGGGACGGCGGGCCCGTGAGCTGTGTCCGCAGCTGATCTTTGTCGGCGGGCATTTCCAGGATTACCAGCGGCTGGGCGATGCTGCCATCAATGTGCTCAACGATTTCACTCCTCTCGTCGAACGGATTTCCATCGACGAGGCCTTTGCTGACGTTGTGGGGTGCACTCACCTCTTCGGTTCGCCGCCTGAGATCGCGAGAGCGGTACGTCGTCGTGTGCGAGTGGAGCTTGGCCTTCCAATCTCGATCGGCGTGGCACGCACCAAGCATCTCGCGAAAATTGCCTCGCAAGTGGCCAAACCTGATGGGTTGGTGGTTGTCGATCCCGAGACCGAGCTGGATTTCCTTCACGACCTGCCTGTCGAGTTGATGTGGGGAGTGGGGCCGGTGACTCGGGCGCGGCTGTCCGAGATTGGCGTCCATACCATCGGGCAGCTAGCGAAGATGCCAGGCTACTCGCTCGAGCGATTACTCTGCCGCGCGGCCGGAGAGAAGCTGACGGCGCTCGCCTGGAATCGTGATCCACGGCAGATCAGGACGCGTCACCCAGCACAATCGGCCGGAGCCCAGTCAGCGCTCGGGAAGAAGCCTGCCCAAGAGCAAGTATTCCGACCCACGCTGCGTCATCTTGCCGACAGAGTCGCTAGCAGGCTTCGGGCGAAATCCCGACCGGGTCGGACTGTGACGGTTCGCGTTCGTTTCGCCGACCTGCACTCGGTCACGCGCTCCGTGACCCTTGATGAGCCGGTTTCAGCGGCCGCTACCCTTGCCGAAATCGCCGAGGAGCTCGTTCGTACAGCGCTCTCCGATCATCCTGATGAGAAGACCTTATCACTACTGGCGATCTCTGTATCGCATCTTGAAAAGCAGTGGAAACTGCAGCTCGAACTTCCGCTTGGGCTTGAAGATGAGAAGCGCAAGCCCGGCACCAAGAGAGGGATGGCGCGTTGGACGGCAGATCGCGCTGTTGACACGATCCGCGATCGTTTCGGATGGGACGCGGTCGGCTACGGATCGGTTGTGTTGGGACCTTCCCGCTCCGTTCCCGATGAGTTTCGCGAACTCGCCGAAAAGGACTTGTAGACCACGACGTTAGCGAA
>DATFTC010000183.1:0-2581 GCA_035262305.1 Myxococcaceae bacterium | reverse complement strand
ATTCGGAGAGGCGATTGTAAAATCCTTCGAGGCGGCCGAAGATCTCGGGCGTCACCTGGACCTCGGTCCCAAGGCTGGTCTGCACAGAGCGACGCGCGCGAATGTCTGGATTGCCGAACTCCGTCGTCGGCTCGGCTTGCTGCGCCGGTCCGTGGTTCAGGCCGACGCCGCCTTTCAAGCTCACGCGTTCGGTCAGGGCGTAACGGATGCCGAGGCGCGGATTGAGGGTGCGATCCGGTTGGGTTTGATCGGTGTATTTGTAACTCTCGCTTCGGATGCCAGGAATGACGAGAAGCCCGGGCAGAGGCTTGAGCCTGAGCTCTGCCCACGCGGACGGGAAGTAGTATTGCAGATCCTTGTCTATCTTGATTTTAGGGCGCAGCACGCCCGGTATCTGCGGCTCACCTTCTCTCGGGGGGCGTTCGAGGTTCGCCTCGACCCTGGCTCGTTGATAAACGACATCCAGCCCGACTGCTCCGGCGAGCCAGGGCGCAACCTCGTAATCGGCGGTGCTGCGCAGGTTGTATTCGTGGTTGTAGACGTGCAGAGCGCGATCGCTGCCTACCTCGGCCGAGATCTCCGAGGGGCCAATCAACCCCACTGTATCAATTCGCAATGGCCCGTTCTTGTAGACGTGACGCAAACGGAACTGGGTGAATCCAGTGTGCAGATTGAAGTTGCCGGCAACGCTTGGGTCGTTATTGGCCGGACGATCGATCACCAGCTCCAGCCGGTCGTCGTCGGTCAGAGCGAGGAGTGTAAAAGTGTGATGAGTCGAAGCCCGCCACTCGAGTTTGAGCTGCGAGTCGAGGTAGCGCGGAGCGACGTTGAAGTTGGACGCAAGACCGGTCAGATTGAGAATGGCGTCGACGTACGAGCGCCGGACGGCAAAAGCGACTGATAGATTTTTCGCCAGCGGACCTTCGAGCTCAAGGCTGGCGTCGATTAGGTTGAGGTTGGCGTAACCATGGAACCCATCCACGCGAGGGGCGCGACTCCTCACGTCGACCACGCCGCCAATCTGGTCCCCGTAATACACCGAGTAATTCCCTGGCAGGAAATCGACCGCGTCCAGCAGATCCGAGTTGTACACTGCGGTCAAGCCGCCGAAATGGTAGAGCAGGGGAATGCGCTCGCCGTCGAGGTAGATGCCCGAGTCATTGGCGTTGGTGCCCCGGATGATGATCGCTCCGCCATTGAAAGGCGGGCGCGCGACTCCGGGGAGGTTCTGGACGACTTTGAGCGAATCGCCCAGCGTACCCGGAATGCGCTGAACTTCCTCGATCGATAGAGTGGTCTCGGTCACTTCCTTGCGCGGCTTGACCCCGCGAATCACCGTTTCGTATTGGCTGAAAAGCTGAGACATCACGTAGTAGGTCACCTTCGTTTGCTGGCCCGCAGCAATGTCCTCATCGGTCTCGAATCTCTCGTATCCCGAGGCGACGATCACAACGCGCACTCTTCCGATTGGAACTTCGCGAAAGCTGAACTGGCCCGCCTCGCTCGCGGTGGCGGTTAGGCCGAGCTCGGGAAGCGTCACTTCGACTCCCGGCAAGGGCCTTCGCGTTCCTCGTTCGCGCAGCGTCCCGGTGAAGTTGATCGGTCCCTCGAGCGCCGATCGCTCCGCTTGGGATGGCGGCTCGGCCGCTCTGAGAACGAAGTTGTAGTTGTATGTGATTCGAACCGGCGCGGGCTTGCCCTCGATCTCCGCCGGCTCGAACTCGAATTCCTTCAGTGCCGCGACTGCCGCCTCGTCGAAGCCGTGGCCAACCGGATGGAGCACGATCACATTGCTGACTGCCCCCGTTTCGCTGATGTCCAGCTGAAGCACCACCGTCGCAGTGAGATGTTGCGCTTCCGCCTCAGCGGGGTAGACGGCCTCAACGAAACGCTTGATCGATGGCGGTCGCGTCAACCGCTCGGGCGCGTTCGGGTTGACAGCCTGGTCGGGCTGAGCCGGACCCGGCACCTGCTGCGCGGCGGCCGTCGCGGCTCCGCTAGCGCCGAGGAACAGTAGCCCGGCTCCTAGAGTGGAGAGAGTACCTAGTTGCATCGATCGAGATAAGCGCACGCTCAACAGCGGAGTCCACCTCAGATTCCTCGCCTGGCCAAACTCTCGACCTAGAAACCTGGTCGGCTGCTCCGAGCGGCAGGGAGGGAAGACACTAGAGAGCGAAGCCACCGTTCCGACCGCCGATTCCCACTCTCCTCAAAGGGCCGCCATAGTTTTTAAGGCCTTCCGGTGAACAAATATATTTGTAAGCTATTGAAACATTTAATGAAACACAGACGAAATGTTAAATCGAAAGTATTAAAATCTACGACCGGTCTTTAAACGCTTCTTCTGTGGGCCACTCGAACAGCGCTCGCCGTTCTGTGACGAGCGCTTGTGCCTGGGCGAAATGATCGCAGTCAAGGCCACGGCGGCCGATTCCATGAGTGGAGCTGTCGCAGCATCGATGTCTTCTTGGATTGGTGTGCCTGCATCCGGCTGAGGATGTTGTCCAGCGCGACCACCGCTTTTAGGATGTGCGGGCCCTTGTTGAGCATCACGCATTCGGCGCGTTCGCTCATCGCGGCA
>DATFTC010000182.1:0-2449 GCA_035262305.1 Myxococcaceae bacterium | reverse complement strand
AGACGCGCGGCGATCCGAAGGCGGTGCTCGCCTACGACGATTTCATCTTCCGAAACCGGTCGGATTGGCTCGCCCGCGAGGTGCTGCTGCTGCAAAAGCGCGTGCTCAAGCGCTTGGATTTGACCGCCAAGACGGTTTTCGCCTTCATCGAGCCCGGCTCCTGCTTTGCCGGCGTGCTCGCCGAGCTGGCCCTCGCCGCCGATCGCAGCTACATGCTCGACGACCCGAAGAGGCCGGTTTGGATGCAGCTTGGACCGTTGAACGCCGGCGCCCTGCCGATGTCCAACGGGCTGTCGCGCTTGGAGACGCGCATGCTCGCCGATTCCCAGCGCGCGAAGGAGATCCTCTCGAAGAGCGAGCCCTTCGACGCGGAGGCGGCGCTGGCCGCTGGCCTGGTGACGTTCGCGCCGGACGACTTGGACTGGGACGACGAGATCCGCGTCGCCCTGGAGGAGCGCGCCTCGCTCTCCCCGGATGCGCTCACCGGGATGGAGTCGAACTTGCGCTTCGCCGGACCGGAGACGATGGAGACGAAGATCTTCGGCCGCCTCACGGCATGGCAGAACTGGATCTTTCAGAGGCCGAACGCGGTGGGCGAGCGCGGGGCCCTCACCACCTACGGGCAAGCAGGCCTGCGCCCGCAGTTCGATCCTCGCCGGACATAACAGTGTTGGAGCACGCGATGAGTCACATCAGCGACGAAAAGATTCCCAACAACGTCAACCTCACCGAGGACAAGAAGCTGCAGCGCGCCCTCGAGCAATGGCAGCCGGACTTTTTGCGCTGGTGGATGGACATGGGTCCATCCGGCTTTCAGGCTCACCAGGTGTACCTGCGAACGGCGGTCGGCGTGGACGCCAACGATTGGGCTCACTACGACTTCGTCAAGATGCCTGACTACCGGTGGGGCATCTTTCTCGCCGACCCGGTGACCGATCGCCGGATTCCCTGCGGCGACTCGGTGGGGCAACCTGCTTGGCAAGATGTTCCCGGCGAGCACCGCAACACGCTTCGCCGCCTGATCGTCACCCAAGGAGACACCGAGCCAGCCTCGGTCGAGCAGCAGCGGATGCTCGGCCACAGTTGCCCCTCGATGTACGATCTTCGCAACCTCTTCCAGGTGAACGTCGAGGAGGGACGCCATCTCTGGGCGATGGTTTACCTACTCCACCGCTTCTTCGGTCGAGACGGGCGCGAGGAAGCCGAAGAGCTCCTGGCGCGGCGAAGCGGAAACGAGGATCACCCGCGAATCCTGGGCGCCTTCAACGAGCCGATCGACGACTGGCTCTCGTTCTTCATGTTCACCATGTTCACCGACCGGGACGGCAAGTACCAGCTGCTCGCGCTGGCAGAATCCGGCTTTGACCCGCTCTCGCGCACCACCCGCTTCATGCTCACCGAGGAAGCCCACCACATGTTCGTGGGCGAGACCGGCGTCGGCCGAGTGGTGCAGCGCACGGCGGAGCTGATGCGCCAGGCCAAGGACGGCGACGTGCGCCGCGCCGGGGGCGTCGATCTCGCGACGCTGCAAAAGTACTTAAACCTCTGGTACTCGCTCTCGCTCGACCTCTTCGGCTCCGAGGTCTCCACCAACGCGGCCTCCTTCTTTGCCGCGGGTTTGAAGGGCCGCGTCAAGGAGGAAAAGTTCCAAGACCACGTGGCGCTCGAAGGTGCCTATCCGATGGAGATCCCCGATCGCACCGGGCAGCTCACACGCGATGAGGTTCCGCTGCGCTCCGCGATGAACGAGGTTCTCCGGGACGCCTACGTCGAGGATTGCCAGCGCGGAGTTGATCGCTGGAACAAGTTCCTCGCCGATGCCGAATTGTCGGAGCGATTTGCGCTGCCCTCTCGCCGCTTTCACCGGCATCAGGGGGTGTTTGCTGGTCTGTTTTTCGATCCGCAGGGTAAGCCGCTCAGCGCCGAGGAGTGGGAACGCCACAAGGACGACTGGCTGCCCTCTGCGGCCGATCGCGCCTTCGTCAAGAGCCTGCAGGCGAAGGCGATCGTCGACCCGGGCAAGATGGCCAACTGGATCGCTCCCCCGCCCCGCGGCATCAACGGCAAGCCCATCGAGTTCGAATACGTCCGCGCCGAAGCGTGACGGCTTAGGAGCCCCGCGCGGCTCGCAATTCGTCTAGAGTCGTTTCATGAGCGAGCTTGCGCCGAAAACGCCCCGCGAGTCCGAAGCGGTGATGACCCAGATGATCCTCCCGCCCGACGCCAACCCGCTGAACGCGGCGTTCGGCGGAAAGGTGATGGAGTGGATCGACGTGTGCGGGGGAATCGCGGCCCAGCGGCATTGCCGGCAGGTCGTGGTCACCGCCTCGATGGACGACGTGCACTTCCACGCGCCCATCATGGTGGGTTGGATCGTCACCCTGCGCGCGCGCGTGCTCGCCGCCTTCAATACCTCGATGGAGGTGGGGGTCGTCGTCACCGCCGAGAA
>DATFTC010000181.1:0-2945 GCA_035262305.1 Myxococcaceae bacterium | reverse complement strand
TTCAATCGCCGGCGCACGTTTTCATCTTCGCAAAGCAGACTGAAGAGCCGATCGCGATCGCAACCGGAGACGCTGCCGTACACCGACGGATCCATCACCAGACCCACCGAAGTGCGGCCACTCGAGAAAGGGATGATCCAGGCCCAGGCCTTACGCGGATGAATGCAGATCCAGATGTCTCCCTCCGCATCGGCGGCCGGCCGCTCATCCGCCTCGACCCAGGTGAAAAGGGCAAGTCTGGGAGCCAAGACTGAAGGTCGCTCGAGTCCCAAAATCCGCGGCAAAACGCGACCGTAACCACTGCAGTCCAGCACAAAACGAGCGCGCAACTGCAGCGGCATCTGGCTTTCCAAATCGATGGCAGTCACGCGCGCCTCATCCGTGAGGAACTCGGCCGCATCCACTCGGTGGCTGAACCGCACTTGAACACCGTGAGCTCTGGCAGCAGTGGCGAGCGTCTGATCGAAGTCGCCACGCGGCACCTGAAACGTCTGGGTGCGCTGACCGGGAAAGACTTCGCCAAAGCAGAAGCGCTCCCGTTCAGGACCCTCGAGAAAGAGCGCCGCATTCTTTACCTGGTACCGCCGAGCGATTACCACCGGCAGGAGACCTGCCTCATCGAGAATGTCGTTGCAGCGCGGCAGCAGCGACTCTCCGATTTGAAATCGAGGGAAGGTGCCGGCTTCAAGAGCAATAACGCGGTGCCCGCATCGAGCGAGCAACGAGCCGGCTACGCTCCCTGCGGGGCCAGCACCGATGATCAAGACATCAGCGTCCATCAAGTCGTCATTCGCAAGGCTTGCGTGCGATCAGCAATGCGTTACTGCGAAAAAAACCCGCACCCCCTGACTGGACTGCTACTGTGAAACCGAGAGCTGTCAAGTCATTTGCCATTTCCGAAGTGTCGAGCTCGCGAATGATCAAAAGGCCGCCGGGCCGCAACGCGTGAGCACAGCGTGACAGCCACGCCCTTTGTTCGGCGCGAGAGCTGTAGTGCAGGACATCGATCAATGTCAGCGCCCAGGGGCTTGATAGCGAGTACTGCCGAGCGTCATCCTGGTGAATCGTCACCGAGGGAAATCCTTTCAGGAGTTTGCCGGCCAGCTCAATCTTGCGTGCATCCCACTCCACTGCGTCGATGTGGGCCGCGGGACGACTGGTCGCGACCAGGTACGGCAGCAGGCCGATACCCGAACCCAGGTCCACCAAGTGGACGTCCCGAGGCAGCGCGTCCAAGATAAGGGGATAGACTGGGTCGAGTCTGAGCTTCCAGCGCACATAGGAACGCCACCAGTTCGGCAGCGCCTGGAGTCCAGCCTCGAGCCGCTGCAACCCATCCGACGGCAGATGCACGCCCAGGCATTTTTGCGTTCTGTACCGTTGGACGACGTACGCCGTGAGTCCACCGAATCCGAGAGCAAGCACACCGCCTACGACCAAGCCCCCCGTGAGCAGCTCCAGAAAGAGATCGAGTACCCATCTTGCCTTGGGTGAGTCGCGCACGCTCTCCAGGGATATCGGCAGCCAGTGGCGCTGGAGCAAGACGGCGCCGACCTGCGCATTGGCAAACAGCAAGAATGGGGTAATCGGGGGCGTTGAAACTTGCACTCCGAGCAGTACGGCGATTCGATTGAGTTTGAAAACCGTTGCCATCCCGATCGCGAGCAACACTTGAAATCCGAGGAAAGGAGTGCATCCGATCAATACGCCGGTGGCGACCCCGAGCCCCAGTCGCGCAGCGCCGGCGTGCTCCTCGAGCAACAACTGGAATCGATCTCGAAGCTGACGAATGATCGCCGACAACGAGAGCCGCTTCCCCAATTCTCTACGCGCGGATGTTGGTGGAGCACCGGACTCCATGGCGAGAGCGTCGCCGCTGGTGCGAAATGAGGCAAGGGCCTGGCCATGGGCAAGTCAGTGAGAGGTTGCTCTCCTGATGTTGACGACAAGAGAGGACATGCGACAACTCCGTAGATGAGCGACGCCCAGACCGAGCTCAGTTGCGATCAGGCTGGCGCCTGCGTGGTAATCCCGGCGTACAATCACGCACGCACGGTCGGCGGCGTCGTTCAGGGAGCGCTGGAACATGCCTCTACGGTGCTCGTCTACGACGATGGTTCCACGGACGGATCGGGCGAAGCGGCCGAGAAAGCCGGTGCTATCCTTCTTAGACACCAGCCCAATCGCGGAAAAGGCGTCGCGCTTCGAACTCTCTTTGCAGAGGCGAGCCGCAGAGGATTTCGCTACGCCATTTCACTCGATGCGGACGGGCAGCACCTTCCGGCAGATCTCCCCATGTTCGCGAGGCGCATCAGCGAAGAGCCTGGAGTACTCTTCATCGGCGCGCGAAATCTCCGCGAGGCGCGAGCGCCCTCTTCCAGCGAATTTGGTCGCAAGTTCTCAAACTTCTGGGTCTGGTTTGAGTCCGGCTGGCGAGTTGATGACAGCCAGTGCGGTTATCGCGCATACCCTTTGCCTGAAACCCTTCAACTGGCCACCAGTCGACGCCGTTACGACTTCGAGGTGGAGGTTCTGCTTCGAGCAACGTGGGCCGGTCTGGCTCTACGGTCCGTGCCAGTGGGTGTGGTCTACCCAGCGGACCGTGTCACGCATTTTCGGCCTTTCGCAGACAACGCTCGTATCTCGCTTCTTAACTTGGTGAGCTGCATTCGGCTGCTGCTGCCTCTCCCACTGTCGAAGCGCTTGCGGCGCATTCCTCAACGGCCCGGGCTCTCGCTTTTCGCATTGCGGCGCTGGGCTTGGCTCGGGGCAAAAGGCCCGTTCTTTAGGCTGCTCGCCGCTGGTGCGGGGATTATCGCGAGCACGGGGTGGATTCCTGGAGGGCTCTTCTTTGTCGCATTGGCCTGTGCACTGACCGGGCTCGGTGCCCTTCCCGCGATTGCCGTGAACTTCGGCCAGAGAGGACTCACCGGTCTTGGGCTCTC
>DATFTC010000180.1:0-2419 GCA_035262305.1 Myxococcaceae bacterium | reverse complement strand
AAGCGCGGCATCGGCGTCGTTCCGGCGCCGGGAAGCCTCGCCAAGATTTGTCCGGATGGCGCGCCCAACTGCCAAGCCCCGCCGAATGGTGGTCTTGCCGCCCCCACGCTCGAGCGCGCGCGCAAGAGCGCGAACGGGCTCACCGTACAAGGCGCCCTCCGGGGCAAGCCGCTGTCGCGTTTCACCGTCGAAGTGTTTGGCAACCGGGCGTCAGGAAGTGGCGAAGGCGAAATATTTCTCGGCGATGTCCTGACTACCTCGGACGCCAAGGGCAAGGAGTGAGCGCCTTCTGGGGACGAGCGCGCGCTCGCGCTAATGAGGTGATCAAATGAAGATACTGTTTTGCTGCACTCATATGTCGGCTAATGGCAGTGCGCCTCGAAGGCGCGAATCATCAGTGGAGGAAGATTCCACCCGGAGAGTTGTCGATTAATCCGGAAGCTGACGAGCGGCTTGGCCGGGTGACCGGCTGGGCTGGAGCCTCGTGACAAAGGTCGCTTTAGGCGGCTGAGCGATTCGGCGGGCCGTAACGCGAGTGAAGCCTGAGCAGGCCCCGAAAGTGACAATGCGGATGCCGACCCTCCTGCCATTTGGGGAAGGCCGCGTGAGCGGGGAAGCAATCGACGCATGCACCTGCTCGATCCGCCGGGGTAGTGGGCACGGCACGCCGGAAAGGTGGTTCGGGTAATCGAGGGAGACCCGTCATGGGCGAGGGGAGCGACCTCAACGTCGCGACAGGCGGCGGCTCTGACGGGAGTCGGACAGGGTCGTAGGAGCGTTGAAGCTGGGCAATGCCGGCGGAGCAAAGGACCCTGACTTCTGGTGTGCTTTCGAAGATGGTGAGGTAACGATGATTGGCGATGAGCCTAGCAACACCGATAGCGATCCGGACCCTTCAGAGAAAGCTGTATCGTAAGGCGAAGGCGGACCCTGCGTTCCGCTTCTACCTGCTCTACGACAAGATTTACCGGGAAGACATTCTGCGCCATGCCTACGCGCTGGCCCGCGCCAATGCGGGAGCGCCGGGAGTGGACGGAATAACCTTCGCGGCGATCGAAGCAGCGGGCTTGGAGAAGTGGCTTGCAGGCCTGCGCGAGGAACTAGTCTCAAAGACGTATCGTGCCGATCCGGTGCGGCGGGTGATGATCCCGAAGCCGAATGGGGAAGGCGAGCGACCACTCGGCATCCCGACCATTCGTGATCGCGTGATTCAGACTGCTGCCAAGATCGTGCTGGAGCCGATCTTCGAGGCAGACTTCGAGGACAGTGCCTACGGCTACCGCCCCACACGCGGGGCAGTGGACGCAGTCAAGGAAGTGCACCGGCTGATCTGCCGGGGCTATACCGACGTGGTCGACGCCGATTTATCCCGTTACTTCGATTCGATTCCACATGCTGAGCTGATGAAGTCAGTGGCTCGGCGTGTTGTGGATCGACATGTCCTGCGCCTTATCAAGATGTGGCTGAGGGCACCAATCGAGGAACGGGATAACGACGGGAAACGGCGCATCGGAGGCGGCAAGGGCAATACACGCGGCACGCCTCAGGGCGGCGTCGCAAGCCCGCTGCTCGCCAACATCTATATGAACCGGTTCCTCAAGTACTGGCGGTTGACCAAGCGCGGCGAAGCATTCCACGCACGTGTTGTCACGTATGCTGATGACTTCGTCATCCTCAGTCGCGGACACGCGGCCGAGGCACTGGCGTGGACGAAGGCGGTGATGACGCGGCTTAGGCTGACACTCAACGAGAACAAGACCTCGCTGAGAAATGCGCGACGGGAGCGCTTCGACTTCCTCGGCTACTCGTTTGGACCTCACCGTTATAAAGCAACCGGTGACTGGTATCTGAGCGCGAGCCCATCCAAGAAGAGCATGCAACGGTTCAAGACGAAGATTGGCAATCTGCTGCTGCCCGGCAACTTTGATCCATGGCCGGAATTGCGCGACACGCTGAACAGCTCACTGCTCGGTTGGTCGAACTACTTCTGTCATGGGACGCGTCGGTCAGCATTCCGCAGCATTGACCGATACGTCTATGAGCGCGTGCGGGACTTCCTCGCCCGACGGCACAAGGTAGCAGGGCGCGGTACACGCCGGTTCTCGTGTGATGTTGTCTATGGTGAACTCCGTCTGCTGCGTCTCGAACGCTTGCCCCTTGCAGCCACGCTGTGTGCCTCACGGTGAAACCAGTCGGAGAGCCGGATGCCGGAGATCGGCACGTCCGGTTCGATGAGCGAGGATGGGAAACGGAGCGTTGCCAAATGGCCCAAGCTACCGCGCCTATCCTCGACTCTACCAACCCTGACCTCAGGTGATGTCCGCTCGCCGTTGGTCGCTATCGGAGGTAAGGCAGACAGGTTGCGGACAATGTCGAAAGACCGAGTTTGACCCCGAGCGGAATGCTTCGGTATTCACGG
>DATFTC010000179.1:0-5608 GCA_035262305.1 Myxococcaceae bacterium | reverse complement strand
GATTTCATCCCTTCGATCAATCAACGCACCATTCGGCCCGGGCGCACCAGTCTTGATGACCTTGGTCTCATCCGTTCCTTCGTTCACCACGTCGGAGGGACGCAGGATTCCCGCTCTGAGCTTGTTCCCGAGCCCGGCGATTTTCCTTATCGCAGTTCGGCAAGCGACCAGCGCGCTGAGGACCTCCTGGTTTCCCTGCTCGAGGCGTTTGGCGGCCATGATCTCACCCTCGCGAGTAAGGAGCGATATGGCGCGCATCCCGCGAAAATAAAGACTCGTCGGATCACTCAGGCCGACCTCCTCCTCGGCGGGCCCCTCCTGGGGAGGACTGTCAATGATGGGTTCCTCGCCGAAATTGAATAGTAAGTCAGCATCTGTCGGCAGCGCGACGCCGTCGATTGCGGGACGTTGAAACTCCTTTTCTGTAATCGGGGTCGACGCTTCGTCGAAGGGTTCCGATGGCTCGGTCATCAAGGTCAGAGGGTCATCCTCGACGGAGGGAACCGGCGCTTCTAACTCTTTGGTCGTCTCATCTGACTCGACGTCCGCCTCCACTCCGACAGCGGTGGCGAGGTCATCCGCATCTTCTTCGGGATCTCGATCGATCGCTGCGCGTCCCGATGGCGCCTGACCGGGCCCTAAGCCCTCCGGACCACGCGGTTGATCGGCCCTCCCTGGCGATCGACGCTTCGCTCTACATTTGCGCAATTCGAGGTGCCACCCTTTTTCGAGACAGGAGGAGCCCTGGTTGGTGCTGTCCTAACACAGACACGCACCTTGAGCGCCGCCGAGCGAGCGAGCGCCGAATAGGCAGCGCACCAAGTCGAAACCTCAGTGAACTTCGCTCCGGCAAACCGCGTGCTGACGTGGTATCTGGCCTGATGCTCCAAGATCCTTCCCCCCGACGCCGCTGGCCGCGCTCCCAGCGATTCGGGCTAACCGATAAAGGCCGCGACGTCGAGGCGTCGTACCGGTCCAGCATCGTCTCCTCGCGCACGCAGGAAGGGCGAGCCTCCTTCGACGCGGCCCGCTCGACCTGGGCGGAGTCCTTTCGCCTCCTCCCAGACGACGGCCTTTACCTGGGTGAGGTCGCCGGCGGGCCGATCAACCTGGAGCAGATTGTCAAAGCACTCGAAGCTTGCGGCAAGACGCGCAAGGACGCGCTCACGGCGCTGGAGCGACTCTTCGACGCTGGTTTGATTTCGACGACTTCGGAGGGGTCGCGACCTATCTGAACAGCAGTCGACGGGCAACCGCACGGAATACCGACGGTGAGAACAGCATCCCCAGATGGCCCAGGTTCGGCACGTAGACCAGATCATCTCCGGCCGCGAATACCCGCGGGATGACGATGTTATCCGACCCGGCCACAACCGACGTGAAGCGCACTCCCGATGCGTTCGCCCGCGACGCCGCCAGCCGCTCCATCATGGCCGAATCGGGCCTCAGCTCACGCCCGACGCGCGACGCAAGCCAGTAGGCGTTGTACGTCCCGCGGTGCGGGGTGCCGAGGGTGATGCAGCGATCGACCCGGCGTGCCCCACCGAGCTGCTCGAGGTACACGCGCGCTACCAGGCCTCCCAAACTATGGCACACCAGGTCGATCCGTCCGCCGCGCACACTCCACTTGAGGAAGTCCCGCAGCTCCCGCGCTGCCCGCTCAATGCCATTGGACGACTGGTAGTCGAAGCCGAGGAGCTGCTGCGCGCCTCGTGCGCGCAAATAAGCGGCAAGCGGCAGGAACGCGCTGCGGTTGCCGCCATAGCCGTGCACCAGCACCACCGTGCGTTGCGCGGCCCGGCGGGGGGTGCGCTTGCGCTCGGGCCGCCAGCCAAATGGATGCAGAAGCAAGAAGGCGGCAGAGGCAGCCACCTCGCGCGCGATCAGGACGGACGCGGGCTGCTCGGAGGCCGGGAAGTCTTCCGTCATTCTGGTTCAGCGCTGTGGCCTACGCCGCGGAATGCGCCGGGTGAGCTTGCGGCGCAAGATCTCGCGTCCGCGCGCGAGCTGGGCCACTCCTGAACGCAGCTCGCGCTCGACGCGGTGCCCGGCCTGGTCGGCCACTGCCAGTGCATCTTCGAGAATGGTGCGGATCAGGTTCGAGACCGGCACCCGAAGGTTCTCGGCGAACCGCCTTAGTTCCGCCTCAAGCGCAGCAGGCACGCGGGTGTGGATCACCCGCTCGTGCTTCACTGGTCGTTTTCCAAGGGATTTTGCTTTACGGGTCACGGTGTGGCACCATGTATCACGCGGTGACGCCTTGTCAATGCCCAGGGCGCGACTCGAACCCAATCCGAGCCCACATTTTTCGTGGTTGCAGTGAAAGTTCGCAAACCGCGTAGCTCTCACAGACGGTTCACGAGCCGTCCGAACCTGTCAGCCGCCTCCTCCAGGTTTTGCAGTGATGAGGCGAATGAGATCCGCAGGTGTCCAGCCCCTCCGGACCCGAATCCGGCACCGTCGAGCAGCGCGACGGCTTCCTCTTCGAGCATCCGATGTGCGAGGGCGCCGGCCGGCAGTGGCAACCCGCGCACGTCCGGGAAAACGTAAAATGCACCCGCGGGTGGGGGGCAGCGGACGCCCGGGATGCTGGATAGCCGCGCCACGATCGCGTCGCGCCGGCCGCGGAACTGCGCCACCATCGACTCGACTACGTCCTGCGGCCCGCGCAACGCTGCCACTCCCGCTTCCTGAACAAACGATGCCGTGCAGGTGTTGGAGTTGATCATCAGGCGCACGGCATGCGGCGCGAGCGCGCTCGGAAAGAGGCCCCACCCCAGCCGCCAGCCGGTCATCGCGTATGCCTTCGAAAAGCCATCCACAAGAATGGTCCGTTCGAGCATACCCGGCAGCGCGGCGATCGACGCAATCTCATCGAGATACCTGATGCGCCGGTAAATTTCGTCGGTCATCACCCACAGGTCGTGTCGCTCCGCCAGTCCCGCCAGCCGGCGCAGGTCAGCGTCCGACACCACTGCGCCCGTGGGATTGGACGGCGCATTGAAGACGATCATCCGGGTGCGCGACGTAATTGCCCTCTCCAGCGCATCGAGGTCCAAGGCTCTGCCCTGGTCGAGGCGAGGCGGAACGGAAACGGGAGTCGCGCCGCAGAAGCGGACCATGGAGGGATAGATGGGAAAGCCGGGATCCGGGATGAGGACCTCGTCGCCGGGTGAGAGCGTCGCGAGAAACCCGTAGAACAGGACCGGCTTCGCGCCCGGGGCGACCAACACGCGGTCGGGCTGCGCGCGCACGCCTCGCTCCGCGAGGTGCTCGCAGATGGCCTCGCGCAGCGTCGGCGAACCAGCGGGGTCGCCATAGCGCGTCTTGCCGTCGCGGAGCGCTCGGATACCCGCCTCCACAATATGCGGCGGAGTGGGAAAGTCCGGCTCGCCGACTTCCAGATGGATTACTTGGCGGCCGCGCGCTTCAACCGCGCGCGCCTGTAGGAAAACCTCGAGCGCGCTCTCGGTTCCAAGCGAACCAACCCGGCTGGCGAATTGCGGCATCTTCTCAGTGTAGCGCACAGCCGCCGGTTGCGGATCCTCCGACGCGTCCCTGGAAGTGACAGAGGCTGGCAGCACCAAAGCCCTCGCGTTTATTGCTGCACCGCTTTTGCCCTCTTCCAGCATCTCGTCACTGCCGAGTGAGAAGAAAAGCCCCGGCCATCGCCCCTGCCGCACACATGCTGATGAGTCCATACTGCGCGTTGCGACGCGCCATCTCATAGGCCAGGGTGGTGAGAATCCGTCCGCCAGTTGCGGACCATGGATGCCCGACGGAGATCGAACTTCCATTCACGTTGACCCGATCCCAGTTCACTGGATCGGTGGCCGGACCCCTCCAGCCTTTCTCCCATGCCGCGGCGTTTGCAAGCACCTGGGCGGCGAACGCTTCGTGGATCTCGATCAGATCAATGTCCTTCACTCGCAGACCTACGCGGTCGAGCAATCGCGGCACCGCAATGGCGGGGGCCATGAGCAGCCCCTCGCTCGGATGGAGCGCGGCGTATTCCATGGCCTCAATGAAGGCCAAGGGCGCCCGGCCTTCCTGTCGCGCGCGTTTCTCGCTCATTAGCAATACTGCGGATGCTCCGTCGGTGACGGGTGACGAATTGCCGGCAGTGATCGTCCCGTCGGCAGCGAACGCGGGCTTTAGCTTGGCAAGTTGTTCCAGCGATGTATCGGCTCGCGGGCCGCTGTCGCTGGCTAAGCCATCGACCGACACAATCTCTTGAGCGAGGCGCTCGCGCGCCCCCAGCGCGTTACGGTGACTGGCGAGCGCAATCTCATCCTGGCGCGCTCTCGAAATGCCCCACTCCTTGCGCGTGATCTCCGTGTGTTGACCCATGGAGAGGCCTGTGCTCGGCTCGTTGAAAGTGCTCGGGTCGGATCCGCTCAGCCATTCGACGCCGCCTGCAATGCCGGCTGTTATCCTTCCGTCTGATATGGCGTCGGCGATGATGGTCGTCGTCCGTAAGCCGGTGATGCAGTAGGAGGAAACCGTTTGCGCCTCGATATGGGGCGGCAAGCCTGCTTCGAAGACGATTTCCCGTGCAAGGTTCGGTTTGCCGCGCTCAGGAACGACTGCACCGAAGGCGATGGCTTCGATCCGTTCCGGATTAACTTTGTGGCGATCGAGAAGCCCGCGCACAGCATGTTTTGCGAGTGCGGCCGGGCCGAGGGACGCGAACCCCTTCCCGGACTTAACAAAGGGCGTCCGAGCGCCAGCCACAATGGCAACTCTGTGATTACTCATAAAACTCTCCTCTCTTCTCAATCATGTGACTGCAACCTTTGACAGCCGTTCTTTGCTGGATCCGAATAAAATCTGTTCGTTTCATTGTCGATGAATAAGAGCTCGGGCGGAGTCACAGGTCGGAAGCGGGCTTGACGCCTGAACGTCGAAAACAACCCTGGCTACGGTTTGTTCGCGCACATCGAATCCATCGTCGATCTCGCGTTGTTCAGTGATTGGGATTAGCCGACAATTCCCAGTGCTCTTCAAATAAGTCGACCAAAGAGCGGTCGCGTCTTCAGCGCAGACGATGGGTTCACTAGCAGTCCGATAGAGCACCTGCTTTCGAGCAGAATCATAATAGAGGCCATCAACGTGCTTCTCCAGCGGAGGATATAATACCGGCTCACCACTGCTTGCACTGGACTGGACTTGAACGTCAACCCAGGCCCGGCCCAGCTCACGCTTCACCGCAAAGCTCGCTGAGACCAGCTGGCTCGAACCACCCACCGCCTCGTAAACAATTACCTGCTCGGCGTTTGCCACTCCGATGCCACCCGCAACTCCTACCAACGCACCGACTAATTTGCTTCGTAACGATTTCATGACTGTCTTTCTCCGTTGAAATTACTCTCGGCCATCATGGCTAGATGCTCCCTGTCCTTTGCCTAGAGCACTCGACGTTTGCAGCGCCGCGCTCGGGACCAACAACTGCGCAATTCGAACCCATGGCCATAACTAAGCGAGACGCAGAGTGTTTCGTTTCTCTTGTCTACTTTAGTGAACAGCGCCTTGTTCTTGGTGATGTCGTCCGTCATCCCGAGTAGCTTTTGGCTGGTGAATTCTTCCACCAAATAGCGACGTCATTGAT
>DATFTC010000178.1:0-6328 GCA_035262305.1 Myxococcaceae bacterium | reverse complement strand
CGGGACAATCGCCTTTCCAGCGATCGATCGAGCAGACATTCCTTTGTCAGACGTTTCCGTGGGACAAGGCCATGTGAAGTTTGCCTGGACCGATAAGGCTGGTCAGGCGTGGTTTGATGGAAGCCACTCCGCCGGCTTGCTCGAGGGCACGGTTCGAGCCGGCGACAAGCGGGGAACGCTACAACTCGCACCTCAAGTGCCGCTGGCCGCCGAGGCGCAAGACCGACTGATCGGCTATTACGAAATGCGGCCGGGAGAGCTTTTGTCGGTGACCCGCTTTCGAATGGGTCCGGTTTACCTGGATTACTCGACAGGACGTGTTGGTGTCCTGTTTCCGTCTTCCACGGATACGTTCTTCGCAGGTCCCGCATTTCAGGTCCCCGTGCCGATCGCCATCAACTGCCAGCTGTCGGGCGACCCGGTGACGAACGGGACTACCTTGCATTGGCGGGACAAGGCGGGCGAGAAGATTGGCCGCAAGCTCGAGCTGCGACAAGAAGAGGTCACGTTTCAAAACGGCGACGTGACCCTTTCCGGCACGCTGGTGATGCCGGTCGGCCAGGGACCGCATCCGGCGATCGTGTTCATTCACGGTTCCGGACCGAAGACGAGGCGGGTGGATGGCTGGTACGCCTATCACGGCATCGCCTACTTATCTTTTGACAAACGAGGCGCCGGCAAATCGACGGGAGACTGGCGCGAGGTCGGCATTTCAGAACTGGCGGACGACGTCCTCGCTGCGGTGCGCTTTCTTAGACAACACCAGGGGATAAAACGCGATCAAATCGGCATCCAAGCCGTCAGCGAAGGCGGCTGGATTGCTCCGGTAGTCGCAACGCGAGATCCCACAATTAAGCTCATCGTCATGAACGCGGGGCCTGCTATGGACTACGTTGGCGAGCTCATGAATGAAGTGGAAGAGGGCGTCAAGGCACGCGGCTTGAGCGGAGATGACTTGACGAAGGCACTCGAATTCAAGCGCAAGGCGCTTCAAATGATCGCCGATGGAGCGGGGCTCAGCGATGATGCCTGGGCCAGCCTGCAGGCGTTTATCGCTCCGTATCGCAACGAACCTTGGTTTTCCTACGTGAAGGAACCTACGGAGAGGGGCCCGGCCCAGAAAAAACTCTACTTGATGGCGCGCCTCAAATCATCTGAGTTCTGGCGCAAGGTCACAATTCCGGTGCTGGCTTTGTACGGGGGCAAGGACCTGAATGTTCCCGCGGCGAAGAATGTCGCCGCGTTGACTCAGGAGCTCAGAGAAGCCGGCAATCGCGATTACACGATCAAGGTCTTCCCCGATGCCAACCACGATGGACTTGAAGCGACGAGCGCCGTGCTCGACGGCGAACAAGTTCGCTATCTCCAGAGATTTGTCCCCGGGTACCTCGATACTCAATTAAAATGGGTGCTGTCTCACTTTGCGACAGTAGAGTCAGCTGAGAGGCACCGCGCGCGACAATAGTGCATCTCTTCCCGCGTCGGTACCTAGACGCTTCGATCCCAGCATGGTCGCCCTCGTTACTTCTTACACGCGAACGACCTGCAACCGCGGCTCGAGCCGCTTCAGATCGTCAGCGTCGCTGCTGACGAACAACCTGACCAGCCCTTCGTGCACGACATCTGGGCTCGTCTATCGGATCAGTCGAGAGAGGCGAACCTGCCGAGCGGGGCTTCGCATCGCTTGGGCTAGCGCTGTCGCTGGAATAGTGACTCGCATGCGTCGCTCCGCCGTGCGCGCCAGGAGGGCGAGAAGACGACGGTCGCCTCGATCGAGTGCAATCAGACCGCCGGCATCAAAGGTGACGCCGCTCAGGCTGCCCTCTTGCGCCGCGTCCCGCGTTTGCGCGGTTTGGCTGAAAGGAGCGCATCCACCCACGCCCGCTCTTTATTCGTCAACGGCCCGCCACTCTCCTCGAGAGCTCGCTCGAGCATTTCCTTCCATCCGGCGGCGTCGTGGAGCGCCACTCCCACCGCGTGCCGAACGAACCCCGAGATGCTCGAAGCCTTTCCGGCTCCTACGAGTCTACGGATCTCTTCGAGCTGATCGTTATCGAGCGTAATGGTGAGCTTGGTCGTCGCCATTCCGTTTGGTCGTTTAGGGGCCGCCACAGTAGTTAAGAGTTTGGATTTAACAATTAATTTCAAAAGTCATTGAAATAATTACGAACGGCCGAGCACATGTTAAATCCAAGGCCTTCACTCCTATGACGGGCTCCCGCAAGCCTTCTCTCGGCCCTTGTTAGGATGTGGTAGTCCTTCCAGGCCTGCCCGATCGAGCGTTCGTTTTGCTTCTTTCGGCCCGGCCGCAGAAAGCAATTCCGCGCCTCTTTTGGACGACGTGGTCCGACTCCATCTTCGAGCCAGCCAGATCAACGGCTGCAGCGTCTGTTTGGACGGGGGATGGCGGCTGATGAAACGGGCGGGCGAGAAGGACGAGCGCATCCACGCCGTGGCAGCGTGGCGGCATGCCCCGTACTTCACCGCAGCAGAACGCGCCGCTCTGGAGCTCACCGAGGCCGTCACCCGGCTCAGCGACGGCGAAGACCCGGTACCCGACTCAGTCTGGAAGGAGGCGGCGAAGTATTACGATGAGAGCGCGCTCGCCGAGCTGATCCTCTTCATCGCTCAAACCAATGTCTGGAACCGCCTGAACGTCGCTGCCGGCCTGGTCGCCGGCGAATGGAAACCATAAAAGTTATTCACGAAGTCGGCGCCGAATTATCCCTGGTCTCTTTCAGTTGAATGCGCGCAACGTCAATTGCAGATCTCACGCGGGCGTCTTTGGTGGCCTACACCGAACGGAGGGTTTGATGGCGGCGTTGAGCGATTTCGAGACAGCAACAGCGGTTGAGCGGGTCGGCGAACGCAGCTTTCAGGGCGTCATCCCCGATGGATGGCAGCAGGGACGAGGGGCTTTCGGCGGACTGGTGCTGGGAACGCTCCTCCGGGCCATTCTTCGCTGCGAACCTGACCCGCAGCGTCTCGCGCGCACGCTGGCCGGAGACATTTCTGGCCCGGTCTTGCCGGGCTCGGTAGACATCGAGGTCCGTGAGCTCCGCCGCGGGTCGAACCAGAGCAACTTCGCCGCCGAGCTGACCCAGGGCGGCGCCGTCCTCGCGATTGCAACCGCGGTCTTGAGCAGGGCACGCCCGTCATCGCGCCAGTTCACGCGATTGACTGCGCCCTCCTTGCAGGATTGGCAAAGCGTGCCGGTCGTCCCGATTGCCCCTCCGATCGGTCCGACCTTTGCGCAGCACTACGAATATCGTTTGGCGAGCCCCTGGCCCTTCTCTGGCCATCCGGTGCCCGAGATCGCGGGTTGGATCCGCGAGCAGACAATGCTCTCTCGGCTGGATGCGCCCGCGATGATTGGCCGATTGGACGCTTGGTATCCGACGCTGTATGTCATTGAGTCGGAGCCGCGGCCCTGCGCTACGGTGCAGTTCACCGCGGAGCTCCTAGCCGATCCCGCTGCGCTTGATCCAGCGCTACCACTCCGCTACCGCGCTGAAATGATTTCATTGAGAGAAGGATTCTTCCTCGAAGCACGCGAGCTGTGGCGCGGTGAGGATCTCGTCGCTTTGAACCAGCAGACTTTCGCGATCATTAAATAGGCGCGCTTCCAAATGGAGCAGCTGCCTTCTGCCTGCGCACGCGGACGCGCGCGGCCTTCACCGCGTCCGCGGCTCACTCTATCGCGCCGGTCATCGGGAGCGGCGGCCATCGGTTCGTGACCCGGCGTCTGCGGAATGTTCTTCTCACAACAGATCCCGACCGCTCGGCAAAAGCTCGGGCCAAGGCTGCTTCTTAATTATCGAGAGACAATAAATCCGCCACCGAGACTCGAATCGGATTCGCCAAGATTTGAATTGACTTGACCCTGGTGTTTCGGTATGGGCGCGGCGGACGCGAGAAGTCGCCTGGCGCGTACGGGGGACAAACCAAGTTATCAGTTAAAAGAAGCGTGAGGGGAACTGGTGTTGGCACCGAACTGCCAATCAGCAGTTCGAGTGCTTTTATACGGGATCAAGTTCGCATCCGGATCCGCGAAGTGGTGGCCGCTCGCATCGAGCGCCTGTCGACACTAAGACGGAGGAAACATGTATTTCAATGTTTTTGGAAAAAAAGTTTCGCGGGCCCAGTGGAAGCAGATGCTCAATGCTCAAAAGAACCGCCGCGAGCTCATCGCTGCTCGGCTTGACCGACGAGAATTGTTCAAACTCGGGCTGCTCACCAGCGGCGGCTATCTCGTAGCGAAGAGCGGGCTGAGTGCTTGGGCCGATGGCGGCTGCGATCCCGGCACCTGTCAGCTGGGCTGCAGCCCGCCGACCACGCCTTTTGTTGACCCCCTCACCATTTCGCCGGTCCTGCCCGAGCGACAGCTCAGCGATCCTGGGTTCGCCATGGCGCCGACTGTCTGTCCCAACAGCGCCATCAACCCGGCAAACGGGCTCCCCTTCGAAGGCCGAGGCCAGTTCAACGGCGTGCTCAGACCGGGAACGGACTGTTTCCAGTTTTTCAACCAGTTTCCACCGCAGAAATTTTTCATCGAACGAATGCGGCAAAACACGAATTTTCGTATAACTTCGGACCCGAGGATCCCGCCCCAAACGATATGGGGATTCAACCAGGGAGGAACGGACCCCACCACTGATCCTGCGATCTTTCCTGGACCCACGCTTGTCACCCGCTATCAGACCCCCATGCTGGTGCGTCGTTTTAATGAGCTGCCCTCCGGCGCACCCGCAGGTGGTTTTGGAGTTCCCGAGACATCGACTCACCTGCACAATTTCCACTCTGGTCCAGAGAGCGATGGCGGCCCCTGCCGTTGGTTTTTCAGGGGTCAGTACTTCGATTATTACCACACGATGCAGCAAGCCGGATTTAGTTTTGATTTTCCCCCCAATGGAGACGTCAACGAATCCCTCAGTACGCTGTGGTACCACGATCATCGCGTCGATCACACCGCTGAAAACGTCTACAAAGGATTGGCCGGATTCCATCTCATCTTCAATCAGTTTGACACCGGGGACGAGACCACTGGTTTCCACCTTCCCAGTTTCTTCTCAACCCCGCAATTCGATGTCCCGCTGTTCCTCGCGGACAAGCTGATCGATCCGGGAACCGGCCAGCTCTGTTTTGACACGTTTGGCTTTGACGGCTTGGTAGGAGACAAGTTCCTGGTGAACGGCAAGATCCAGCCGTTCTTCGAGGTTCAGAAGCGGCGCTATCGTTTCCGTGTTTTGGATGGTGGGCCGTCTCGATTTTATCAGTTCTTCCTCACCAATCCTGACAATCCGAGTCAGTCGATTCCTTTCTGGCAAATTGCGAATGACGGCAATCTATTGCCGCAGCCGATCCAGATCACCAGCGCACGCATCGGCGTGGCGGAGCGGGTTGACATCATTGTTGACTTCAAACAGATTGCGCAGACGTTCGGTGCCACTCGGCTTTGGCTCGAGAACCGCTTGGAGCAAACCAACGGCCGTGCTCCGACAGGCAACATCCTGCCCGCAGGCCAGATTCAGAATGCCCTGGTGGAGTTCCGGATCGTCGGGAACCCGGTAGCGGATGGGAGCGTCGATCCCGCAACCGGACCGCGCTTCTACAATCTGCCGAGCACGACGCCGACGCCGCGCATCACGCGGAACTTCAAATTCGAGCGCTCGAACGGCCAGTGGGCGATCAACGGCCAGTTCATGGATTGCAATACCATCCGTTTCACTGTCCAGAGGAACAGCGTGGAGAAGTGGGTGCTGGAGAACAGCTCGGGAGGCTGGCAGCACCCGATCCACATTCACTTGGAAGAATTTCAAATCCTCTCCATCAACGGCCAGCCGCCGCCTTCTTCTCCGTTGGTTCAGACCGGTCGGAAGGACGTGGTGCGTTTGGAATTTGGGACCACCGTAGAGCTGTTTTTCCGCTTCCGCGATTTCCGCAACGACTACCCGATGCACTGCCACAACACCATCCATGAGGACCACGCGATGATGCTGCTGTGGCAAGTCCAGGATGTCGGCGACAGTAACACCGAGCCCTAGCAACAAGGTACCCGGCAGCAGGAGCCAAGGCAAATACGGGCGTCAGCATCGAACAAGAAGAAAGGAGAGAAGAACGATGGTAGCGATGACGAGGCGGAGATGGCTGGCCACGCTCGGGTTGGCGCCGCTGGCGGGCGCCCTGACGACTGAGGCCGCGGGCACGCAGCAGCAGCAGAACACCTTCGAGAGCATTCCGCCGCGAGAGCTCCTTCGGCGTCGCCACTTCCCCAACAGCGAGCTCGTCACCCACCAAGGGAAGAAGGTCCACTTTTACGATGATTTGA
>DATFTC010000177.1:0-17717 GCA_035262305.1 Myxococcaceae bacterium | reverse complement strand
GCACCTTCGATGTTCAACCGGGCGCGCCCGCCATAAGCGAGCTCCAACCGGCGGCGCAAGGTGGGCAGGCCATCGCTTCCAGGGCGCGGACCGTGATACGGGCCGGGGTTTTCGAGCGTCACCAGCAATTCGGACTCGCGCGCCCGGAATGCGAGCACGATGTCCCCTCGATGTCCGGCCGCCGGTCCGTGCTTCACCGCATTTTCGGCCAGCGGAAGAAGAATCATCGGCGGAACAGGGACTGCCCGGACGCGCGGATCCGCTTGGACCTGCAGCTTGAACAGCTCCGGGTCTCGAAGCAGGTGCATCGCGAACAGGTTCTGCGTCAGCTCGAGCTCGCGGTTCAGCGGCCAGCTGGCGGAGCGCACCCCATCCAACACAAATCGAAGCATCGAAGCCAGTTGAAGTATCGCCTGCTCGGCGACCTCGCCGTCTTCGCGGCACCACTCGGCAATCGCGTTCAGCGCGTTGAAAAGAAAATGGGGATCGAAATGGGAGCGAATCGCCAGCAAATGCGTCCGCTCGACTTCTCTGGCCAGCGCCGCGGAGCGAGCCTTCTCGCGCTCCAGGATTTCCTCGTGGTTGATGTCGCGGCCCAATCCCCAGCCGCCCACCAGATACAACGCGAGGCAGACCCAAATCGTTCGGCCTCCGGTGAGAAAGGTCTGGCCCATGCCGGTAAGCTTGGGAACCAGCAGTACCGTGAGCATCACCACCCCGGTGCCGATTGCGCTGTACCCAATCAGGCGCACCGCTTGCTGGCGCCGGTCAATTTCGGCTGGGAAGAGGAGTCGCCACGAGAGCGGTGCGATGAGAACGAACACGATGCACATCGCGATCGCCAGCGGGACCGCCCACCGATCTCTGCTGAAGGTGCTTTGAATCACCACCATTGGAAGGCAAACGAGGAGGATCGGCACCAAACGCCGAGGCGACAAGAGCAGGCGGACGGTGGTGCGCGCCACATCGAGGTCGTTCATCTGTTACAACCTCCGAAATGCGATTCGCCGGTCCAGCATCGCACTTCGCCTTTGAGCATAGTCGTCGGCAAGTTTGTCGCAACGCCGTCGAGAAGGTTTTTCGACCGCTCAGTGGGAATTTCGACGGCTCAGCACAAATGGAAAAAACTGTCGCCGATGCGTCGCGTACCGTTTGCGCCATGAATGGAAGGATGCGTCGATTTGGACGAAGCCCGGATCCGATGCAGGTCGCTCCCGCGCTTCACCCGGCGCGACGCGGTGTTCCGATCCCGCGAACGGCGCTGCTCATCAATCCTTTTTATCCAAAGGACGTGAACGCGAGCTTCGGCAAACATGTGCTCACGCCCACGCTCGCCCTCACCAGCATTGCCGGCGCGACGCCGCCCGAGTGGACCGTTCGCTACTGGGACGAGAACCTGCTCCAAGGTCCGCCGCCGATCGAACCGCTGCCCCAGGTGGTCGGCATCACCGTTCACCTCACCTTTGCGCGTCGCGCTTACGAGTTGGCCGCCTGGTTCAAAGCTCACGGGTGCATCGTGATTTTGGGCGGCCTGCATGCGCTGTCTTGCCCGGATGAAGTTCAGCCGCACGCGGACGCCATCGCCATTGGCAACGGCGTTCCCACCTGGCCTCGGATTCTTCGCGACATTGAGGCCGGCGCGCTAAAACCGCGGTACCTCGCCGAGTACCGAGATTACGCCGCAGATCCGCCGCCCAATCGAGACATCCTTCCGAAATGGGGCTTCCTGACCGAGGCCTCGCTGATCGCGACGCAGGGTTGTCACAATCGCTGCGATTTTTGTTATCTGGCGACGGGTGATACGCGAATCAAGTATCAGATGCGCGCGCCCGAGCAGGTTGCGTCGGAGTTTTTGAACACCGGCGCACCGTACGGCGTATTCATCGACAACAATCTAGGCTCAAGTCGGCGATACCTTCGCTCGCTCTGTCAAGCGCTGGCCCCACTCGAAAAGATTTGGAGCGCGGCGATTACGCTCGATGTGACCGATGAGCCCGACCTGGTGCGGCAGATGGCGCTCGCCGGCTGTACGGGAGTGTTCATCGGCTTCGAGAGCCTTTCCGACGATAACATCCGCGCCGCGGGCAAGAAGAGCCCTCGCGCCGAAGATTATGCCCGACGGGTAGAGGTGTTTCACCGCAACGGCATCCAGGTCAATGGAAGCTTCGTCCTCGGATTCGACCACGACCGGCCGGACGTCTTCGAGAACCTGGCGAGCTGGATCGAGCGAAACAGATTGGAGTGCGCCACCTTTCACATCCTCACTCCGTATCCAAACACGCCGCTGTTTCGCCGAATGCAGTCCGAGGGTCGAATCCTCCACCAGGACTGGTCGCTCTACGACACCGCGCATTGCGTGTTTCAGCCGAAGCATCTGACCCCCGAGGAGCTCGAGGCCGGCTACACTTGGATTTATCAGAGGCTGTTTTCGCTCAAATCCATCTGGGCGCGCAGGCCTCGGCAGGTTTCAGCCGTTCCGGCCTATCTCGCCATGTCGCTGCTGTACAAGCGATCCAACTGGCTCTGGAAGTTTCTCATTCAGCACCGCCTTACCCACGCGGTCTGGAGCCCTTTGGTTCATTTGACTCGACTCCGACATCTGCGCTGGCGAATCCGGCTCGCTCGAGGAGGAGCGGTTCCCGGTCACTTGCTCTCCCCAATTCGACCGAGCGTGTAAAGATTGGCTTGGCGTGCGCATCGAGCTGGGCCGGGCGATGGGACGAAGGCCGAAGCTGCACTGGAAGGTTGTCAATGGTGCTCGGCTGGTCGCCGAAGTTGACTTAGCATGGCCGGAAGTGCGCCTTTGCGTTGAGCTCGATGGATGGGCGCAGCATGGCACTCGTGCGGCGTTCGCGCGCGATCGTGCTCGGGACCGCGCTCTTCAGACAGTCGGATGGATGGTACTGCGATACACTTGGCAAGAGATCGCCGGCGACCGGGAATCGGTCATTGCTGAGCTCGTGACCGCGTATGACTCCCGAGCTATTGCCTTTCGACAATGACGACCAACGTCGATCGATACTGGGAGCAATACCTGGACTCGTTGCCGACGCGTAGGACGCGTGTTTATGCGGGAGTGACTGCGTTCGGAATCACATCGGAGGATGCCCGAGCGATCGCGCCCCTCGTCCGCGACGGGATCAAGACAGCCACCGGAGGCTTGGTCTGGGCGAACGAGGCCGACGGAAACCCAGCGCCGCGCCCCGGGGATCTCTGCATCGTGATCGCGGGGGAGGACGAGCCCGTCTGCATCATCGAGACTACTGAGGTACGCATCTTCCCATACGACGAGGTCCCCGACGAATACGCATGGGAAGGAGGCGAAGGAGAGCGCACTGTTCGCGATTGGCGCAGGATCTACTGGAACTACATCGTTTCCGAATGCAAACGGATCGGCCGAGAGCCGAGCGTGAAGGCCCCGCTGGCAATGGAGCGCTTTCGCGTCGTCTACTCAGAGCCGCCCAAAAAGGGCGAATAGGAACTCCTTCGCATACGTCCGACGCATCGGGCTTTGATACCTTTGCGAGATGTCTGGATCGAGCGCGAGGTCCGCTGCATCGATTTCTGCGACCTTGTCAAAGAAGGCTGCTTCAGAGCTCCAAACTGGCGCTCGGAAATTAGCGCTCGTCTCGCTCGTTGAGAAGCCGCAGCGAGCAGCCCCTGACTCTGCGAGCGCTCGCAAGTTGTCGGCATGACACTGGGAAACCGACGCTCGAGGATTTTCGCTCGATGCAATCACGAGCATTTTGCGATTTTCCTGCGAGGTGTGCGTGACTTTGTGCCGCCGCGGCACGTACAGCCCGTTTGCAACCACGGCGTCCGAGTGGTGAGTAGCTGACGCACGGGTTACTGCCTACGCCACCGTCGTCGCAAGACGACGGGAGTTCGACAAAGCGATGGTGCGGGTTATTCGGTTAGTGAACGCATTCGATGGATCGAAGCGACCCGATCGTGTAGTACTGCGCGGCTTCGCAGCCCAGGTTGCCCGTGGTGCATCAGGAGGGTTCACCAATGTTCAGGAATTCACGCGTTCGCGGGTGCGGCATGCTCGTCGGCGCGATCGCCAACTCGATCTTCATCTCATTCGCCAGCGCCGGTCAGTACGCGATCACCGCCGATCCGGCGGTCCCTCGGCCGAGCACCACACCGTGCGCGGTCCAGCTCTTCGACGGTTTCCGATTCGACGACTTCACCCCGAGGACCTTCCAATACGCGCCGCCCGACCAGTGCCCCGGCCCCTGGGCAAAGGTCGTCCTCGAGGGCGACTTCTACGTCACCGCGGGCCGCCAGTTCGATCGCACGGCGAACATCTGGATCGGCGGGGCGTGTGTTTACTTCGGCACGACTCCCGAGCCCTCGGCGACCATCAGCCCGACCTGGCATTTCGAGCGCGACCTCACCGACTACTTCGGCCTTTTCACGATGCCTCACGACGGAAGAGTGGACCTCGGCAACCTGGTGGACTCGACGTATACCGGCATCATCTACGGAAGCGCCGACCTGAAGTTCTATCCGCTCGCAGACGGCGAGGCCGCGCCGGTGACCGCGGACGTCGTCCTGCCGCTCTCGGGCAGCCCGACCGGGGGCACGGTGGGTTTGGACACGACGGACAGCATGCTCGAGCGGACGTTCACGCTTCCCACAAACATCGAGCGCGCGTACCTCGATGTTTTTGCGCAGAGCCAGGCGACGGACGAGTTCTGGATGCTGTGCGTGCCGGACGATGTCGCGTCGGTCCTTCGCAGCTGCAGCGGGACGGGTTTCCGCGAAACGGAAGTCGCGATCGACGGACAGCCAGCTGGCGTGGCGCCGATCTATCCGTGGATCTTCACCGGCGGCATCGATCCCTACTTGTGGCGGCCGATCCCCGGCGTCCAGACGTTTAACTTTGCGCCCTATCGCGTGAACCTCACGCCGTTCGCAGGCGTCCTCAGCGATGGGCAATCGCATTCAGTCGCGTTGAGCGTGTACAACGCCAATCACCACTTCTCGACTACGGCCTCGCTCCTATTGTTCCTGGATCCGGGTGCGACGCAGGTGAGCGGTGCGGTGACCTTGAACACCCTCGATGCCGGCCCGATGCCGGACATCCAAACGCGCGTCTCGACCATGGATGGCGTAACCACTGGAAAGGTGAACATCCATTCCCCGCGCAACTTCACGATCGAAGGCTTCGTCGACACGTCGCACGGGAGAGTCCAGACGAGGGTCCAACAGAGCATCGATTTCGCGAGCGACCAAGAATTCAACATTACCTCCACGACATTTGCTCAAGCGCTGAAGCAACGAACCAACATTTCGCTGATGACGATCACCAATGGCGTCGCGCAGCTCGCCGCGTCTCAGCGTTTTCAGTGGCCATTGACGTTGACCTTCTCCGCGAGCCCAAGGCCCGGCGGAATCACCGCGCGCACGACCATCGTCCGGCAAGCGTTCGGCGACGTCGACGCTTTGACCCAGGACGGCGCTCCATTGTCTTCGGGCGAAATCTCGAGCGTGCTGAATACAAAGGACACGCTTTTGGTCATGGGCTCGACGATCGTCGGCCGAGAAGACACGGCCAGCTCGCACCAGTATTTTTCACAAGACTCGAGCGGCGGATGTTACAGCCGCAGAATCGACTCCGAAGGCGGCGTGGTCACCGAAATTGTGGACGGTGAGACGTGTACTCCCATGCTTGACGGCGTCGCAAACGATAGGCGATAGAGACATCGGAGCAGACAAGGGGGGCTCAATGTTCATCAGACACAGCTCGTTCAAAATCAACCTGCTTGGCGCGTTTGCGCTCGCGACAATCGCAGGAAGTGTCAATGCGCAGACGGAGCACCGGTCGCAGCAGCAAGTTGCCGGCTCCGCCTTTGAGGTCACCGAGGCGACCATTCCCGAAATACAGGACGCGCTCGCTTCAGGCGAGGTGACCTCCGCACAATTGGTGGAGAAGTACACCGCGCGCATCAATGCATATGACCAGGTCGGTCCGTACATCAACGCGATCCGCGACCTCAGTCCGACGGCGAGCGCGATCGCACAAGACCTCGATCTCTTGCGTCAGATGGGCAAAGGTGGAGGCCTGCTGTTCGGGGTTCCAATCCTCCTCAAAGACAACATCAACACCATCGATGAGCCGACGACCGCCGGCTCGCTTGCGCTCGAGAGTTCGATTCCGCTGGACGATGCCTTCATCACCGCGCAGCTGCGCCAAGCCGGGGCAATTGTTTTGGCCAAGGGGAATCTGACCGAATTCGCCAACTACCTGGCTCTGGCGATGCCGTCCGGGTATAGCTCGCTGGGGGATTTCGTCGCCAATCCGTACGATCCTCGACGCAGTCCACTCAGCGGACAGCCCATCCTTTCGCCCGGCGGATCGAGCTCAGGCCCGGGTGCAGCGGGGGCGGCGAGCTTCGCAGCTGCGACCATTGGCACCGAAACGTCCGGGTCGATTCTCAGTCCGTCGAGCCAGAACTCGCTCGTGGGTATCAAGCCGACGGTCGGACTCGCCAGCCGCACCGGCATCATTCCCATCGCATCGAGCCAGGACACGGCAGGTCCGATCGCCCGCACCGTAACCGATGCGGCGATTGTGCTGGGCGCGATCACCGCGGCGGACCCGAATGACCCGGCGACGCAGGTTCCGAGCCGCGTTGTCTACACCGATTACACGCCGTTTCTCGACGCGAGCGCGTTGAAGGGCGCTCGCATTGGCATTGCCTTCGGCAACAACCCATCGGGAACCCCGGTTTTCTACTATTACCAACTGAGCCTGGCGCAGCGAGCCATCGTCGACGCAGCTGCGGAGACCATGCGCGGGCTGGGGGCCGAGGTTTTCATGGTGGAGATCCAGACCGCGCAGGCGCTCGCGACCTTCAATTCCTCCGTGCTGCGTTACGAGTTCAAGCGCGACCTCAACGCGTACCTGAGCACCTTGCCGCCCAGCGCGATGGTGCATTCGCTCGCGGAGGTGATCGCCTTCAACGACGCCTATCCAGACCAGACGCGTTTTCGATACGGGCAGGCGCTCGCTCGCGCGTCCGAGGCGACTGACCTCGATGCAGAGCAACCGCAGTATCTGGCCGACCGGGCGATGGACCTCCTTTTGTCGCGCGACGAAATCGACCGCGTGATGGCGGAGAATCAGCTCGACGCGCTGCTTTTCGGAGCAAACTTCGGCGCGGCGATCGCCGCCAAAGCCGGCTACCCCAGCGTCATCGTTCCCGGCGGTTATCTATCCACCGACGGCTCGCCGTTCGGGGTGACTTTCACGGGGAAGGCGTGGAGCGAGCCGCGGTTGATCGGCCTTGCCTACGCGTTCGAGCAAGCCGCCAATTTGCGCCGCCCGCCATCGAGCACGCCGGCCGTGGGAACCGGGAAATAACAACAATTCACTGGACGAAGCTGACCACGGTCACCGAGTCGCCGCCGAGGTTTGCCGTGTAGACTTCCGATCCGTCCGGGTAAAAAACGATTCCATGCGGCCCCGAGCCAACGCCGTACGTTTGTACCGCTTGGCGGGTAGCGACGTCGATGATCGTCACGTCGCTCGTATCGTTGTTCGCCACGTGAATCTGCGAGCCGTCCGGAGACAAAGCCAACGCGTGTCCGGCGAGTCCCACCGGGATGAGAGCGACGACTTTGCCAAGCGCCACATCGATGACCGATGCGACGCCGCGATCGGAATTCAAATGCGAGACGTACAGCTCGGCCCCACCCGAAGCAAATGCCAATCCTGCCGGGAAGTCGTCGGTGGAGATCTCGCCGATTGCGGTAAGGCTTGCGATATCGATGACGCTCACCGAAGCGCTGCCGTAATTCGCGACGTAAGCGTTCGTGCCGTCGTCGCTCACGACGACTTGATGGGGCGCCGCGCCGACCTGAATGCTGGCCACGAGCGTGCGCGAATCGGCGTCGATCACGACCGCAGTTCCGTCGAAATCGCCAAACATAGCCACGAAGGCCAGCGATCCATCCGGTGAAAACACGACGTTGTGCGGCCCGTGCTCAACCTGGATTTGTTTCAAGCTCGTGCGTGTCGCCGTATCAATGACGGTGACTGTGTCCGCCGCGGCGTTTGCTACGTACGCTTCGGTGCTGTTGGGCCGCATCGCAATCCAAATTGCGCCCTGGTCCGTCCGTATCGAGTCAACCACCTGGCGCTTGCTGATGTCGATGATCTGCACCAGGTCGGTTCCGAGATTGCATACGTAAAGAAACAATTGATCGGGCGACAAACCAAGACCGACGGGTCCACCCGCCACTGGAATTGGCGCGACGATTTGCTGCCCGCGAGCCGGCGCCGCGGCCGCGACGGCGATCGCCAAGAGCACAACGAGGCGCATTCGCCGCGCGTGTTCGGTCCCGCGAAAAAAGAGACACTCGGCGAAGCAGACAGACTTCAAGCACGCGCGCTAAAACGTATTGTTGATCAGCACCGAGACGCCGTTATCCGCGGCTACGGCCAAGTCCTGCAATCCGTCGCCATTGAAATCGCCCACGGCGAGGGACTCTAGAAAGGCGCCCAACCCGAAGTTGCGCGGCGCTTGGAAGCTGCCGTCCGGATTGCCCAAGAGGACCGAGACGTTGAAGAGGCGACCGCCACCGGTGGGGACGGCCAGGTCCTGCACTCCATCGCCATTGAACTCTCCGACGACCACGATTCTCGGAGCGCTTCCCACCGCGAAGCTCTGAGCTGGTTGAAAGCTCCCATCCCCAACTCCCAAAAGCACCGAGACATCGCCGGAGGCGCCGTTGGCGGCGGCGAGGTCTTGCACGGTGTCCCCATTGAAGTCGCCGACCGCAACCGATCGAGGACCGCTTCCCGCGCCGAAGCTTTGCGCCGGCTGGAACGTGCCGTCACCGTTGCCCAGCAGCACCGAGATGCTGCTATCTGCGTAAAGCGGAGACGTGCCCACGTTGGCCACGGCCAAGTCTTGTGCTCCATCGCCGTTGAACTCGCCCACCGCGACCGACGCGGGAAAGATCCCGACCTCGAAATTCATGGCGAGCTGGAATGTTCCGTCGCCATTGCCCAAGAGCACCGAGATGTTGTTGGAAAGGGAGTTCGCCACGGCGAGGTCTTGCATGCCGTCGCCGTTGAAGTCACCCACCGCAACGGAAAAAGGCCCGCTGTCAGCCGCGAAGTGGCGGAGCGCCTGAAAGCCCCCAGTCCCGTTACCTAACAACACCGAGACGTTGTTGCTGGTTCGGTTGGCGATGGCGAGGTCTTGAATGCCATCGCCATTGAAGTCGCCGATTGCGACGGAACAGGGCCCGGTGCCAGCCGCGAAATTCGTGGCGGCCTCAAAGCTGCCATCGCCTCGGCTCAAGAGCACCGAGAAATTGTTGGAAGCGAAATTCGCGACGGCCAGGTCTTGCATCCCAGTGCCCCTGAAGTCAGCCACCGCCACGGAAATTGGCGATACGCCCGCGGCAAATGTGGGCGCCACCTGGAAGCTGCCGTCCGCGCTGTTCAAGAGCACCGAGATGTTGTCGGTGCCGGAGTTCGCCACGGCGAGGTCCTGCACCCCAATACCCCTGAAGTCGCCTATCGCGACGGAATAAGGCCGGCTCCTGACCCCGAAGTCTCGCGCGGCCTGGAACGTCGCATCCCCGTTTCCCAAGAACACCGAGACGCTGAACGAGTTCGCGTTGGCAACGACGAGATCCTGTGCACCAGTGCCCCTGAAATCGCCTACCGCGATGAACTGGCGAGACGTGCCCGAGGCAAGAGTATTCGCCTCTTGAAAGCCCCCATCCCCGTTGCCCAACAGCACCGAGATGCTCCCCGGCATTGGGGGTATCGTGGAACCGAAGTTGGCCACGGCCAAATCCTGTGCGAAGTCGGCATTGAAGTCGCCGACCGCCAGGGACACTGGCGCGCGCCCGACCGCGAAGCTCTGCGGCAGCTGGAAGCTCCCATCGCCGTTTCCCAGGAGCACCGAGACGTCATTGGAGCCGGCATTGGCCACCGCCAAGTCGTGTACCGCGTCGCCATTGAAATCCCCCACCACGACGGAAGAAGGACCGGTCCCGGCCGACAGGTTCTGCGCCGCCTGGAATGTCCCATCCCCGATGCCCAGCAGCACCGAGACATCGTCAGAGGCGCCATTTGCGACGGCCAAATCTTGAAACCCGTCTCCATTGAAGTCGCCCAGCGCAACGGAAGCAGGCCGGCTTCCCGCCGCGAAGCTCTGCGGCGCTTGGAATGTTCCGTCGCCGATGCCCAGGAGAACCGAGACCGCACCGTCCGGGAGAATGGAATTGGCTACAGCCAGGTCTTGCACTCCATCGCCGTTGAAGTCCCCGACCGCAACCGACGAAGGCGAGGCTCCCGCCGGGGTGTTTTGCGCCGCCTGGAACGTGCCATCCGCGTTGCCCAAGAGCACCGAGACGTTGTCCGAATTCACGTTGGCCACGACGAGGTCCTGCACCCCGTCGCCGTTGAAGTCGCCCACCGCAACGGAATAAGGAGTCACCCCAACGTCGAAGTCCCGCCGCGCGATGAAGGAGACACCTTGCGCCTCGGCTGGCGCGGCGCCAAGCAGAGTGCGCACCCCAAGGGCTACGCAAATCAAAGCTCTCATCCTCTTCGGGGTTGACATCGGCCCTCCTCGGAATCGCGCGACTGGTTTTAGGGCGCAAAAAAATAAACGCTGTCGATAGCGCTTGTGCCCTTCTGCAGCGCGCAAGTCAAGCGATGGATGGCGCGCTTTGGGAAGGCCTGGTCAGTCAGCTCGGGAGCGAGCGTTTGTTTCAACCGCTATTTGTTGATGTCTTCCTTGGCCTCGAGGCGCTGCGCGAGCTTCTCGAATCCTGGCTTGTACTGCGCAGGAGCTCCTGCGGCGGCTAGCTTCATTTCCTTCGCTGCTTCGTCGAAGCGCGACTTTGCACAAGCCATTCGCGCCACCTCGGAGTGAACGACCCAGTGGTTCGGGTTTTTCTTGATATTGGTCCGGAAAATTTCGAATGCCTGATCCTGTTTCCCTTGGGATTGGAGCTGTCGTCCATAAGAGTGCAGCTGGAGCACACTGCCGATGGCGATCGCTTTTGTTCGCACCGGCGCGGCGTCGTTCTTACGGCCCAGGGCGTCGAGAACATTGGCTTTGGTCATCAGGTTATCGAACCGCTCTTCCAGCTGAATGGACTCGTCGGAGTATTTGAGCGCGTCATTGAGCGCAAGCTTTTGACTGAGCAGGTAGTTTGCCGCCTCGTCCCAGCCCTGCCAGCTCCACTTCTGCCAATTCCTGAGCTGTCTTTGCATGCTTGCCTGCACGATTTCGTTGGTGTTCACGTCGACTTTGAACGGAACCGCGATTTTCTCCCAGCGGAGCGCAACGGTCGCCGAATCGGGCTTGAGGTTGTCGAATTCGTAGGTCAGCGCTTCGCGGAAGTCGGCCGCCTGCGGTTTCACCGTAACCCGAAGCGCGTCCTCGGCCTGGGTGTACGTGTAGCTTCCCCACGACGTGGAGTTTTTGGAGAAGATGACCGTCCATTCGTTCTCTTTCGGGATCATGTGAAGGCCGTAGACTCCCTTGGGCAGCGGCTTGCCCTCCACGGTCACCGCGTCACTGAACTCGATCGTCGTGTTTTCATTCGCGCCCGCGCGCCAGACATCCCCCAGCGGCACGACGCCGCCCCAGACCTTGCGCCCTTTCACGACCGGGCGGCTGTACTGAAGGACGATGTCGGTCACGCCGATCCGCTGCGAGACCTGTGCCTTCGGACTCTCTCGGGGCAGATCCAAAATCTGCGCATTCGAGTTGAGCGCAAAGAAAAACACTCCTTGAGCGAGAATGACGACGCGCGGCAATAATCGATACATGTGGAACCCTCCGAGCGAGTCTCAACAATCGCACGCGGAGCACTATTCCGAGCTGACTGAATACGAAACCGCTGGCGATGCAGCTTCCCGGTTGAACCCGTGGGTTGACTCGGAAAGCCACGGCGGTCGACGGTCGCGCGGCAGTAGATCGCTCGTTCTCGAAAATGGAAGAAAACGAATGAGCCGCTGTTCCGTCCGCTCGGGGTGGGTGCACAGAGCGCTCTGTGCACTTCCCCCACGCCCGGCGGGAAAGGGGTTTAATCAATGCATGCGACCACCCGGCTGAAGGCTTCCTGCGGCGTCGGCCGAGGCCCTCGCGATGACGCTTCTGCGCAGAATGCTCTCCCCGGTTGCAGTGAGCCGCGGAAATTCACCGGTCCGCGGTTCGCGGGCGGTCGGGGGAGATGGGGCCGAATCGCCTCGTTGATGATCGCGTTGACCGCGGTCGATTGCCGCCCGAAGAACATCGCGCCGACGTCGAGTCCCCCAGACACGAGCGAATGGGAGAAGCGGGACGTTTGGCAGCGGCCAGCGGAGGTGATGGATGCCCTCGGCATCCGAGCCGGCCAGGCTGTGGCTGACGTAGGCGCCGGGGGCGGCTACTTCACGTTTCATCTTGCCTCGCGCGTTGGGACGAGAGGCAAGGTGTACGCGGAAGACATCTCGGACGACCAGCTCCAGAAAATCCGCCAACAGGCTGCCAAGGAAGGCGTGACGCAAATCGAGACGACGCTCGGCACCGAGAGCGATCCCAAGCTTCCGGCGGGCGCTCTGGACGCAATCCTGGTGGTGTTGGCCTACCACGAGATGCGCGACTACGACGCGATGCTTGTCGGGCTAAATCGCGCGCTAAAACCCGGCGGCCTGCTCGCAATCATTGACGACGAGGCTGACCCGGGCCAAGCCCGCACCGTCTCCGCCGAGCAGCACAGAATCCCAAAGGGGTTCGTTCTCGAGGATGGAGCCCGAAACGGCCTGCATTTTGTGCGGGAGGAAAAGGGCTTCCAATCCGACCCGAATCACCGTTGGTTCTTTCTTATTTTTGAAAAGCCGAAGTCGTGATTCAGCTCGGTCATGAGAAGGGCGGTCGCCGGGACAAAAATCGAGTACGGTGCGGAGGGCGCACCCATGAGAACTGAGACTACTCGATTGTGAAACTGAAGGATGCGGGATTGACGCCCACTTCTTTGATCACGAAGAGATGTTTCCCGTTCATGCTCGCGGCGTCCACGATCGTCAAAAACCTAAATCCGGGTCCGCCTGAATCATTCAGTTGCATCGCGCAGTGTCCTGAAGCAAAGTCGGCGACACTGCCCGCGCAGAGCGCCAGGTTCTCGCCGGGAGTCGTCGTCTCAAAGGACATCTTAAGAACGGTGTTTGTGCTCACATTAATGGGGCTCCCAGTCAGTAGGTACTTCGCACCGGGGCCGGGGCCGACTGTCCCGGTAATTGTGAACGCATGTGCCTTGCTCGCGCCGCCGAGCGATAAGACAGCTGTACAGACAGCAGTTGCAAGCACCGTTCGTTTCAACATTGACCGACTGACGAGTATTTTCTTAGGCATTTTATGTTTCATCCTCTCGAAGTGATGTGATTGATAGAATCCCTGCCGGGCTCTGTACCGTTAGCAAATTGGTGATGGTAGTGGCGGCCCCACTCCTTCCCGCCTTGGTGGTCATCGGCTGATCTGATGGCCTCCCCAAATAAATGACACGGAGTGTGGCGCGGCGTTGCGTTTTGCCGCGACTCACCAAGCAGTTCCGCCGCCGCCCGTGGTCGTTGCTTTATGTGGTGAGGTGAGCGTCAGCTGACGCTTAGCCCGCGAAGATCATCTCTTGGGCCTTCTTCCACCCGGGGCGTTTTTCGAGCCGGTGTTGCCACGCCCGCAGCCGCGGGTACGGAGAAAAATCGAAACCGCCCTCCGCCACGAGGAAAAAGTGTGGCCCGTACGCGATGTCCGCGAGAGAGAAGTCGCCTTCCAACCAGTCGCGGTTCGCCAGTGCCGCCTCGAGGACGGGAAGATAGCGCGCCAGCTCCTTGCGCCCCGCTTCGAGCGCCTTCGGGTCGGCCGTGGTCTGCCAGAATGCCTGAACCCGCGCATTCGTCGCGCGGAAGACCGAAATGCACGCCGGCGTTACGTGCGCCGCCTGAAAGAAGAGCCAGCGCTGCACGGAGGCTCGCGCCGCGAGGGAAGCGGGCAGCAGCCGCGACTTGAGCTTCTCCACGACGTACCAGTTGATCGCATTCGATTCCCAGAGCTTGAGCTCGCCGTCGACGAGAGCTGGAATCTTGCCCATCGGGTTCACTGCCAGGTACTCGGCGGAGCGGTTTTCGCCCTTACGGGTATCAATCAAGTGCGGCTGGAAGGTCGCGCCCGCCTCGATCAGCCCGAATGCGACTCGTGCCGAATTGCCAGAGCATCGTCCGTAGTAGAAGTCCATGGCGGCACACTATCCCAATCGCAGGCAGCGGATCGACCGGAAGATGTTTTTCGCTGCGGCGCCGAATCGGCCGGCGATTCTGAACATGCGCCCTGCCGCGCGACTAACAAATCATCCTGCCGTCCACAGAGCGCCAGGCTCAGACGCGAAGAGTTCCGTTGTGCGTCGCGAGAGATCGGGTCGACCTCCGACAGCCACCTGCATCTAAGGGCCCCGCGCACAGTCGTGAAGACTTTCAAGTAAACAACCATTTCGTTAAGTCGCTGAAACGCTTCGTGAAACACAAACAAATGTTAATTTGAAAGTGTTAATTCCTGTCGGCGGAGTTTATAAGTCAAAGCCACGCCGCTGTGGTAGCGTGACGCGATCATGGGATTCTTGCCCAGGTTCCGCGGCCGCGGCGCGCCAGCGCGCGTCCAGGCTGCGCTCGCCGCAGTTGAGGACCTGCTCCGCCTGGACCGCGGCTCGCCTCGCGACGAGCCGCGGGTCGATGCCCCCCGTTATCTCGAGGCCGCTCGGCTGCTGCGCGCCGCACTGCAGGGACTCTCCGAGCAGCAGCGCCAAGCCTGCGAGTTGGGCGCCTGCCTGTGGAACGAGCTCGGCAACACCCTGGCACGGCAATGGCCCGAGTTCGCTGACGAGGCTTTGCGCGCGCACGAGAACGCCATCGCCGCGGCGCCCGGCGAAGCTTCTTACCTGTATGATCTCGGGCTGTGCCACAAATACGCCGGTCGCTTCGCTCAGGGCGTCGAGGCGAACCGCCTCTCCTTGCGGCTGCGGAGTGGAGATGAGGGCGCGCTTTGGAACCTGGGCATCTGCGCGACCGGAGCGGGGGATCAGGAGGCAGCGGCCGAGGCGTGGCAGGGGCTCGGAATCGAGGTTCAGCGAGTCGATGGAGAAGTTCGCTCCGCCGGGAGAGTCGTGGCCCAAGTCCGGCTGTCAGAGCGCGGTCCCATCGTGGCGCCAGGAGCTGGTGACTCGGAGTCGTTCGAGTACGTATGGATCGGGCGGCTCGGTCCAGCGCACGGTCGCATCCTCTCACCGACCGTCGGAGATTACTTCGCCGACGTTGGCGACGTGGTCCTGCACGATGGAGCGCCAGCTGGGTATCGCGACGACGGAGAAAGCAAGGTGCCCCGATTTCCGGTGATTGCCCTCCTCAGGCGGGGCACGTTGCGCACCTTTCGCTTCGGGGCCGCCCAGGCGGGACGCGGAGGAATCGCCGACCTCGAGGAGGATCTCGGGCCGGGAGCCGTGTACGTGCACACTGAGCAGGTCGACTGGATTTGTCGCAGCTGCGCTCGCGACGGCCGCGTCCCTCATCGTCACGAGCGGCAAAAGCCTGACCCCCGCATCGTCTATGGCAAGCTTGTGGTGGAAGAACGAGAGCTCCCCCTCTTCTGCGAGGCGCTCGACCAAGCGCTCGCGAAGAAGGAAGATCTGGCTCTCTACTGCCCGTCGCTGCATCGGGCGATAGGTGACGAAGCCCGCGCGGCCGCAGACGAGGCCGCGTGGAAAGGGCTGGAAGTGAACTGAGAAGTGGCACGGCCTACCCAACTGTTTGGTTGTGACCCGCGTCGAAGCGGATGCCTTTTGGTCGACGCGGAAATTTTGACGGAAGGGTGAGATTTCCGTCAGACCGCTATACGAATAGGTGATGCCGAACGACGCGCCGCCATATTGGGCCTTGATCGCGGCCCTGTTCAGCTCCGTTCCATTGACGGAATCGCTGGCGATGGCGCTCTACCATGCCGGGTGCGACGTCTATCAAGGGAACCCGGGGGCGGGAGAGGTCATCGGCGATCTCGTCAACGGCAAGGTACGCAGCCTGCAAAAGCACGTGGTGCTCGGCACGTTTTCCGGACCGGCATTCGAAGCTCGAATAGAGACGGAACGAGGACCCGGCGTCGTGCGATTCTTAATCACCCATGAAGGGCTGAAGCGGATGGAGCAACGACCGCCTCGGCAAACGCTGAACTAGATACCCGGACCGGCTCGGAATCCAGCCTCAAGCGCCGTTGGAACGGCGTGCGGAAGTCGACTAAGTACGGACGAGTGAGCTGGCCACCTCCGCCTCAAGCGCAGTCGACCAAGCTCTCCCCTAAAATCATCGCTGGCGGCGCGGCGGGGTACATCGCGGCGGCGGTGTGGGTTGCCCTCAGTGCCGGCCTGTTTCAGCTCTTTCAATTTGGGAGGAAGGCAAAGTGCGAGGGCTGTTGCTTCTCACGCTTGCGCACAATCTGTTTTTGTTCAATTTAACGCGCTACGGCGACTCGACGGCGCTGAGCTACTATCTACCGGGGCCGGCGCAGAAGGCCGTGATCGCTCTGTGTGCGACGGCGCTCTTGGTGGCGATCGTGCAAAACCATCGGCTCGGTTGGTCAAGCGCCGGACAGCTGGCGTATCTCCTCATCGCGCATCTCGGGCTCTTCCTGAGCGCCAAAATATTTCACAACAATTATCTTGTTTGGCTGCTGCCTCTGTATGGATTGTGGCTTTCAGACTCGCTTCTCGTGTTTGAGCCTATCAATTCGAAAATCGTAACCGTCCGGCGAGCCACGTGCCTTGGAGGGTCCCAAGTGTAGCGTAGCGCGCTACGGTCTGTAGCTAGAAAACATCAACGTGATCGGCGTCGATGCCTGAGGTTCGGTCCCTTTGACACTGGCGGCTTGGTTCTTGCTTGAAGTCGGCGCATCTGGCGGGGGGACATACGACGGCACTGGGAGGATTTTATGACGCGTTTTTTGTTCCGGCTTCTCGGGCGCGAGAGCACAAGCTTACTTGGCTTGTCCGCAATCCTCGCGATCGGCGTTGGGCAAGAGGGCACTGCCCAGGTGCTCACCTTCGACAGACAGGTCCGAACTAAAATGTTCATCAACACCATTCCGCTCAGTATGTGCGATCCCGTCGGCGTGCTTGGACCGCCCACCGGCCCGGCTTGGTTGGCGAAATCTGCGGCCTACATCGCCCTTTGCAAGCGCACAAGCCTCGGGGAGAATCCTCCCAATGGCGAGATCTACTCGCCGCTGGATGCTCGCAATCTTGCGATTGTGAGCTTTCGCTGGCAGTGCCAAGTCGGAAGCTTTATCCCGGTCAATCTGGGGCAGGTTACCCCCGTCGGCGCGTTCGCCGGCATGGAGGGACCGTTCATGGGCACGGCAAATCCAATCGCCACCGCCAACCAAATCCTCGCCGATGGAACATGGGGATTCGTCGCGTCAGGGCATCCGAGTCTCTTTGTCGAGCCTGCCTTTCAGGCGATGCGAATCCGGTTTCGAACCAACATCTGGCATCGCGCCGCTGGCAGGATGTCGTGCGGCGTGGATGGGCGAGGCAATCCAACGTCCACGATGAACTTCCGCCTCTCCGCAACCCACTTTCCATCGCACCGCTCTTATTTATACGACGCCACGGTTAATCCGCCTGCCTTTCAGCGGGTTGCGCACAACAAGACCCAGGGG
>DATFTC010000176.1:0-13274 GCA_035262305.1 Myxococcaceae bacterium | reverse complement strand
CTGCGATTTCTACACGCATGCCTGTTCCGCCGCGAGAACTCGGCGCTCCACGCCTTGGGGGCGTGCCGCGAACGGAGTGTGCGGACGGCAAACAAGTGGAAAACCGGGTTTGCCCGTATACTCGAATGCGCAACGATCGTCCGTCCCACCAGGGATTTCGGTCTTGACAAGTTTCCTCGCCCGCTGTTCTCTGCCCGGCTCGCGGAAGGGATTTCCCTCCGCTCTTCAGGCGGGTTCAAACGAGAATCCAGGGGAGGACTACTTTGAAAAAGATCGTTGTATTGCTCCTTGGCTGTGCGCTTCCGGCAACTTCACTCGCAGGACCATCGACTCAAGTGGTCGCCGACCACCTGGAGATACCCTGGGCTCTAGCGTTCGCGCCAGATTCGCGGACCTTCGTTACCGAGCGAACTGGCCGCGTCCGCGTAATCAATGCGGACGGCACGCTGCAGGACGATCCGGTTATCACCCTCGGAACCGCAGATGCGATCCCCGATTTCCGGGCAATTGGTGAGGGTGGATTGATGGGTCTCGAAATCGACCCTGACTTTGCAAACAATGGGTACCTATACATTGACTACATGCATGGCTCCCCCCTGAGCCTCCGCCTCGCAGTGGGACGCCTGATTGAGGATGGTACCGGTCACGCAGTCTTTGATACCGCTCTGGTTGATAATATTCCGGGGGGGCAGATTCACGACGGAGGCCGTATCAAGATTGGGCCGGATGGAATGCTCTACGTAACCGTCGGCGAACCGGACACCACAAACTGCAGTCACGCGCAGGACATCAACTCCTACGACGGAAAAATACTTCGCATGAATCTGGACGGCAGCGTTCCCGTCGACAATCCTTTCGGTAATCTGGTCTACAGTTACGGACACCGAAATCCGCAGGGTTTGGCCTGGGACAGCTTGGGACAGCTGTATGAAACAGAAAACGGGCCAACCGGCGACTGCTTAGCTCCCAGGAGTTGGTACGACGAAGTGAACATCATTTTTGCAGGTGGAAATTACGGCTGGGGCGGCAGACCGCCGCTTTGCTATGGCGCCTGCGGTGACCCTCGCTGGATCGATCCGCTGTGGTACTCGGTGCCGCCGAACAGCCAGCCGCCGGCCGGGATGGCCTACTACAATGGAAGCTTCTACTACGGGATGCTTGGTACCTTCTCGGGAATTCCCGACGATTACATCCACGCGCGCCAAGTGCACCGGCTGAAGTTCGACTCGGACGGTGTGACCATCATCGAGGAGGAGTCTCTTTTCTCTAATCAGTTTGGAAGGATCCGCGAGGTCATCGTAGGACCTGATGGCTACTTGTATTTCACTACCAGCAACCGGGACGGACGCGCCGGCCCCGCGCTGCAGCCCGACGACGACAAGATAATCCGAATACTGTTCTAAGATTATTCGAAGGGTACGCATGGCTGCGCTGTTTTCGAGCGGCGCAGCCTTTTTTGTTGGCTTTGTGAATCCACAAACAGCTTGCTCGCTTTCGCTGGGCGCAGTACGAGCCCGGTGATGACTCAGATTTTGCCTGCACCGCCGATGCCGTACTGGCTGGAGCGCATTCTGCCGTTCGAAAGGTACACGGTTCGACTCGACGGACATCGGATGCACGTGATGGAGACGGGCAATGGCGTGCCGGTGCTTATGCTGCACGGAAACCCGACTTGGGGCTTCCTCTATCGGAAGGTGGCCGCTGCGCTTCGGGGTGAGAAGCTGAGGCTCATCATGCCGGACCTCATTGGGTTGGGCTTTTCGGATAAGCCCGGTTCGTCCTTTCACCACCTCGATGCTCATGCCCGACTGCTCGGCGGATTAATCGATGCTCTCGACCTGCACCAGCTTGTCTTCGTCGGCCACGATTGGGGAGGTCCCATTGGGGGATGTGCGCTGGCGTCCCGAGCGCACCGGGTCGGTGGAATCGTCGTTCTCAACACGGTGCTCGGTCCGCCGAAACCGGACTTCCGTGGAACGGCCTTTCATCGATTCTCGAACCGGCCGATCGTCAGCGACATCGCATTTCGACTTTTTGGCTTTCCCCTGCGCGCGCTGCACAAGGTCCAGGGCGATCCCGGGACGATCCAGGGAGAAACTGCCCGCGCCTATCGATATCCGCTTCGCGGGCTGCGCAACAACGCGGCCCCGCTCGCCCTCGCGAGAATGACGCCGACGAATATGCAACACGAGTCGATTGCTCCGCTTCGGGTTTGCGAGGCGTTCATCAAGGGCTTCAAGGGTCCGGCGGCGATCGTCTGGGGCGACCGGGATCCAGTTCTCGGCCGGGTCAAGCGCAGAATCCAGGAGCTGCTGCCTCATGCTTCGCTCACCAACACCGCCGCAGGCCACTTCCTCCAGGAGGAGGTCCCGGATGCCATTGCAAAAGCGATTGCAAACGTTGGACGCCAAAGTCAAACGCCAGCCAAGACACCTGCCTGAATGAACATAGACAAGTCGCTCGAGCTGTCCTCCAATGAAATGCGGCGCCTCATCTCTCTCGCGACCGAGGCGATTATCAAGCACATCGAGAAACTGCCGAGCTTGCCCTCCGCCGATACACGCGGTGGCGCCGAGCTGGCGAGATCCTTGGTCGAAGGCTTGCCCGAGCAGGGAGCGACACCCGAACAATTGATACAGCTCGTCGTTGAAGGGCTCGTGCCCAAGAGTTTCAACACCGCCGGACCCGGGTACATCGCCTACATTCCGGGAGGAGGATTGTTTCACGCCGCGGTCGCCGATCTCATCGCCGATGCCACCAATCGCTACGTGGGAGTGTGGGCCGCGGCGCCCGGGCTCGCGCAGCTCGAAGCAAACGTCGTCCGATGGTTCTGCGATATCGTGGAGTACCCAAAGAGCGCCCGCGGAATCCTCACCAGTGGCGGGTCCCTCGCGAATTTTTCTGCACTGGTGACCGCGCGGCGCGAGCGATTACCGGAGAATTTTTTGAACGGCACAGTGTACGTCTCAGATCAGGCACACCATTCGATCCACAAAGCCGCGCTGCTCGCCGGTTTGCCCCAGAAAAACGTGCGAGAGATCCGCTCCGATGAGCGCTATCGCATCCGACTCGGTGAGCTCGAAGCGCGAATCGCCGAGGATCGCCGGGCGGGCTTCATTCCTTTTCTCATCGTCGGCAGCGCTGGCACGGTCCACACCGGAGCGGTGGATGACCTCGACGCCCTTGCCGATTTGGCGCGCCGAGAAAATGTCTGGTTTCACGTGGATGGAGCCTATGGGGGCTTCTTCATGCTCACCGACAAGGGCCGCGAGCGGATGCGTGGAATCGGGCAAGCGGATTCGATCACCCTCGATCCGCACAAAGGTCTTTTTCTGCCGTATGGCACAGGTTCGCTTCTGGTCAGGAACGGAGAAGCTCTGAAGCGAGCGCACCAGCTGAGCGCGGACTACCTCCCGGCGATGCAGGAAGACCCGGATCTGGTCGACTTCTGCCTCTATTCGCCCGAGCTGTCGCGCGACTTCCGCGGCCTGCGCGTCTGGCTGCCGTTCAAGATGCACGGCATTGGGGTCTTCAGGCGAAATCTCGAGGAAAAGCTGGAGCTCACCCATTGGGCAACCGAGCAATTGCGAACGATTCCGGGAATCGAAATCCTGGCGGAGCCGCAGCTTTCCATCGTCGCATTTCGTCTGAAACGCGCCGGCATGGATGTGCAATCTTTGAACCAGTTGAATCAGACATTTCTCGAGAAGATCAACGAGCGCAAACGCATTTACATGACCGGAACCAAGCTCGGAGAGATGTTCGCATTACGGATTTGCATACTCTCGTTTCGTACGCATCTCGATCGGATGCAGCAGGGCATGGAAGACATCAGGGCCGCATGTCGAGACCTGAGTGGCTGAATTATCTCGTTTGCCCTGTCCTGGCCTTCATTGCAAGGGCACAATATAGGAGTTAAGGGCTTCCGCTTAACAAATGCTTTATCAAAGACATGAAATAATTCATTAAACGTGCACAAAATGATAAGGAGGAAAGTCTTTACTCCTGTAGACGGGGTCTAACGCGTTCCCCTAGGCCTGCGCTGACATGTGCCTGATGTGCGAACAGCAGCGTGAGCGAGTCGGATGACGTTCCGGACAACGCTTCTGAGTAAGCGCTTCTTGCTCGAGCTTGTTTCCAATTGGTAGCCGTGTCCTTCAGGGCCAAGTGCAAGTACGCGCATTAGGCTGGCGGGTCGCGAACAGAGCTGTATCGATCGTGTGCGTCGTCTCGCGGAAAGCCTGAGGGGATATCGCCGACAAGAGCGGCCGAAGAGAATCAGTGAGCTCAGCGGTGAGCCATCGCCGCCGAGCAACCGCTTGCGTCGAGCGAGGTAGAACGCTCGTTGCCGACTTGCCCCGCTAGGAACCAGATGACGCAGGTCATTAGAGAGCGATCATCCTCGCTAGGTTGCCCGCGCTAAGGAAGTCCCGCTTAATTCTTGGCGATGGTATATAGAGCGAGCATGCTCGGCCGAATGATCGCGGTAGCGCCGGTCGTTTTCGCTCTCCTCGCGGCCTCGCCGGCGCCCAAGACTCCCAAACCAGATGCGCGGGAAATCCACACTTCCGCCCTGGTGATTGATACGCATGCTGATACACCTCAGAGATTCCTCGACGAGCGTTTCGACGTGGGCACGGTCACGCCCGTCGCGGACGGTCACATGGATCTGCAGAAGATTCGCGCCGGAAACCTGGGAGCCGAATTCTTCTCCATCTGGGTAGACCCCAATCACCACACCCGATACGCGCATCGCGCGCTTCAGCTTATCGACGCGGTGTACGAGCAGACCCGTCGGCACGCCGCCGAGATGACGATGGCCTTTAGCGCCGCAGACATCCTCGCCGCGCGGCAAGGGCCGAGCAAGAAACTCGCAGTGCTGATGGGTGTCGAAGGTGGCCACGCAATCGAGGACGATCTGGGCATCCTGCGAGACTTCTATCGCCTCGGCGTGAGGTACATGACGTTAACCTGGTCCAACACCAACGAATGGGCCGACTCCTCCGGCGATATCAAAGATACCAAGATCGCACACCACAATGGCCTGACAGACTTCGGCAAGGACGTGGTGCGTGAGATGAACCGTCTGGGAATGATGGTGGATATCTCGCACGTTTCCGACAAGACATTTTTTGATGCGCTGAACGTCACTCGCGCCCCGGTGATCGCCTCTCATTCCTCCGCGCGAGCTCTAACAAACAGCCCGCGGAACATGACCGACGAGATGCTCAAGGCCGTCGCGAAGAACAACGGAGTTGTGCAGGTGAACTTTTTCTCAGCGTTCATTGACGAGGGCTACCGCAAGGCGTTCAACGAGCAAACGCCCGCGCGCAACGCGGCACTAAACGCGCTCAAAGCGAAGCTGAAAGACGCCGATCCGGCAACACAATACCGCGAGCGCGATCGCCTGCAAAAGGAATGGTCGGCAAGGATCCCGCGGCCACCGCTCAAGTCACTCATCGATCACATCGACCACATTGCCAAGGTCGCGGGCGAGGATCATGTCGGGATCGGCTCCGATTTCGACGGGGTCAGCTCGCTTCCTGAGGGGCTCGATTCGGTCGCGGATTTGCCGAAGATCACGGACGAGCTCGCGGCGCGCGGCTACTCGCGGGAGCAGCTTCACAAAATTCTCGGCGGCAACTTGCTCAGGGTCTTCAAGGAATGCGAGCGGGTAAGCGAGCAACTCCGCGCCTCCGCGCCTGACCACGCGAGCCACTGATGCCGCAACCGCTCCTCGAAGTTCAACATCTCAAGACGCAATTCTCCTCCGACGGCGTGAGCTTCCTTGCGGTAGACGACGTTTCTTTTTCCATTGCGTCTGCGGCAACGCTTGGAGTGGTGGGGGAGTCGGGCTCAGGCAAGAGCGCGACTGCGCTTTCGATCATGCGCCTGGTGGCCGATCCGCCCGGCCGCATCCTCTCCGGGCAAATCTTGCTCCGAGGAAGGGACCTGCTGTCGCTGCCCGAACCCGAGATGCGGCAGGTCCGCGGCAACAAGATTTCGATGGTGTTCCAGGAACCGATGACGGCGCTGAACCCGGTCTTCACCATCGGCAATCAGATTGGCGAAGCGGTGCGGCTGCATCAGGGATTGAATCGGAAAGCTGCGCGCAAGCGGTCGATCGAGATGCTGGAGAAGGTTGGCATTCCGGCACCGCAACAACGGGTGGACTCCTATCCGCACGAGCTTTCCGGCGGCATGCGTCAGCGGGTGATGATCGCGATGGCACTGGCGTGTAACCCCGACCTCTTGATCGCCGACGAGCCGACCACCGCCTTGGACGTGACCATCCAAGCCCAGATCTTGGACTTGATTCGAAAGCTGCAAGAGGAAAGGCACATGGCGGTGATGCTGATCACCCACGACCTTGGCGTGGTCGCCGAGACGTGCCGCGAGGTCGTGGTGATGTACGCGGGCCGGATTGTCGAGCGCGCGCCGGTGCGGTCCCTCTTTTCGATGCCCGCGCATCCATACACCGCAGGATTGCTGCGTTCGATACCCTCCCTCGACGCGGCGACTACCGCCGGTGGCTCCCGGCACCTGGCGGCGATTCGCGGTGCGGTGCCGGATCTCCGGCGCCTTCCCGGCGGTTGCCGCTTTCGCGAGCGCTGCGAACGCGCGATCGAGATTTGCACGACCGTCGATCCGCCGCTTGAGCCCAAGCGCGAAAGCCAGCTTGCGGCCTGTCACAATCCGGTTCCACTCGGATGACCGCGCCCATTCTCAAGGTCGAGAATCTGGCGACGCATTTTCCGCTCCGCAGCGGCGCTTTCGGACGGATCGTCGGAACGGTGAAAGCCGTCGATGGGGTGAGCTTCGAGGTAGCGCGCGGAGAAACCTTCGGCCTCGTCGGCGAGAGCGGCTGCGGAAAGAGCACCCTGGGCCGCAGCATCCTCCGGCTGATCGAGCCAACTTCGGGCTCCGTCAGCTTCGACGGCCAGGAGCTGATGGGCCTGCCGCACGCCCAGCTGAGACGGCTTCGGCGCAGGATGCAGCTCATCTTCCAGGATCCGTACGCCTCGCTCAATCCACGGATGAGGGTCAGGGAGATCATCGGAGAAGGCCTCGCCATCCATCGGCTCGCTTCTGGCGCCGAGCGCGAGCGCAGGGTGGCCGCATTGCTCGAGAAGATGGGTCTCGGCGCCGACTCGCTGGATCGATATCCTCACGAGTTCTCCGGCGGGCAGAGGCAGCGCATCGGAATCGCCAGGGCCCTCGCGGTCGGCCCGGAGCTGGTGATCGCCGACGAGCCGATCAGCTCGCTCGATGTTTCGATCCAGGCGCAGATCGTCAACTTGATGGTCGACTTACAGCGCGAGCTGGGGTTGACCTACATTTTCATCGCGCACGATTTGAAAATTATCGAGTACATCTCCACGCGCGTCGCGGTGATGTACTTGGGAAAGATCGTCGAGCTGGCGGACGCGGCCGAGATCTACCGCGCCCCGAAGCATCCGTACACCCAGGCTCTCCTCTCTGCGATTCCGGTGCCGGATCCCGAGCGAAAGCGCGTCCGGATCATTCTTCCCGGCGACGTTCCTTCCCCGGCGCATCCACCGCCCGGCTGTCCGTTCCATCCCCGCTGCCCGCACGCTTTCGACCGCTGCAAAATCGAGGTTCCCCCTCTTTATCAGCTGCCCGGCGGTCATGTTGCATCCTGCTTTCTCGTCGAAGAGCAGGCGAGGCCGACTTCCCAGGCGCTGGCGACGTGACTTCCGCCCTCGGGCGGGTCCACCTGCACCTGCATCGCGGGGAATCCCACAGCACCTAAGGTGACAGGTGCGTCCATCTGTATTCTGATGCGGCGGTAGGGCGCAGATCCTTTTCGGCGGTGGGCCGTTCAAAGACTCAACAGGAAATGCCCCAAGCACGGGGGTCGAAGTTGGACGCGGACAGCTCAGACGAGCAACTGATGCTCGCCTTTCGAAGGGGCGAAACGAGCGCCTTCGAAGCGCTCGTGCAGCGTCATCGCGGTCCGGTATTCAACTTCATCTTTCGCTCCACGGGGCACATGGCGCGAGCCGAGGATCTCCTCCAAGAGACCTGGCTCAAGGTCATTCGCGGGGCGGACGAGTACGAGCCCAGAGCCCGGTTCACCACTTGGCTCTATACGATTGCGAGGAATCTGTGCGTGGACAGCGCGCGAAAGGAACGTTTCCGAGAGGTAGTGCCGCTCGAAGCACCCGTTCGCGGGGATGGAGCGGACGAGCCAGTCGCTGAGTGGTTCCCCGACGGCCGTCCGGCCCCGGATCGAGCAGCCCACAACGCAAGGCTTCGCCCGCTCCTCGAGCAAGCGCTGATGTCGTTGCCCAAAGATCAACGCGAGGTATTTGTTCTACGGGAATACAGCGGCGTTCCCTTCAAAGAGATCGCCGCGGTGGTTGGCATATCTGAGAACACGGTCAAGAGCAGGATGCGGTACGCCTTGGAGGCACTTCGGAAGCGGTTGCTCGAGTTGGGCGTCGACGGGGATCTGGCGGAGGACGGAAGGACGGTGGCGGGATGAATCCGGCATCTCATCATCCTGAGGAAAAGCTCCTCGATTACGCCTACGGCGAGCTGTCGGTGTCGGAGTCGAAGACCGTCGAAGCTCACGTTCGATCTTGTCCGCAGTGCGCGGATTCGCTGACCAGCATGAAGCGCGTACGCCAGACGATGTCGCAGCTGCCAATCGTGCCAGCTCCGTCAAAAGGGCTCGACTCACTGAGGGCGTACGCTGAACAAGCCGCCGAACGCGCTCGCGCCCGTGCGAAACGCTCTCGCGGCTGGATGCAGTGGCTCGTGCCGGTTACTGGCGTTTTGGCGCTTTCAGTGGTGCTCGTCATCAGCACGAACGTCATCAGGATGGGGCATTCAACCGGTCCGAGCGAGAGCGGCTCTCCGGTCGTGATGGAGCCCCATCGAGCGCTTCCCGCAGAACCGTCCGATCAGGCACCGTCTTCCGGGGTGGTGGCAGCTTCCGAGCCGCCACCCGGGGAGACGGCCAATCAGGAAAACGCGGCATTCGCAAAAAGGCCCAACCTGGCGGCGTCGCCCGCCCCAGCGCCCGCGTACGATTTGTCGGAGCGTCGGGTTGCTGCCGAGGAGGCGCGCAACCGCGATCGCAAAGACCAACCAAAGCAGTGGGCGATAGCGCCACCCAAGGGTGAGCATGGCAACGACGCGACGGGGCGCGCAGACAGCAGAGACTCCGTGGAGCGCATGAAGAGCCGCACCGTGGGCAGCGGCTCTGGAGTCATCGGGGGAACCGTGAGACAGCAAGCCCTCGACGACAGACAGCCGGTCGCGAAAGGCATGGAAGGCGGCGTCGAGGGTGGAGCTCCCGGCGGAGTCGTCGGTGGATTCGCCGAACACGAGGCCGTGGCCGGTAAACAAGGGGTGGCGAAGGGCGGGGTGGTCGGCAATGGGCCTGCAAAAGAGGATGCGCTCTCGGAGAAACAACGCGCTCCGGACGAATTTGCCTCGAGGGAAGCGGATACGGCGAGAGACGAAGGTCGCGCGGCCGCTCCCGCGCGGAAGTTCGCCGCCGTACCCGCGCCGCCTGCGGCGGTGTCGAACTCGCTGAATGTCCAGGCCGCCGAGGCGCGCAAGGCGGGCGACCGACAACAAGAGGTGGAGTTGCTACGGCAGGCCCTTGGCGCAGGTGCTCGAGGACAGGACCGCGCGCGCCTTCTCGGGCAGCTCTGCGATGCACTCGATGCCTTGAAGCGCCAAGCAGAGGCGGATTCGGCGTGCAACGCTCTCATCCGCGAATTCCCAAATTCAGACGAAGCGAAAGCCGCGCTGGAACGCCAAATGCTCCGCTCCAAAGCCAAACAGTGATAATTCTCGAGCTTGAACGCGGATAGCAATTTCCTGGCGCGCAGATCGTCGTTGGTGATCCGTCCGAGCGTGTCGAACGTGCCTGACGGCTCTTCATCCTGACTAGCGCCCCCTCTGCCAATCATTCTCGACCGCGCTGTAGACAAAACGTCGGAGATTACATTGAAATTCCTCCAAATCGTCATAGTCAGCTGAAGGAAATTCCCGGGCGGTGCCCACCCCCAGGCTCGAAATATTGACCATTGTTGCAGGCACTTTTTTATTGACTGGCACGGGCGTGTTTTGGGCGGCTGACGGCTCTAGGGTTTCCCCGTATTGATTTCCCAAATGCGCGTGTGATGTGTTTGCGGCGTGGGGTTTTCGGGCGTGCGGGGACGGGAAAAACGGGATCGGCTGGTGAATCATCGCGCGGCGCACGGCCAGGCCATCCTGGAAACCGTCCTGGTGATGCCGCTGATGATCCTGATCGCCCTCGCCATTCTCCAACTTACCGAAATCGAGCTGGCGCGGATAATGACCGAGTACGCGGCGTTCAATGCTGCTCGGGCGGGGATTGTCTGGAATGGAAACAACGAACGGATGCGCGATGCGGCTCTCTTCGCGCTCCTGCCTACTTTTGGCAGGACGGATTCTGCGGCAGCGCTCGCAGCGACCTGGGCCCGCCAGCGAGCCCGGGACGATGAATTCAGCGCGCTGCCATGGAGCACGCCGAGTCCTCGCGCCATCAAGGGGGCACCGCTCAATGGAGTCGTCAGGGTCGATACGCTCAATCCGGAAGCCTCCGAGGAGCTTGGGCGCGTTTGGAATCTGACGGGGGGCGCTGACTGGAAGGAGTTGGAGTTCGATTCCCCCTACACGTATCCGGAGGCGCCGGGGCTTTCGCAACACTTTGGAGCCTTCGACGACCCGGCGGGTACTGACGAGCGACAGGAAGTGTATCGCCGCGCCGGTATCCTGAGCATTCGGGTGCGCTATTGGTATGAGCTTCGCGTTCCGCTGGCAAACTGGTTCCTATTCGTGTGTTGGTGCGCTGCGAATGCGAGAGTTGCATTGCACGGTGCAGTAGATCGGCCAACGCTCAGATCGTCCAGCAATGCATTGAATCGCACCGCGGATCTCGAAGGAATCGAGCAACTCGCGTCGGGGATTGACAATCAGAAAGGCTATCCAACTGCGGATCGATCGGAGATGAGCCTGCTCTGGGCTCTCTCAACGGGCCGCGCATCTCTTGGCTTGGACAACCGCCGTCGATTTTTCATTCCGCTGAGTGCGACCTATAGCATGCGGATGCAGTCGAGCTTCTATCGAAAATGGTTGATGCATCAGCGCGGGGGTTGAGGGATGAGAATTACGGGGAGGGGGAGATGCTTGGCAATGAAGCGCGGCCAGGTGCTCGTGCTCGCATGTCTGGTTTTGTTGGTGCTTTGTCTCGGCGTATTGGCGGTCGTCAATCTCGGCCACAACGTCGACGAGCGAGTTCGGTTGCAGAACACCGCCGATACCGCGGCCTACTCGATCGCGACGATGGAGGCTCGGGCTTTCAATTTTTATGCATTCGCCAATCGAACCCAGGTTTCGCACTACGTCTCCGCGATGGTTTGGCAGTCTTATCTTTCGTTCATCTACTTCAGCGAAGCATTTCTGACTGATGTCTACGGAGTGATGAGAACGTTGGATGGGTGCTCGGGCGAAAGGCGCGGGTTCTGGGCGGTGGCCTGTCCTGCGCTCGAAGCGATTCCATACGTTGGCGTGGTTATTCGCGCGCTGGATACCGTGATTCACGTGTTTCGCGCGTTTGTCTACGGTTACCAACGGCTGCTCCGCGAGATGAATCCAGACTACGTGATTGGAAGGACGATCATTCCCGCCCATCGGGCTTTAAATCAAGCGTTGGCGATCGCGTCGGATGCTTTGATGTTGTCTGCCTTGACGCAGGCAGCCCAGACCGCAAAGTCGGTGATCGAAGAAAACGACAGGAACGTCGATCTCTCTTTCAGCCAGAGCATCAGCGGTGCGCTCAGCGCGTGCCTGTTCGACCGAGCCCATTTTCGCGAGGCGAATGGCAGCCCACTGTCGCCGGCGAATGCATTCAAGCCGATCGACCCGGCGGCGTTTCAAGAGAGCAGCAAGCAGGCTCGGGCGAAGCGCGCGATGGCTGGAATTGCAAACGCGACGAGATTTGCCTGCGACAGCGCGGGCGGGCCGTGCCCGCGGGGGTTCGTCACGTCGCGAAAGTTGAGCGAGCTGTTGCCGCTGCCCGGCGCCCTCGGACCGCTTCGCGCGCTGATCGATCGAACGCCAAAGTGGGGTCAAACCCGAATGCTCAGCTCCCAGTCCGGGGACACCGACGATTCGCGCAACGTAATTCGGCACTGGAGGGATCCGCCCGATGCACCGAGAGGGATGTTGGCTCAAGGGGATCGCCTGGGTGCGGATGATCTCTATTCAATCAGACTGGGACCCGCGCGACTGGGTTTATTTCGAAACCCATTCGCATGTGGACGGAACGCGAGCTACTGGGAGTGCTGGGGCGATCCGCGGAAGGGGAAAGGGGACGATCCCACGCTGCCTTTTCGATACATGATGAAGACCTCGGTGTGGGCGGAGAATGGATCCGAGCAAGGCGTCAGGGCCGGCGGAATTCATTGGCGAGTGTCGTATCCCGGCTGGCCTCGAGGACCGGGACAGAAGGACCCGGCGGGGCCGGAAGCATCGCTTGGAGTCCATCGGACGCAGATCTGCGTGGTGAAAGGCGGATGTGTTTCGGTGGTCGGTGCGATGGTCGACGTCTTCGTCGCGAACGTGCAGCCCATTCGGGACGGGAATCACGTCTGGGAGGGAATCGTTCCGTTCATGCACTTCGAGCCGGGCGAGTACGCAGAGGGATGTCCGTCGATGAAGTCGCCCAGCCTCGAGAAGGCTGCGACTCGCAAACGAGAGTTCAATCAACCCTCGGCTTGGGTGATTCTCAACAAGGGTCCTCGCGAGCTGCGGCGCGGAGGCGGCTCGGGAGCGGGCACGAACGCGCCGGCGCTCCTCAACGAACAAGGAAGAGTCTCCTTCTCTCTCAGCGGGCCATCGGTCCTGCAAATGGACAACGCCGGTTCCGGCCTTGCGGCTTTGCCTCCCGGTCTCAATGCCATCGCGCGAGCACAGACCTACTATCACCGACCGGGCAATTGGCGGGAGCAGCCGAATTTCTTTAACCCCTATTGGCGAGCGCGGCTGGCCTCGATCTACCAGGGCCGCGAGACCCTGCCGCTCATTCAGCAGCTGTTGCGCTTCCTTCCCGAGAGCATCCGCCGGTATCCGCAAAAATTCATCACCCATTGAGCAATGTCGCATCGGCCTGCGCAAGATCGGGGCAATAGCCTTCTCGAGTTTGCCCTGGTCACTCCCATCCTGATTGGATTGATTCTCTACAGCCTCTTCTTCGCCGAGATTATTCG
>DATFTC010000175.1:0-30601 GCA_035262305.1 Myxococcaceae bacterium | reverse complement strand
CGAGGTTTCGCTTGTGGATGAAAGCGTAGCTCTTTGCCACGACCGCCTGGATTCCCGCGCCGATCAGCGCCCAAACCGCTTGCTCGCGCGAGCTGCCCGAGCCCCAACCTTCGCCGGCGACGACGATGTTTTGACCCTGCTGCGCTCGCTTCGCGAACTCGGGACGCACGTGGTGGAAGGCGCGATCCCCCAGCTCCTCGAGCTTGGTCAAGTGGCAGAATTCGCCCGGGATTATCGCATCGGTGTCGACGTGATCTCCGAAGCGCTGCACGCGGCCGGAAACGGTTCGCGCACGCGAGAGATCCGAGCTTGCGGCATGCGCACTTTGAGGGGCGGAGATGGACAGGCTCGGCTCGCTGATTCGAATCTCCGGCGCGCGCGCTCGGGCGTTTCTCAAGAGCAGCTGCTCGTATCGCTGGCGGTCAATCCGATCGATCAGCGGCCGAGGGTCGGCGACCTTCATGTCCACCGAAGAGGAAGCCACCGTCGCCGCGGAGGCGAGCCAGGCCAGGGACCCGGCGCCCATCCGGTTCTCGTAATTGCGATTTTGGGAGGAGAGCCACACTTCCCCCGGCAGCGCCTTTTCCGAGGCCACACCCAGGCACATCGAGCACCCCGGCGCGCCGATGCGAAAACCAGCCCGCTGGTAAATCTCCCAAAGGCCGCCGCTCTGCATTCGAGTCTGAATCCCCAAATCGCCGGGGACGACGAGGCGGGTTCGCGAAGGGGCAATCGGCGGGCGACCCTTCATCGCCTGCTCGAGCACCAGCGCGCCGAGCACCAACTCCTCCTCCGTGGTGGTGCAGGCCCCGATGAAGCAGCCGTCGAGCGGCATTCCGATCGCCGCTTCGACTGGCATCACGTTGTCCGGAGAGAACGGCTTGGCCACCAGCGGTCCCAAACGGGCGAGATCGATCGGATGCTGCTCTAGGTAGGGCGCGTCCGCGTCCGCGCGGAACAGCAGCGCTTCCGTGTTGTCGCTCGGCCGATTTGCAAGCCAGGCGGCGACCACCTCGTCAGCCTCGAAGATGCCGTTCAGGCCGCCGAACTCCGCGGTCATATTGGCGATCGTGAAGCGCATGTCAGTCGAGAAGGAACGCACCGACTCCCCGCGGTACTCGACCGAGCGCTCCATCGCCACCGTGTTTCGCCCGAGGTCGCCGAGCGTCTTCAAAATCACGTCCTTCCCCCCGATGCCGAAGGGCGGTTGCCCCCGATACTCGATGGCGATCGCCTCCGGCACCTCGATCCACGATTGGCCGAGGACCATCGCCGCCGCGACGTCCGCACCTCCCAGCCCGATGGCGAACGCGCCCAGCCCTCCGTGCGAAGAGGTGTGCGAGTCCGCTCCGAGGACCACCTGACCCGGCTGCACCAGGTCGCGATAGAACTTGGTGTGCAGGATGGTCTGATTTGCGTCGTAGAAATGGCGAATCTTGCTTTCCTGCGCGAAATCGCGCGACAGCTTCGCCAGCCGCTGCGCGCGCGGATCCGACGCCAGCGTCACTGGATCGACGGTGTGGTCGACCGCGAGGAAAAACCGCTCCGGATCGTGAATCCTCGGGCGCCCCAGCGCCTGGTAGGTGCGGTCCATCCCATTCCACGCCAGCTCGCTGGCGATGGTCCAATCGACCCGGATCTGCAGGATGTCGCCCGCCTGGACGTAAGGCCTGGTCAGGCCCTTCGCGTGGTGCGCCAGTATCTTCTGGGTCAGCGTCATCGGTCTTCGACTGAGCATGCACAACCTATGGCAATGTCCGCGCGAGCGGGCAAGCGGATCCCAATTCTCCTCTGCAAAGCGTGCAAATCAAAGCGGGACCGCCGAGGGCCGGTTGCCTACGCGGCGCGGGCACCAGTGGTTAGCCGCGGCGCTCCAACAACCCAGAGAGGTTGGCAATGACCTCATCGGCCGCCTCGCGGGTAGAGAGCTTCCCACCGACGTCGACCGTCCCCTTTCCGTCCAGGATCGACTTTCCCACCGCGCGTTCGAGCAACTTGGCCTCCGCGGCGTGGCCGAGCTCCGCCAGCATCAGCGCAGCAGTCAGAAACATCGCCGCCGGGTTGACGATGCCCTTGCCGGCGATGTCGGGAGCCGAGCCATGGACGGGTTCGAACAGAGGCGTCGAATCGGGATTGAGATTCGCGGACGCCGCTAGGCCAAGGCCTCCGCTCAAGGCCGCTCCCAGATCGGTAAGAATGTCCCCGAACAAGTTGGTCGTGACGATGACCTGGAATGACTCCGGCCTGAGCACAAGCTGCATCGCCAGCGCGTCGATGTAGAAATGGCCTGCCTGGATGGCCGGGTACTCGCGCGAAACTTCTTGGAAGGTGCGCTTCCAAAGCTCGTGCGCGGGAATGGCGTTTGACTTGTCGGCGAGCGCCACCCGGGACTTTCCGTTCTCCCGAGCCCAGGCAAAGGCGGCTCGAATGATTCGTTCCACTCCCTTGCGGGTGTGGATCTCCTCCGCGATCGTCACCTCGTCCGCGGTGCCCTTTTTGAACGAACCGCCGATCGCGTTGTAGATGCCCTCGGTGTTCTCGCGGAAAACGACGAAGTCGATCTCCCGGACGCCTTTGCCGATCAGCGGCGAGAGCGAATCCGCGAGCAGTCTGCAGGGGCGAAAGTTGATGAACAGGTCGAGTCCAAAACGCAGACCGAGCAAGATCTCGCGGGCGTGTGCCTGATCTTTGACCCGCGGATCGCCGACGGCGCCGAACAGAATGGCGTCGTAGCTGTTGCGGAATTGATCGATCTGCCCCGGCGGTAGGCCGACGCCGGTTTTCAGGTAACGCTCGGCGCCGAAATCGAAGTGCTCGAAGGCGAGCTCGAGCTTGCGCGTGCGATCGATCAGCTCGAGCGCGCGCAGGGCTTCGCGCATCACCTCGATCCCAACTCCGTCGCCCGGAATCACCGCGATGCGCGCCATGCTCTTGCCTCCGATCGAAGCCCCTCAAGCGTGGAGCAGCGAGATGGGCGGGACGGTCTCCCCAGTATGAGCTCGAAGCCGAAGGTACTGCCGGTACTCGCACTGGACGGTCAAGAGGTCCGAGCTTTCGATGGCCGTGTCGGCCTTCGGGCTCAAGACCTCCGCCGCCTCGCTGCGCTTGAGCGTAAGCGTCAGGGCGCCGAATTGCTCCTGCAAAGTAAGCAGCGTCATCCCAGGAAGCCCCTTGCGCGCCACAATCTGCGAGACGACCATCAGATGGCCGCCAACCTGGAAGGAGTGGATGATTCGGGGATCCAGCGCGGCGAGCGCCATCGGGGGAGCGGCGAGCGCAGAGCTGGAGAGCGCCTCTGCCTTGAAGGTGTCGCGCACCTTGCTGACCAGATCGTCGTCGAACAAGCGGATCACCAACCGGATCTCCGGATTGAGGCGGCGGGCGTCGAGCGCCACGTTGAGGTTCGCCAGGTCATCGTCGGTGGCACAGACGATCGCGGCAGCCCGCGGAATGTTCGTCCGGACGAGGCACCCGGGGCTTTTGATATCGTCGATCAGCACCGGCACCTTTTGATCTCGGAGAACGGTGACGAAGGCGGCGGCCTGGTTCTTTTCAATCACCACCACCTCGCGATCCAGCGCCAGCAATTGAACGGCGACGCGGTAACCGACCCGGCCCGCGCCGCAAATGACGATGTGATCCTTGAGACTGTAGCTGATCACTCGGATCCACTCCTTGTCGTCGCGGTGTTTAGCGAAGTACAGATAAGTGAAGCGGACGATGCCGTCCACCACGACGGCGATTCCAAAAGGCGGGATGATTAGGTTCAGCGCCTCGAGAAAAAAGTTGTCGACGTAGGGAAGCGACGGCTGGCCGAAAAGCAGGAAATAGACGTGGTGGATCGCTTGCCCGTAGTGGATCGCGCTTCCGTCCGGCCCGACGTAGAGCCAGACAAACAGCAGGGGTGCGCAGATGAACAAGATGCCCGCCAAGATCAGGGTAATCTTGAAGCGCGCGAGCAGTGCGGCGAGGTAGCGCAGATCTGCAGCCACCCGACGTCGCGGACCGGCCATGGACGCGACTTTACCCTAGGTCGCGGTGGTCGTCAGCGCAGTGGTTGCAGCTTGCCGCGCCTTCCGCTTCTCGATCATCCAGGCCGCAAGAACGCCGAGCTCGTAGCAGAGCACCATGGGTCCGGTCATCAGCGCCAAATTCACCGCGTCCCCGGTGGGAGTAATGACGGCGGCGAGGATCAAGCAGACGACGAACGCATGGCGCTGGTATTTCATCAGGAATCGCGCTTTCACCAAGCCGATCATCGACAGCACGGCCATCACCAGCGGCAGCTCGAAGATGATGCCGAAGGCCAACAGGAGCAAGAGCACCAGAGAAAGCTGCTCGCGCATCGTCAGCATCGGCCGCGTCCAATTCTTCGCCTCGTATACCGCTTTGGCGCGGGCGAGCTGCTTTTCCAGACTCCAGAGATCGCCCACGGCGCCCGACGACAATCCGCCGACGCCGCCGAGCAGAACTGCGGCATCTTCGATGGATTTCGAAGCCCCGCTGAAATCGCCTTTGCCGTACAACTCGACGGCCTTCTGATGTTCCTCCACCGCGCGCCGAAGCACCGAGCGCCCTGAAGGGCCGGCTCCCTGGTAAAGGGCGTCGATCACCTTGCCCAGCGAGTCCAGCTCGGCGGAAAGGACGACGCCTTCCTGCGACGCCAAACCCTTGGTGCTGACCTGTGACACCGCGTCGGACAGCTCGGTTCCCGCCGACTTGACCAGCTCCTGGGCGCGATTGCCGTCGCCAACCCTGACGAAACGAAGCGCGTCCTGTTCCCTCAGCCGCGCTTTGTCGAGCTTTTGGCTGAGCTCGGTCGCGTCCTCGTCGTTGAGCAAAAACTGGAACATCGTGGGAAGCATGACGAAGTAGCAGAACAATGCGCCGGTCATGAATGCCAGTGAGCCAAGAAGCACGAAGGGCGCCGCCATCTTCTTTTCCTTCTCATACAGGCCGGGCGCGACGAAACCCCAGATCTGCCAGAGTATCACCGGCGTGGTGAGGAAGAGCCCGCAGTAGAGGCCGACCTTCATCAGCACGTTCAGCTCTTCGATGCCGGAAGTGTAGATGAGCGAGCGATTTCCGGCGGGCAATGCGCTGAGCACCGGCTTCATCAAGATCCCGAAGATCGGTTTGGCGAAGATGAGCGAGGCCAGACCAAGCACCAGCACCGCGATCGTGCACTTGATGAGCCGCGAGCGCAGCTCGGCCAAGTGCTCGAAGAGGCTCATTCGAAGTTCATTTTGCACGCGGAGTCGGCTCCTGCTGAGGGGTGGCGCCGCTCGGCTCGGGGCTTGCGGACTCGTGCGCGGCCGACGCCTCATCTGAAGCGCTGTGCGCTGGCTCGAACTGCCCTCCGGTCGATGGAATCAGCCCGTTCGCCTCGGCGGCGTGGTATTCCGCGTCGTACAGCTCGCCCGTCATCCCGCTCGGAGCCGAGCTGGGCGGCGGTTCAGGCACTGCAGGGGGAGGCAGAATCGTCTCCGCGGGCTCCGTCGAGCTCGGAGGTGGCAAGGCTTGCGCATTGGAGGCAGCGGGCCGGTCGGCCACTTCGGAGACGGAGCTGGAAACGGTCTCCCCGACCTTCTGAATCTCCTGGTCCATTTGATAGAACTCGCGTTCGACCATCGTACGGACCTCATCCGTTTGGCGACGGAACTCCCGGAGGAATTTCCCAAAGCCGCGAGCCAGCTCCGGAAGGCGCTGCGGTCCCAGGAGCAGCAGGGCTGCGAGGAGTATGATCGCCAGCTCGACACCACCGATGTTGAACATGTTCCGCTCACCATTCCCGGAATCGCTCGCCCGGGCCAGCACTCGAACCCTCGAGCCGCTTACGTCTATTCCGTTTCCGAGTGGGATCCAACCCACCTGGCTGCTTTTATCGCGCTGGCGCGCCGGGTCCGCAACTCGGACTGGGGGGACCGGCTGATTGCCCGGGCCCGGTCTGACCCTCGATTCAACGACGCCCGATCACCCGGCCGCAGAGAGTTATACGCGATACCTGCGGACCTCCGCTCGCAGTACCTCCGCTTGGTGCTTGAGCGAGACGATGGCTTCCTCGAGTTGCCGGACCGAGCGCATCTGGTGACCGGAGACGGACTTGATCGCCTCGACTGCCTTGAGAACCTGCTCGGAGCCCAGCGTTTGATCCTTCTGCGCTTGGTTGAGATGGGTAACCATCTCGTTGATGCTCTGGATCGCCTTGGTGATTTGCTTCGAGGCGCGCGTCTGCTCCTGGCTTGAGCGCTGTACGTGGTTGGTGATCACCTTCATCTTCTCGGCGCTCTTCATGATCTGCTCGGTGCCCTTCGCTTGCTCGTTGGACGCGTTGCTGATCTGCTGAACCGTTTCCGCGATTCGCTGGATCGCACCGGTCACCTGCTTCGAGCCCCGCGCTTGCTCCACGGTGGCGCGGGCGATCGCTTTGGTCATCGTGGTGCACTTGTTGGCTGAGCCGAAGATTTTCTTCAGCGCGTCTTCCGCTTCGCGGCCGAGCTGAACGCCCTCTTCCACGTTTCGAACGCCCTGATTCATCACCGCCGCGGCGTTGCGCGATTCGTCCTGGACGCTCCGGATGACCTCGGCGATCTCCTTCGTCGAAGCTCCGGTGCGCTCCGCCAGATCCTTGATCTCCTCCGCCACCACCGCGAAGCCCTTCCCGTGCTCCCCCGCTTGGGCGGCGATGATCGCCGCGTTGAGCGCCAGCAGATTCGTTTGGTCCGCCACGTCGTCGATGACTCCGAGGATATTTCCGATCTCTGAAATCCGCTTGCCCAGGCTTTCAATCACGCTGGACGCGGTGCGCGAGGAGTCCTTGATCTTGTCAATTCCGGCGAGCGTCTTTCGCAGCGACTCCACGCCGATGTCGGCGTCGGTCGAAACCTGCTCAGACAAGCGCGCCGCTTCATTGGCGTTCATCTCCACCTGACTGATGGAGACATCCATATGGCTCATCGAGGTGGAGGTCTCCTCGGTCGATGCGTAGAGGTCCTGGATGTTCTTCGCCACCTCCTTGATTGAGAAGATCATCTCCTCGATCGCAGCCGTCGTTTCCTCCACCGAGGCGGCCATCGCCTGCACGCTCTCTGAAACCTCTTCGTTGGTGGCCGCCATTTCAGTGATCGACGACCGGCTTTCCTCAGCGCTCTTGTAGAGCACCTCCACGTTCTGGGCGATGCCGCGAAGCGAGCTCATCACTTGCACCATCGAGGTGGACGTTTCCTCCACCCGGGACAGGGCCGTGGACGCTCCCGAGGAGACGGTGGTTCCGGTGAGCGAGAGCTGCTCGATGACCTGCGCCACCGCTTCGGACACGCCGCGTATGCGGCTGAGCGTGTCCCGCAGGCCGGCGCCGATGCGGTTGAGCGCCTCCGCCATGCTCCCCAGCTCGTCCGCGCTGGCGCGCTCCACGCGCCCGGTGAGGTCCGCATCCGAGAGCTTCGAGGCCATGGCCATCATCTGAGTCAGTGGGCGCAAAATAAAAACGCGCGAAATGGCCCACACCAAGGCGAGGAAGACGGCGCATCCGATCACCAGCGCGACCAGGACGGTGCGCCGCAGCACGCGCAAGACTTCGTCCACGCTTTGCCGGTCGGTCTCCACCAGGATGTATCCCATCGAGGAGCCGGTGAGGGAAAAAGGCTCAGCGACGACGATGTGCCCGTTGGGGCGAACCATGCGCACCGGATGTCGTTGGCGGATGAATTCGTCGACGATTTGCTCAGTGTCGCGAACGTCGCCGCCGAGCGTCTGGGCGATCGGTCGCCCTTCTGGCCCGAGGATGATGATCGAGCGGACATCGGGTTCAACCTGGGCGATTTCGGTCAGCTTGCGCGATTCCGCTTCGTCGTATTCGGTGCCCTTGAGGGTCGAACGGTGCTTGACATCGCGGGCGATCGCGTCCGCGCGCTCGACGAGCTTCTCTGTTAAGTAGCTCTCAACCTGTTGGGGGACGACGTAGTAGAGCGTGCCCAGAATCACCAACAGCGCGAGCGTGAAGGAACCAAAGATCGCCCACTTCAAGCCCACTCTGTGAATTTGAAAGGGCAAGGCTTTCCGGGCGACGCCGACTGGAAAAAGGTGAGTATAACCGGGATTGTTGATCATGAGCTCCGGCAAAACAGTGATCTTCTTTGACCCTGTGTTCCTGCGTCATCAGCCGGGTAGCGGGCACCCCGAGTCGCCTAAACGCCTGGAACACATCATGGATATGCTCGAGAAGGTGCCGCTGGCCGGAATCGAGATGCGGCAGCCCCGCGCAGCGACGCCGGAAGAGATCTCCTATGTCCACACCGACGCCCATCGCCGGCGGTTGGAACAGCTCTCCGGTGCATCGGCGCAGCTCGATCCGGATACCGCCGTCTCCCCCGACAGCTACGCCGCCGCACTACATGCGGCCGGCGCTGCGGTGGAGGCGGTGAGCGAGGTCTGGGAAGGGCGGGCCAAGAATGCCTTCGCGCTCGTTCGTCCTCCAGGTCACCACGCCGAGCCTTCGACCGCGATGGGATTTTGCCTCTTCAACAACGTGGCGATCGGCGCTGAGGCCGCGCTGCGCAAGGGAGCGGAGCGCGTCTTGATATTGGACTGGGACGTGCATCACGGAAATGGAACACAGGATTTCTTTTACGCGAGGCGAGACGTCCTCTATCAGTCTCTGCACCAGTTTCCGTTCTATCCGGGCACCGGAGCCGCCGGCGAACGAGGCACCGGGATCGGCGAGGGCTTCACGGTGAATTGCCCGCTGCCGGCGGGACAGGCGGACGCGGACTACGGCGCGGTGTTCAACGATCTGCTCCTTCCCATCGGGCGATCCTTTTCGCCCAACCTCGTCCTCGTTTCAGCGGGCTTCGATCCCCACGAGGCCGACCCGCTCGCCGAGATGCGGGTGACGGAGCGCGGCTTTGCTGCGATGTGCACGGCTGTTCGTCGACTCGCCGAAGAATGCTGCGGCGGGAAGCTGGTGCTCCTGCTCGAGGGCGGCTATCACCTGAACGCGCTCGCCCGATCCGTTCACGGATGCCTCGAGATCCTGACCGGCAGCACCGATGACTTCCCCACCGGGGTGTCCGCCGCAACTCGCGCCGCGCTCAAAGAGAGCCGCGACGAGCTCCGTAAATTCTGGAAGCCCCTCTCCTCCGGTGCGGCGCCGCACAGAGTCTAGTTCGGCAGCTGAAGGAAACTCTTCGCGTCGGGCTGGTTTTTCTCGGGCTGCTTCTCGCGCGGCTCAGTTCCGCTCTTGAACCACATCTCGGCCACGAACTTGCTGGCCGCCGATGCGACCTTCCCTGTCTTCGTATCGACGGGAAGCTGAAGCAGGTCCAGGCCATCCGGCGGCGCGAATTCCGGTTGTGGTCTCGCCAGCAGCGCCTGCTTCATATAAGCGAGCCACATCGGAAGCGCCGCGCGCGCGCCGGTTTCGAACTTGGCCAGCGGGTGCGGGTTCAAGTCGTAACCGACCCAGCTCACCGCCACCAAATCCCGCGTGAAGCCAGCGAACCAGGCATCGAACGAATCGTTGGTGGTTCCCGTCTTTCCCGCAGCGGGCTTGCCCAGGCGCTGGGCGGGCGCGCCGGTTCCCTCCCGCACCACGCTGCGCAACAGATCGAGGACGATGTAGCCCGTTTCCGGGCTCATCACCTGCTCGCTGCGCTCGAAGAGGCGCGCGTACCCCGCTGCAACGCGGTCCTGCAGCGGAGCCCAGGCGTCGTCGTAGGCGGTGTGATCCTCGAGCGTGCGCCCAAAGCGGTCCTCGACCTTGCGGATGTAATAGGTCTTCCTCTTTTCGCCCATCCGATTGAAGGTCGCGTACACGCTCGCAAGCTCGAACGGGTAGACGCAGGACGAGCCCAGCGCCGCGGAGAAGTCCTGGTTCATCGGCGTCGACAGGCCGAGCTTTTTCGCCCAGTCGGCCATCGTCTTCACCCCCACCGCCTGGAACGTCTTCACCGCAGGGATGTTCATCGAGTTGACGATCGCCGTGCGCAGCAGGACGTCGCCCTTGAATCCTTCTTTGGCAAAGTTCTCCGGCTTCCAGCGAAGCTGGGTGTCCGGGTCATCGAACACCACCGGGCTGTCGACGATCGGCGTTGCTTCAGTCCAGCCGAGATTCTCGATCGCCGCTGAGTAGACCAGCGGCTTGTAGGCGCTGCCGGGCTGGCGACAGGCTTGGAAGGCGCGATTGTACTCGTTCGCGTCGAAGTCGTAGCCGCCGACCATCGCCACGAGGTACTGGCGGTGCGGGTCGATCGAAACCAGAGCACCCTGAAGCTCGGGTTCCTGCTCCAGCCGGAAGAGCAGCGCGTTCTCCGGCAGATCCTTCTCCAGCTTCGCCAAACGCTGCTCCCTGTCGTCGGTCAAGTCCTTGGCGGCCACCGCGCGGACCACGATCAGATCGCCCACGTGCAGCGCGCGATTCACCGACGAGATGAACGCAGACGGATAATAGGCCTCGGGGTTGAGCTTGCGCGCCCAGCGCATCCCCAAGAGTGGAAGCTTGCCCTTCTCGGCGCCGATCTGGACATCCGCCGACAGCCCGTCGGGATCGATGGCCGAGACCAGTGCGACGTAGAATTTCCCCTCCTCGATCTTCTGGCCGCTCATCACCTTCTTGCTTTTTTCGACGAACGCGTCCCTCTCCGCCGCGGTCGCCAATTGCATCAGCGGCCCGCGGAAGCCTTGCCGCTTGTCGACCGCGAGCAGGTCTCGCAGCACAGCTTCCTGCGCTGCCCGCTGACGCTCGGATTCCATCGTGGTGAAAATGTTCAGGCCTTGGTTGAGCAGCGTCGGGTTGCTGTAGCGATCCACCACATCCTTGCGGACCTGCTCGACGAAGTAGGGAGCGAACTCGTGGAAGACGTCCTCCACGGGGTAAACCTGCACTTCGGCAGCCCTGGCGCTGTCGTGCTCCTCTTTGGAGATCATCCCCTCCTCCAGCATCCGGCGAAGGACATACGCCCGGCGCTTCTTAGCCGCTTCGTGATTGAGGAACGGCGAGTAGCGCGAAGGCGCTTGTGGCAGGCCGGCGATCAGCGCCATCTCCGCCAGGGTGAGGTCCCGAACGTCTTTGCGATAGTAGTTCTCCGCCGCCGCCTTCACGCCGTAGGCGTGATGCCCGAGGTAGACGTTGTTCAGATAGAGGTAGAGGATCTCCTCCTTGGTGAGCTGGCGCTCGAGGCGCATCGCGAGAATGGCTTCCCTGATTTTGCGGGTGAGGCTCTTCTGCGTGCCGGTGCGGTAACCCTCGGCCGAAACCAAGACCGCTTTGGCGGTTTGCTGGGTGAGCGTGGAGCCGCCCTGGACCGAAGCCGATCCGCTGGCCTTTTTGAGCAGCGTCTTGACCGCCGCTCGCGCCGTTCCCAGCAGATCGATGCCCATGTGATCGAAAAAGTTGGCGTCCTCCGAGGCAATGAACGCCTGAACCAGGCGCTTGGGGATCTGCTCGTAGGGCATCACCTTGCGGCGCTCGTTGTAGAACTCGCCAGCCAGCACCACGTCGTCGGTGAAAATTTCGGTGACGATCGGCGGCCGGTAGTCCTCGACGGACGGTATGTCCGGCAGCCCGCGGGAGAAGTGGTAGTAGAGCGCCGCACCGAAGATCGCCAGCCCGGTCGCACCGGTCAGGGACGCCCAGGCTGACAGGATGCCGAGCTGTTTCTTCCAGCTCCGCTTGGGTGCGACGCCCTGGAGGACCAGCTTGAACCGGCGGCGATCGGGGAGGGTTTCTTCCGGCGTCATGTTGCGCTCGGGGCGGCGCGTTCGATCGCGTCCTGCAGCTCGGCCGGCAAAGCGGCGCTGACGCGCATCCTCCGGCCGTCCGCTGGATGGGGAAATTCGATGGCCTCCGCGTGCAGGAACAGCCGCTTCAAGCCCCAGCGCGCCTTTGCTTGGCGGTTGAAGGCGAAATCGCCGTAGCGCCGGTCGCCGACCACCGGATGGCCGAGCGCCGCGAGATGGCGTCGAATCTGATGCGTCCGTCCCGTCTCGATGGCGCACTCGAGCAGCGCGCACTCCCCGGCCTGTTTGAGCACCCGATAGCGCGTCACCGCCGGCTGCATGTTGACTCCACGGAGCTCTTTAGAGCGCGCCGTCTGCTGGCGCTCCGAAAGCGGCAAGTCGACCACGCCCTGATGTCTGGGCATCCTTCCCTTCACAAGCGAAAGGTAGCGCTTTTTGGCCCGGCCTCGAGTGAACACGTCCGTGAAGTGGACCATCGTCGGGCGCCGCTTGGCAATGAGGATCACCCCGGAAGTGTCTCGATCCAGCCGATGGGCCGGGCTGGCGGTAAAGTCGTTTCGGGTAGCCTTTGGACCCAGATAGGCGCGGACGTGGTCGACCAGGGTGGCGCCCGCAATCCCACTGCCGGGGTGCACCGCCATTCCCGCCGGCTTGTTTACTGCCATCATCCACTCGTCCTCGAACAGGATGTCCAGCTTCGCCGGATCCGCCGCCGGCGCCGTCCGGGCCGGCCGAGCCCTGGGAGCCAAAAGCTCCTCCGCGCGACCCCGGATCGCCAGCAGGTCGCCAGGGGACAGGAGCTGCTCCGGCTGGGCTCGCTTGCCGTTCACCCGGACCTTCTTGGTCCGAATCATCTTGAACAGGTGCGAGGCGGGGACCCCGTTGAGCTTCCGGCGCAGATATTTGTCGAGGCGCATCCCAGCCGCGTCCTCATCCACGCTAAACTCGATCATTTGGTAGGCGCGGAAAATTAAGCATACCGGTAAATTGCGATCTATGCCCAACGGTCACAACATCGAATCGCTCCTAAAAGGCGGCTCCACTGCTTGGAACAAGCTGCGCCAGGCAGGGAAAATTCCTCGCGAGCACACCGGCGCAACCCTGGTCCATCTGTTCTCGGCCAACGCAGATCTCTCGGGCCTGGAGCTGGTGGGCACCGAATGGGAGAAGTGCGACCTGTCGAAGGTGAGCTTTCGCGAATCGGACCTGTCCAACGCGTACTTCCATGGAGGTCGACTGCAGGAATGCGATTTCCGCGGATGCAACCTCGACGGCGCCACCTTCGAGCAGATTAAGCTGGTGCGCTGCGATTTCTCGGGAGCCAAGGGGCTCGAAAACCTGGAGCTGCAACAGGTCGACCTCGACCGGGTGATTGGCCTGGGGGGCGAGGAGGCGGGGTCGGCAAAATCATCGTCGCGTCCAACCTCGGAGGAGCAAGGGACCGACGGACATCTCCCATTTCGCCCACAAGATTTGCCTGCCTCGCTGATTTCGCGCGGCCTCAAAGCGAACAGCTTGGCGCCCGCGTGGGTGCTCGATGTCCCCGGCCTGCGGCTCTCGGTCGAGGTCCATCCACCCACCGGGGCCAGCCTGGAAGCTCTCTATCGCGAGGCGGTGCGAGCGCGCCTGAGCGGACGCAGCGCATTCCGGGATGCGGACGCAGTCGGCCGCGCGCAGGCTGCCCTCCGCCTCGGCTCGCGCGACTCGCCGTTTGCGGCGCTCTACCTGAGCGAGGTCGGCATCGAGCCGGTGTTCCGATTTTCCGCCGCCCGCCAGCTGCGCACCGCGCTTAAGGCGGAGATTGAGATCGACGATCCCACCGCGGCGGTGGACCCGCGAACGTGCGCCGCGCTCTTGGTATTGAAGCTCCCGCAGGAAGCGGCGGAGTTCTTCGGCGAAGCCAAGCGCAGGCTCTGCGCAGCCCACCTGTTCACCGCCTTGCTCGAAGCTGGATTCACCCCGGAGCACAACTGGGACGAAGCGGTCGACTCGAGCGAGCGCGCGCAGGAGCTGGCCGCCATGGCGGGCCTGGGGGCGCGCGCCGACCTGGAGCAGGCGTTCCGCGCGTTCGCCGTTTTGCCGGAAGAGATTCGGCTGCGGCGGCTCGCCTACCTCGCCGAGTCGGTTGCGCATCTGGAGGCGCTCGCCCGTTTGCCGGCGGGAATAGAGCCCGCCTGGCTCGCCGGACCCGAAGCGCGCGAGTGCCACGAGCGGGAGATGACCTTCGTCGAGTCGCTGCGCGCCAAGGACATTCCCGACAAGGTCGCTCCCCTCGCGCTGGCCGAGCTGGGCGTGCCGATCGGCCACGTCCCCGAGGACAGCGACGATGACCTATTCATCCACATGCGCTGTGCAGTGTGCGGCAGGGAGAAGCTGCTCATCCAGTCGCCGTAGGGGCGAGCGAGCCGCGGAAGTCGAAACTACAGCAGCCGTAGCTGCAGCGGCTTGCCGATCGCCCTCGCTTCGATTCCCTCCTGGCGCAGCGCTTTGGCGAGCTCGTCGGCGTACCCTTGGTGGGTGATAACCTCTCGCGCGCCGGTCGCCTTCACGTAGCGCACCAACCCCTCGAAGTCTGCATGATCCGAGAGTGGAAAGGCGGCGTCGGCACCGTGCCATCGCGCGCGGGCTGGATCGAGCGCCCAGCCGGTGAGGATCGCCAGAGCGCGAGGCCAGACTCGACGCAGCGCGGGAGAGCGCGCCAGCTGCGGTGGAAAAACCAGCACCTCGCCCGGCTTGATCGAACCATTGAAGCGCCGGATTCCGTCCAGCGGCACCCCGAGCTCCCGGTAGAGCTCGGCGATGTCGCAAATGGACGCGTGCGCGCACAATGCGAAGCCGCGCTCGCGGAGAAACTTGATCACTTCCTGAGCCTTGCCGAGCGAATACCCGAGCAGCACCGGCGTCGCGCCCGCCTCCAGCGTGCGTCGAATCCATCCTTCCAGCTGGCCGAGCACCGAGGCCTTCGGCGGGAAGATGTAGCGGGGATGACCGAAGGTCGCCTCGACAATCAGCGTATCGCAACGCGCCACTTGCGCCGGCTCGGCGGTGAGCGAGGGCGCCAGATTGAGGTCGCCGGTGTACGCGATCCTCCGCGCGTCCGGACGCGTCACTCGGATCTGCGCCGACCCCAGGATATGCCCCGCGGGAAGGAGCTCGACCTCCAGCGGACCGAGGACGAACGGCCGGTTGTACGGAACCGGCAGCGCGGCGGGAAGGTGGCCCAGCCGGTGCGTCATCAGGCGAAGCGTCGGTGACGTCGCGATCACCCTCTCGTGGCGAGCAATGTGGTCCGAATGGGCGTGCGAGATGAAGGAAAGCTCGCACTTGCGCCTCGCATCGAGCGACAAGACGGTCCCGGTCAAGTGCAGGCCGCCTCGTCTCAGCTCCACCGCGCACATCTCGCCGACGTTTATGACAGGTTTGAGCGGCCGAGCCTAGTTTTGACGCCCCTGGTCCGCGATGGAACGTTCCAGAACGGTCCAAGAGATGCTCGACCCCTTCTTCCACCACTCCTGCTGGACCTTGGCCACGAGCTGCGGAGAGGACGGCTCGAATCCCTCCTGGCGGAAAAGGCTCACCGAGCCCTCGTTCCGAGAGTCGATGTCCGCCCAGACGCGAGCGATTCCCTGCTTCGCGGCTTGCGCGCACAGGCACTCGACGATTCGCCGGCCAATGCCCATCCGCCGCGCGACCGGCGCGACGAAGAGCGACCGGATCCAAAACCCGTCCAGGTCAAGACCCTCCTGCGTGTACTGATCGAGATAGGCGAACCCGCACATTCTCTCGCTTCGACTGAACGCGCCGGCAGCTACGCCATTGGACGGCCAACGCCTCAGCAGCTGATGCTTCAGAAACTCGGATGGGACAGCCAGGTACTGACCGGCGAAGGCAAGCAGCGCGTCGAGATCGCGAAAATGGAGAAGGCGCACATCGACCGGCGCCATCAGCTTGCGCCGAAGGGCAAGCGTCAGCTTCGAGGACCTAAGCTCGCGCAGGTAACGCACCGCCGACCTGCTCGTCCTGCCCTGCCGCATACGCATGGCAAGCCAGTGAAACAGCCAGACCAGGGGTCTGGCAATCGTTGGAAGCGGAAAAACGGCAGGCGACCGACGGATAGCCGTCACTCGGCCGAGCAGCTGCAGCCGGCCAATGTCTTCCCTTCCGCGGAAGGTCGCAGTCCGAACCGGTCCCGTGGCCACCACGAGGTGAGCCATGAATCGCCCGTGCGCGTCCTTCACCACTGCGACGTCGCCCCGGGCGATGTCGCGCTCTTCGCATCGGCGGACCGTCACTGAATCTCCGCTGCGAAACAAGGGGTACATGCAGCCCCCGAGCACGCGAAGCGTCACCGAGGCGCCGACGGGTTGCCGCTCCAACAGCTGCGCATCGTTCAGCTCAGGCGGATGAGCCAAGGATCCACCTCTTGACGAAAGCGCCAGCGGCCGCGTCCTTGCGGAAGGTCAATCGATGAATGCCTGGCTTCAAGGCCAGAGCGGTGGCGCGCGACAACAGCTCAGCCTGCGACGATTGTCCTGCGGGAGGGCGGTAGGCTTGGGAGAGGATCGCCGCGGTTGCCTCGGCTGCTCCGACGCCGGCGATTTGCTCGCCGCCCCCTTTTTCCAGAATGACGATCGCTGCGAGCAGTGAGCGATCCAACTCGCTGGCCATGTCGGGATCGGAAAAAAACGGGCTGCCTCGCGCCGTCCCGTCCGGATACAGGCCAATTGTCTCATCCGAAAGAAGGCAGCCTCCGGCGGCGACGCACAACCGGGCCAGGGTCGACTTTCCCGCACCGCTTTCGCCAATCGCGATCAGCGCTTTGCCGTCGAACGCAACGCCCGAGCCATGGACGAGCAAGCCCCCCTGGCGGAGCGTGGCTACCTGGAACACAGCTCGCAGGGACGCTTCCGCAGATGCGGGCGACGGTGGAACGCACACCAGAATGGTATTGCCCTCCACCGCATAGCTTCCGGCGTCGGCAGACAGGCCGTCCAGCGCGGTGGCAGCGGACGCCGGGAGCGAATCGACTTGTCGAACGCGCAGGAGCGCGGCAGGGGCGCTCTCGCCGATGCGAAAGCGATCGAGGTAGCAGCAGCTCGCGGCCAGCTGCAGCAGATTGTCATCGATCTCGGCGGCCCACTGGCCTACGCGGAGCACAGCCATCGCTCATCGCATCCGCGTCAGCAGAGCTGCGGGCATTGAGGCGTGCAGCTGGTGCAGTGAGTCGCAAAGAGATTTGGGACCATTATCCTCTCCGACTTCAGCTGCGGAGGACGATACCTCTTCTTCGCCGCCGGGGCCGGCTTCGGAGAGGTCAATACCATACCGTCACCTTTCCGACTCCGTTGGCGGGATCGCCGGCCGCGATATCCATCTTGCCGTCGCCATTGAAGTCGCCGACGGCCAAGCCCAAACCGAGAGCTTGAGAGCCTGCCGGCGTCAGCCGCGATTGTGCGAAGCCGCTGCCAGGCAGCAGATTGCCCGCGGCCAGATCGAATTCCTGGTTGATGATCGGCTTGTTGTAGAAGATCCACGCAGATTGTTGAGCCGCGGCGTTCTCTCCAACCAAGAGATCCGGCCTTCCATCGCCGTTGATATCCCCAACCGCGAGAGCGGCCCCGAAGTTGCCGCCGAAGGGCGAGTTGATGATCGTCGGTGAGCTGGTGAACCCGCTGGCACTACAGTCCGGGAACAGAAAGACGTTGTTGAACTTCGGCTGAGTGACCACGAGATCTTTCGCCGGTCCGTCAATGAGATTGAAGGTGCCGCAGGCCTCGGCGCCAAACCCCGTCCCCGAGTTGGGCAGAGCGTCCGGCCCGTAGTTGAGAGTCTGGGCGACGATTCCCGCATCTATTTGGCCGCCGTCGGTGTTGCCCGGAAGCAGATAGAGCTTGTGAACAGACTCGAGCGAGGCCGGAATCGTGAAGAGCACGCCTGCATCCGCCGCGCGATTGTCGATCGTCGTGTAACCGCGGAGGCGACCGAAATAGTTCATCTGGCCGGGCGGGCGGTCACCGAAGAAAACTCGATCGGCGGCGGAAGTGGGGATGTAGCCAGCGCCGTCAGCAGGTGGGCACCCAACATCAGTTGCCGTAGCGATCGCCTGCCACGCACTCCGGGACCGTCCGAAGAATAGGTATACGCGGCCAACCTGGTTGTCCTCGCGGTGCGCGCTGATCAGGACTTCGTCGTAACCGTCGCCGTTGATGTCCGGAATGATTCGCGCTGACGCGCTGAAGGACGTGGCAGAGGAACCGGCGGTACCCCTGAACTCGAAGATGCACCGACTCGACGGAGTACAACTGGGGTCGCTGCCCAAAGCTCGCAGGTAGAGGAACGCCCTTCCTCGGCTGGCTTGCGCACCACACGAAGACCACACATTCTGACTCACGATTAGGTCCGCGTGTTTCGCGGGATCGTCGGTGACGTGACCGGTTGAGAAATCCAGTCCAAAGAAACCATTCTGGCCGTCGGCCGGGGTCAGGATCTTCCACGGCGCTGCGCCGAAGGTCGATAGGTCCGCCGTCCCCTTGTACACGTAGACTGTGCCCGGGTCGGTGGTTGGTGCCCCGACGGCGAGGTCGTCTTTCCCATCTCCATCGAAATCGGCAGCCGCCAGGTGAAGGCCGAAGTCCGTCGTCGTTCCCGCGTCCGGATTGAGCGCGCTGGTGCTCTTCAGGAAGTTGTCCAGCATCGCTTGAGGCGACTGGCGAGCGTAGTTGCCGACGCTGTCGAACGGGCGAATCTGGAAGTAATAGGTGTTGAGCGGAGGCAGCGGTCCGACCTGCGCCGCCGTCGCGCTGCCGCTCGCCATTCCGTTCGGCGATGCTGCAAACTGACTGGGATCGAAATATCCGCCGTCGGTCGCGATCCCGTTGGGAAGAACGACCTTCGTGCTCCAGCGCAGGTCGTAGCCTGCGGGATTCCCCCCACTCATTCCATCGTCGCCGCTGGCGGTCCAGGAGAGGTTGACCGTTGCCGTCCGAGCGCCGCCATCGGTCGGAAGACTCACCGTCGTCAAGGACGATGGAGCCGGAGGGATGACGTCCACCACGGTGTTCGCCGACCGCACCGTTTGATTGCCGACGCCGTCGGTAACGACGTATTGAAGCACGCCCGAGCTCTTCTGGGTCAGGACGGCATTGCTCCAGGAGACCTTCTGCGGATCGCTGGTGATTGGCACCGGTGTTCCGAGGTCCGCACCTCGGTATGTGAGATGAGCCATTCCTCCGTTGGCGTTCGACACCGTGAATCCGAAATCCGCGATGGCGTCGCCGTCCGGGCCCTTGTTCTTGATGTAGCCCGCGCCCGGCTGTCCAGCATCTGGCTGGAGCAGGTAGATGTTCGAATCCGCGACGTAATACAGAGAGCTGAACGGGGATCCAATCGCCGGCGAGGCATTGGTGATTTGTGGTGGGCTGATCTTCACCGACACGTCGGCGAATGCGGAGGACATCGGATTTGGAGGAAACGGATCCGCCATCATCACTGTCAGCCGGGCTTGCTCGAAATCCTGCAGGGTGATGGGAACCGAGAACGCGCCGCTGCCCACGTCGGCCGTTGTCGTCCCGAGGAGCGTGCCGGCGTCGGCGCCCTTGTAGAGGCTGACCGGATACCCCATGCACTTCGTGGTGACGCCTCGAATCGTCGTCTGAAGGCCGGGCGTCGACGGGTCCTCATCGAAGCTCATGTTGAAAACGAAGGGGCTCGAGGGCGGAACGGTGAACGAAAGGCCGCAGCCGGTTGCAATGGGCACCACCGCGGCAATCGTGCGCGTCGCGGTGCGAAGGGAATCCTTCTCGGTGATGGTGGCTCGCAGCATGTTCGAGCCGGACGCCAACGGCGTCGCAGGGAATACCGCCTTCGCACCGTCCAGCTGCGCCGCCGGTCCTGGGGACCAATCCGCCGCACCGCTCGATCGAAGCTCGAGCTTCGCGTCCTGCAGCGCAATGGTGCGCCCGGCGCTGTCCACCCCCAGAACTTCCACGTCGACCGGAAACCCGGAAGCAGTGGGATCGCTCTTGTCCAAGGGACTCAGCTGCTGCCCACTGGTCGGCCGGTTGAAAGTGACGTCGAGCATCGATTCGAGCTGCGGCTGGCCGCATCCGCTGCACCCGGCGATCTGCGCTGACCCGAAAGCAAGGAGCGCCGCACCACATCCGCCAACGAATGTCTGTTTCTTCATCAGATCCCCAGAGCAGCTGGTTGGCGTTGCGCGTTTCTCAGCGGATCACGAGAAGTTGCCGCTCGACCAGAAGTTGAATGAAGCGTGCGGTGTCGGCGCGACAGCGGTCGCGTTCGACCTCGAATTCGCTGCAGAGCGCATCGGTGATCTCCGCGATGGTTCTCGTGCCGTCGGCGAGCTCCACGATTCGCTCCGCGACCTCGGACGCCTCGCCATCTTCACCTTCAAAGAGGTGAAGGAAATCATCGGGACTCGCGGCGAGAAGCCGATTATCGACGCGCTGGAAACCCGCGTCGGGATGCCGAGCAGCGATCGCCGCCCAGAATTCATCGCCTCGGATGCGCGAGGTGCAGCTCTCCGCTGAACGATCAGAAGTGCTTGGAATCAAGTCAGCCCGTGAATGGCGGAGCCAAGAGAGGTTCCGTCCGGCCACAAAAACAATCGCTATGATCCGACAAAACCGCAGCGGATCAAATCGAGCGCGGGCAAGAACTCAGCCGACAATTCGCGCCTGAGTAATGCGAGCGACGACACAGAAATGAAATTCCGGACCGGCGGCGGCGAAGGTGCGCTTTCTACTTGGAAGCTTTGATCGCCGCGCGCAGCTCGGGCAGCACCTTGAAGAGATCTCCTACCAGACCGTAGTCGGCGATCTGGAAAATGGGCGCTTCCGGATTGTTGTTGATCGCGACGATCGTCTTCGATCCCTTCATTCCGGCGACGTGCTGAATGGCCCCGCTGATTCCTGCGGCGATGTACAGCTGTGGCGCGACGACTTTCCCGGTCTGGCCCACCTGCAGATCATTCGGGACCCATCCCGCGTCTACCACCGCGCGCGAAGCGCCGACCGCCGCGCCCAGCTCGTCCGCCAGCGCCTCGATCTCCTTGAAGTCCCCCTTCGTCCCGCGGCCACCCGAGACCACCACGCGCGCCTCGGTGAGCTGCGGCCGCGCGCTCTTCACCTCTTTGAACTCGACGAATTTGGCTCCTGACGCGCCGGCGTCCACGGAGGGTTGAAACGGGCGAACCTCGCCGGAGCCGGATTTTTCAGCGGCTGGAAATTCCGTCGCCCGAACTGTGAACACTTTGACTGGAGTCGTCAGCTTCACGTCGGCGATGACGCTGCCCGCCCACATCGGGCGGGTGAAGACAATGTCCGAACCGGATCCGTCCACCTTCATCACGTCGGTGGCCATCGCCGCGTTGAGCTTGGCCGCCACGCGGGGCATCAAGTCCTTTCCCATGGCCGTCGATGCCGCGCCGACGAAGTCGGCCTTCAAGGAGCTGGCCAGCTGGGCAATCGCGGGCGCGAATGACTCGGCGAGGTAGTGCTCGAAGGCCGGGGCGCTGGCGGCGTGAACGACCGCCGGTCCGTACGCCTTCAGCTCCTCCGCCAGTGCGGCGGCATCCTTGGCCAACACCACCGCTTGCAGCTGCGCGCCCGCCTTCTCCGCGACCTGCTTGCCTGCGGCGAGTGCATTGAGGGTGGCCTTTCGAAGTTTACCGTCCGGTTGCTGCTCAGCGACGATGAGTACGGTGGGCATGTGTTTCCTCTCCGAGCGGGCTCAGATCACCTTCGCCTCGTTCTTGAGCTTGTCCACGAGAGTGGCGACATCGGGTACCCGGATGCCAGCCTGCCGCGGCGGCGGCGATGACATCTTCAGCACTTGCAGTTTCGGCGTGACGTCCACGCCCAAGCCGGCCGGGGTCAGCTCCTCCAACGGCTTGCTCTTTGCTTTCATGATGCCGGGCAGCGTGGCGTAGCGAGGCTCATTGAGCCGCAGGTCCGTCGTCACCACCGCGGGAAGGCGGCACTCGATCACCGCCAGCCCTCCATCGACCTCGCGGATCACTCGCACGCTCTTGCCGTCCGCGCCGATGATCAGCGCCGGCACCTTGTTTTTTTCCTGCTCCGACTCGAGCGATTCGGTCTTCGATGCGAAGGTCGCCTGCGGCCATCCCAGCCACTCCGCCAGATACTGGCCGACCTGATTCTGATCGTCGTCGATCGACTGTTTGCCGAGGATGACGAGATCCGGCTTTTCCTTCTCCGCGACTTTCTTCAACAGCGCAGCGACCCCCATTTGGTCCAGCGGTCCGGCGTGATTCACCCAGATCGCTCGGGCGGCTCCCATCGCCAGCGCGTGCCGAAGCTGCTCGTGGACTTCCTTCCCACCGATGGCCGTCACCACCACCTCGCCCGCGTGCTTGGTCGCCAGCCGCAAGGCCTCCTCCACCGCAATGGCGTCGAACGGGTTGATCTTGTACTTGAGTCCGTCCAGAACGATGCCCGTCCCATCGGCCTTCACTTTGATTTTCGACTCGGGGTCCTCGACCCGTTTTGCGGTGACCAGAATCTTCACGACCACTCCTCGAGCGATTGGCGCCGAATGACGCGTTGCGCGATCCAGTACTTATGCGCAGCCGCGCGCGGCGGCAACTGCAAATCTCAGTGCTTCCTCAAGCGGCATGGTCGCGCAGGTACTCGATGCTGCCCGGCAAGTCCCTGATAAGCCGGAGGAGCACATCCATCGCCGCCGTCTGCACGTTCCTGCCCGACTCCCATCGCGAAACGGTGTTGGCGCCGAGCCGCAGTAGGCGCGCGAGATCAGCCGGTGTCAATCGTTGGAACTATCGCGTTGGACAGGAGAGCGGACAGCCATCGGTCGCTCTTCATGTCGAGGATGCTGCGCTACCGGAACAGCTCGCGGGCGATTACCAGGCGCTGGATTTGCGATGTCCCCTCGTAGATCTGGATCAGCTTGGCGTCCCGCATCAGCTTCTCCACTGGAAATCCCTTGATGTAGCCGTAGCCGCCGTAGACCTGCACCGCGTCGGTGGTGACCCGCATCGCCATGTCGGCGGCGAAGCACTTTGCGTAGCTCGACACCAGGGTGTTGCGTTGCCCGGCATCGAGCTGCCATGCGGCTTGCCACGAGAGGAGCCGCGCCGCCTGGATGTCCTTGCCCATGTCCGCGAGCATGAACTGGATCGCCTCGAACTCGCGAATGGGCTTGCCGAACTGCTGGCGCTGGCCGGCGTATTCGATTGAATGCTCGAGCGCCGCACGGGCGATTCCCACCGCAAACTGGGCGGTGAGCGGACGGCTGTTGTCGAGCGTCTCCATGGCGATTCTGAATCCGTCGCCCTCGGCGCCGATCCGATTCTCGACCGGCACCCGCACGTCCTCGAAGGTCAGCGCAACAGTGTTCGAAGCGCGCTGCCCCATCTTGTTCTCGTGTTTGCCGACGGTGAGTCCCTTCGGACGGCCCTCGACGACCAGGCAGAGCATGCCGCGGTGCCGCTTCGAACGGTCCTGCGTGGCGAACAGGGTGTATTGCTCGGCGAATCCGCCGTTGGTGATGAAGCATTTGGATCCGTTGACCACGTAGTGCGTCCCGTCTCTGATTGCGGTGGTGGACATCCCGGCGACGTCCGAGCCTGCGCCCGGTTCGGTGAGCGCAAACGAGCCAAGCTTGAGCGATTGGGCAAACGGCGCCACGAACTTCCGCTTCTGCTCGTCCGTCCCGGCGATGAGGATCGGCAGCAAGGCGAGGTCGTTGGCGATCATCGAGGTTGCGACGCCGGCGCAGCCCCAGGCCATCTCTTCCGCCACCAGCGCTTGCTCGAAGTGCGAAAGCCCGGCGCCTCCCAGCTCGGGTGGGATGGTCATGTTAATCAGCCCAAGCTCATAGCCGGCGCCGATGATTTCCTTCGGGAACTCTGCCGTCTCGTCGTAGTGCGCAGCCTTGGGGCGGATCACGTCGCGCGCGAATCGCCTCGCGGTCTCCTGAAGCGCCAGCTGGGTCTCGCTGAGACTGAAGTCCATGTGCGTTCTCCTCGTAAATCAACCGAGCATCGATGTGCTTATCATGCACGGTGTGATTTTCACTCTTCGACGCCCCTTTGACGGCGCGTAAACAACTCGAAAATAATTCCCCATCTCCAAAACACTCTAAAGAGGAATTTCCATGCTCAGAGCCGCGAGGCTTGCGTCTGTCGCGGGTGTGCTCGCGCTGTACGCCGCCTGCAACTCATCAAATTCCGGGGGTGTCGCGGCATTGACGGTGACTGCGACGCCATTGCAGATCGACGCCCGTGGCACGGTCTCCCTGCTCGGCGTTCAAGCGCGCGACGCGAATGGCGGAGCCGGCACAGGGCAGGTGACGCTCACCGTGGCTTCGGGGAGTTTCTCCGACGGAACGAAGCAGACCACGCTGACCCTTGCGAACGGCACTGCAGGAATCGGCTACAGCTGCAACGCGAGCACCGATTCGTCGTGCTCGGGCCAAGTTCGAATTGACGCGACTTGGAACCAGCTCTCGTACACGGTGCTGCTGTCAGTGACGACCAACGGCGGCGGAGGCAATCCGGACGGCGGCAATCCGGACGGCGGCGGAGGCGGGACTATCAACATCGGCTACATAACGCTGACCGCCTCGAAGTCTCCCATCTTCTTCGGCGTGGGTGATTCGTCGAACATCACTGCGCAACTTTCCTCCGACGCCGGAACAGTCTCGGGTCAAACGATCGGATTCAGTGCAAACCTCGGCGGATTCTCCTTGCCAGACGGCGGTACCTCGTCCTCGGTGAGCGCGACCACCGGCAGTGATGGAAAGGCGACCGCTCAGTTCCATGAGACGGGAACGGCCGGCACCGCGACCATCGTTGCGACCCATGCTCCTTCGAACTCGATCGCTTCGATCAACTTGCCCATCGTCAACATCCAAGCCATCACCTGGGTATCGACGAAGTGCAACGGCGTGGACTGCACGATCATGGGAATCCGCGGCTCGGGCTTCAACGAGCAGGCGACCGTCACCTTCAAAGTGGTCGATTCGAGCAACAATCCAGCGCTAGGTGTTCGCGTAACCTTCTCGCTGACGAATCCCCCCACTGGCATGTCTGTGACGCCTTCCGGCGTCACGGATGCGAATGGCCTCGTCTCCGCGAATCTTTCGGTCGGGCCTGTCATTGGCGCGTTGACAGTAAAAGCGACGGTCATTCCAGGACAGATCGAGACGCAAAGTCCCAATATCGGTGTGCGCGGCGCCAAGCCCAGCAATCAGGGCTTCGTGATCGATTGCGACCGTCACAATTTGGCCGCGTTTGCGACGCCCACTCCGCCTCTCGAGCTCACCACCAACTGCAAGGTCACTTTGGTCGACCGGTTCAACAATCCGGTGGGGACCGGAACGTCGGTTGATTTCCTTTCAGAGGCCGGGACAATCCCTTCCACGGTAAGCACCGTCGCGTACACGCCCGGACAGCCCAATCCAGCGGAAGGTACGGCGACGATTATCTTCAGCACTCGTGGGCAATATCAGCTAATCGCAGATACAGACCCTCTTGCCGCGAATCCGAGTCAGTGGCCCAACCCCCGCTTCGCCGAGCCATCCATTTCCTCGGGGGGTCTCATCCGAAACCCGAGGGATGGTTTGGTGACACTGATCGCTTTCACCCGAGGCGAAGAGTACTTTGATGACAACAATCAAAATGGAGCTTGGGATCCCGGCGAGCGTTTCATCGACCAAGGGGAGCCGTTTGTTGATGCCAACGACAACGGAGTCTGGGACCCGGGTGAGACCTACTTTGATGCCAACCACAACGGGATGTACGACGGTCCAAACGGCGTCTACGACTCGAACACGACGATTTGGACGGAGTTCCGCGTCTTATACACAGGTCGTCCCGTGCCAGACGTCAGCTATGTTTGGCTAAACCCGAGTCCGTTCAGCGCAGCTTGCCCAGCTGGCGTGCCCAGAGGCGGTACGGTTTGGTTGGACGCGCATTTCGCAGATCAGAATTTGAACAGACCTCAGTCGGATCAAGTGACCTTTGCCGTAAGTCACACGGCACAAAAGGGCTCCGTCCAAATGCTGCCTACCATCTTGGACGGTTACGGATTCGGCATGGAGCGCCTTTTGGTTAATGCCTCAGCGGGCCCAAGTTTCGAACAGGCGTGCACGCCGACGACCGCGATTTGCAAGTGGAAGGTGCTTTTCTACGACTGGGGAGTGGGGCAGGTAAATCCCGTCCAGATCCAGGGAGCTTCTCCCGCAGATACGACCGCCTGCACTCCAGATACGGTGGCTGTCAGCGCTACGGTGCTGAGCGTGATCACCACTGTTTACGACAACGGAGCCATCCAGTAACGCTCACTTCTTCGGCACCTTCTCCCAGTCGGCGAGGAACTTCTTGATCCCGATGTCCGTCAGCGGGTGCTGCGCTAGCTGCTGAATCACCGAGAGCGGAATGGTCGCCACGTCCGCACCCATCCGCGCCGCCGTGAGCACGTGAATCGGGCTGCGAACGCTGGCGACCAGCACCTGCGTTCCAAAGCCGTAGTTCCGATAGATCTCGATGATGTGCCCCACCATTTCCATGCCTTCTTCGGAGATGTCGTCGAGTCGTCCAACGAACGGCGACACGTAGGTAGCCCCCGCCTTGGCAGTGAGCAGGGCTTGATTGGCGGAAAAAACGAGCGTGACGTTGGTCTTGATCCCTTCGGCGGTCAGCGCCTTCACCGCCTTCATTCCCTCCACCCCCATCGGGACTTTGACCACCACGTTGTCGTGGATTTTCGCCAGCTCCCGCGCTTCGCGAATCAGCTCCGGAGCGGTCGTGGAAACGCACTCTGCGCTCACTGGACCCTGGATGAACTCACAGATTTCCCGGATTGTCTGCTCTCGCGGCCGACCCACCTTCGCGAGGAGAGAGGGGTTGGTAGTGACGCCGTCCGCGCATCCCATCTCGTGCGCAATCCGAATCTCTTTCACATCCGCGCTGTCAACGAAGAACTTCATGGCGCTCCTCTTCGGGCCAAAGCAGGCTGGCCCACCCATCTTTGGCCACTACTCGAGCCTCGGATCGGCGTCAAGATGGCAAGGCGACCAGCTGAGGTGTAAAAGCGAATCGATGCGACGACCGAGTGGAGAATTTTCGCGCAAGGTGGCGCGGCTTCGGGTGGTGGAGTCGCCGCCCAAGCGGCCGCGAACCTCGGGCGGAAAGTCAAAAGTTCAACGGCTCAACGGCCGGGACGCCAGCAAGCAGATCGAGTATGCGCGCAGCGTGCTCGAGACGGAGGCGCGTGCCGTGCTGAGCGTTCGCGAGCGATTGGGACAGGGCTTCGTCGAGGTCATTCAGCTGATCCTCAACTGCCCGGGGCACGTCATCGTCACCGGCATCGGCAAGCCGGGCTTCATCGCCCAGAAGTTGTCCGCCACGCTCGCTTCGACCGGAATCCCATCGCTCTACATCCACCCCGCCGAGGCGGTGCACGGCGACCTGGGGCGAATCGCCCGGGGCGACGTGGTGCTCGCGCTTTCGAACAGCGGCTCGACCGAGGAAATCATTCGCCTGTTGCCCGCGCTTCGCCGGCTGGGCGCCAGCATCGTGGCGATTACCGGCAACGTTCAGTCCGCTCTCGCGCGAGGGGCGGACTTGGCCCTGGACATTGGCCCGATCGACGAAGCCTGCCCGATGGGGTTGGTTCCCACCGCCTCATCCGCAGCGCTCCACGCGGTGGGCGATGCGCTGGCGATGACGCTGCTCAAGTACCGCCGCTTCACCAGCGAGGAGTACGCGCTCATCCACCCGGGCGGAAAGCTCGGGCGTTCCTTGATGCGAGTTTTCGAGGTGATGCGGTCGGGGGATGCGAATCCGCTCGTCCGAGACACGGCGACGCTTTCCGACGCTGTGGTGGTGATGACCAACACGTCGGGCCGGCCTGGTGCGGCATGCGTAGTCGACAAGCACGGCAAGCTGGTCGGCATTTTTACCGACGGCGATCTGCGCCGGATGGTCGAACGCGGACAGACCAATTTCGAAGTCGAGGTGAAATCGGTGATGTGCAGGCAACCGCGGTGCGTCCAGCCGGATGAGCTCGCGCTCACCGCGGCGGCGCGGATGCGCGAGGCGAAGGTGGACCAGCTGCCCGTGGTGGACGGCGCCGGCCGCGCGGTGGGGCTGCTGGACATTCAAGACTTGCTCGCGGCTCGCTTCTTCTAGCCGGCGGTCACTTGAGCTTTGCGCTCAGCCCCGAGCTTTGCGCATAGCTGGGCGCGGTCTCGGCCAACTTCTTCCAGAGCGACTTGGCGCCCGCTTTGTCGCCCTTGGCCGCCAGCACATCGCCGAGTCTGTCGACCGCGGCCGGATCTCCGCTGACCGCCACCGACCAAATCCTGTCCGCCATCGGTTGTCGCTGCAGGCCGACCATCGCCCAGGCCATGCCCGCCTTGGCGCGCCCATTGTCGGGCTGGAACGGAACGACCCGCTTGTACGCATCCAGAGCATCCTGGTACTTGCCATGCGCCAAGTGGTCCTCCCCCTCTTCAACGAGCTTGGCCAGACCGGCTTGCAGCTCGGGCGTGCGCTCGGTGTTTTTGATCGACTCGACGACCTCGGGGCTTACGGCCGGCAGCTGCTGGTTCGCCGGCGGCGCCGGCGGCCGAGACGCCACCCGGGTGGGCGCCGCCCTCGGCTCCGCGTCCATCTTTTGAACCAGCTTGGTGATCCCACCGGCGGAGATCGCCTCGTCGGTCCGCGCAAGCAGCTTGCGCGCGTAGTCCGCTCTCTCGCCCGTTGGCTCCTGCCGAAGGAAATGCGCCAGGTCTTCTTTCACCTTTTGCAGCGCCTTGAGATCATCGCCGCGGCTATCGAACAAAACCAACGCGCGCCCGTAGAGGCTGTGGGCGCGGTCGCCGGAGATCGCCAATGCCCTCTCGAAGCCGGCGAGCGCTCCAGGTGAGTTGCCGGTCAGGAACAAGGCGTTGGCCCGAAGCTCTTCGACTTCCAGCTCCGGCTCGAGCGCGTCGCGCAAGCACGCCAGCGCGCCCGCGGCATTTCCCTTCTGCGCCAGCTGGCGCGCCGCCCCGGTCTTGGCTTCGAGCGAATTCTGCGCGGTGGAACCGCAAGCGTCCTCTCGCCCGGAGCCGGTTCCCGCCGCCCGCGGGCGCTGTGCGAGGTACAGCGCGCGAGCCGGCTCTGCCTTTTGCGTCGCCTGTCCGAGGTATTCGGCCGCCTCCGCGTAGCGGGCATGAGAGTAGTAGAGCTTGCCGAGCGCGAACGCCACCTCGAAGGTCTTCTCGCGATTCTTGAGATCCGGCGTCGAGTCGAGCTGTTTCAGAATCTGGTCCGCAGTCGGCGGTGCATTTCCGGGCCGCACTTGCGGGTGACCGGGCGGCAAGTCGGCGTCCTTGGATTCACCGGCGGGCGCAGCCGAAGGTGGCGCATCGATCTTCGGGTGACCGGGCGGCAAGTCGCCCGCTCCGGAGCTCAGCGCAGGCGACGACGCCGATCGATCCACTTTCGGATGACCGGGCGGCAGTCCTTGCTCATCCGTCTGCGCCGCCCCGCCCAGAGACGGGACGGCCAGCGCACAGAGGAGAATGACTTTGATTAGAGGTCCGGCTCGCATGTCGGGCTCCTCCATTCCTCGGAGCTCAGCTTCACCACCTCTTGCTCCTGGACGTTTCGGAGCAGATCGCAGACGGTCTTTCCGAGCACTGGATGAATTGCCTTGGAGTTCAGCTCGCAGAGCGGCTCGAGCGCGAATCGCCGCTTGTGAAGCTCCAGGTGTGGAATCTGCAGGTCAACCTCCGCCACCAGCCGTTCACCCCAGAGCAGGATATCCAGATCGATCGGCCGCGGCGCCCATCGGCCGCTCCTTTTCCGCCCGAGGTCGATTTCGATTTGCTTCAGGATGGTCAACAGCTGCTGCGGCTCGAGCGCGCACTCCATCTCCACCACCGCGTTCAAATACCGCGGTTGGGGTGGGCCGACCGCCGCGCTTTCGTAGAGCGACGAGCGCTGCAACACCGCAGCGGCATCGATGAGACCGAGCGATTCGAGCGCACCCCACAGCGAGCGCTCGCGGTTTCCCAGATTGGATCCCATGCCGATGTAGATCTTTTCGGTCATCGAAGCCCCAGAACATCCTGCATGTCATAGAGGCCCCGCGGTTGCTCGATGATCCAGCGCGCCGCCCGGATCGCGCCTCGGGCGAACTGCTCGCGACTGGTCGCCCGATGCGTGAGCTCCACCCTTTCGCCATCTCCGAAGAAGAAAATCGTGTGCTCGCCGACGACGTCGCCGCCTCGCAGCGTCTGCACGCCGATTTCGCGCCGCGCGCGCTCCCCGATTTGCCCCTGGCGCGCAAGGCGAAGGTCCGAGCTTGCCCTTCCCAGCGCGGCGGCGACCTCTTCGGCGAGCCGGAGCGCAGTTCCCGAGGGCGCATCCTTCTTCATCCGGTGGTGCGTCTCGAGGATCTCTACGTCGAAAGTATCGCCCAAAATCTCGGCCAGCTCGGTCGCCATCTTGATCATCAAATTCACTCCGACCGACATGTTCGGAGACATCATCACCGCGATCTTCTGTGAGCAGCGGGCCATCTCCGCTCTGGCATCCGACGACAATCCCGTCGAGCCAATGACGACTGGAATGCCGCGATCGGCGCAGATCCGGGCGTGCTCAACGCTGGCCTCGGCGCTGGTGAAGTCGATCACCACCTGCCCCCCGCCTTGGTCGATTGCACGGCCCAGGTCGTCCACAACGGGAATCTGCAGGGCTGGGAGCTGCGCGGCCAGGCCAACATCCATGCCGATCGCCGTGGAGCCCTTGAGCTCCGTCCCGCCGACGACCCTCATGTCCTGCTGGTCCCGCACCGCTCGGACGACCGTG